>NZ_JBEOUE010000007.1:0-309098 GCF_040303965.1 Streptomyces sp. NPDC094032 | reverse complement strand
CGGATGTGGAAGCCCAGTAATGGGTGGAGCTGACCGGTACTAATAGGCCGAGGGCTTGTCCTCAGTTGCTCGCGTCCACTGTGTTAGTTCTGAAGTAACGAACTCCCTTTCCGGTTGAGTTCAACTTCATAGTGTTTCGGTGGTCATAGCGTTAGGGAAACGCCCGGTTACATTCCGAACCCGGAAGCTAAGCCTTTCAGCGCCGATGGTACTGCAGGGGGGACCCTGTGGGAGAGTAGGACGCCGCCGAACAACCCGCCCTTTTAGCTCAGTCGGTAGAGCGTCTCCATGGTAAGGAGAAGGTCAACGGTTCGATTCCGTTAAAGGGCTCAGAGAAAAGGCCCCCGCCATCAGGCGGGGGCCTTTTTGCGTTTCCGGAGCAGAGGGGACGAGAGGAGGGCCGTCCCCTGAGGGGACGGCCCATGGGCGGGTCAGCGGTTGTGCGGCTCCGGGATGCGGAGGGCCAGGATGGCCATGTCGTCCGAGGCCGGCTCCTGGGCGAAGCGCTCGACCGCCCGCAGGACCCGGGAGGCGACCGCGCCGGCCGTCAGGCCCGTACAGGACCTGAGGACCTCGGTGAGGCCGTCGTCGCCCAGCATGCGGGTGCCCTCGCGGCGTTCGGTGACGCCGTCCGTGACGCACAGGAGGACGTCGCCCGGGTCCAGGGTGACCGTCTGCTCGTAGAGCTCCAGGTCCTCCATGACGCCGAGGAGGGGCTGCGGGTCCGCCGCCGGGCGGACCGTGCCGTCCTGGCTGAGGCGGAGCGGCAGCGGGTGCCCGGCGCAGACGACCTTCAGGACGGCCGAGCCGTCCTCCTGGGGGCGCATCTCGCCGTACAGGAGGGTGAGGAAGCGGCTGCGGGCGCCCTCGTCGAGGATCGCCGCGTTGAGGCGCTCCAGGACGGCGGGGCCGCCGAAGCCCTCGCGGGCCAGCAGGCGCAGGGCGTGCCGGGCCAGGCCGGTGACGGCGGCGGCCTCGGGGCCCGTACCGCACACGTCGCCGATGGCGAACCCGTACGCGCCGTCCCTGATGGGGAAGAGGTCGTAGAAGTCGCCGCCGACCTCGTTGCCCTCGCCGGCCGCGCGGTAGATGACGTCGACCTCTACTCCCGGGACGACCGGCAGGCCGGGCGGGAGGAGGCTGCGCTGGAGGGAGCGGCTGATGGCCGTGCGCTCCGAATAGAGACGGGCGTTGTCCAAAGCCAGGGCGGCCCGGCGGGAGAGGTCCTCGGCGAGCTCCAGGATCTCCTGGCGGAAGTGGTCGTCCGAGGGCTTGCCGAGGGTCAGCATGCCGATGACGCGGTTGCGGGCGACGAGCGGCAGGACCACGGTCTCGCCGCCGACGGCCGTCGCGGTCGCGAGGGCGGTGCCGATGCCGGAGGACACCGGGCTGCCCGGGCCCGCCAGTTCGCGCATCGAGGCGTTGAGCGCCGCGCGGTGGGCGGCGTCGCCGGGGGCGGTCCACACGCGGGCCCCGGGGGTCGTCACCGGGTCGGGCGGGGAGATGGAGACGAGCAGGGCCTTCAGGCCGTCGATGAGGTCCTCGTCTTCGTGCAGGACGTAGGCGAGGTACGGGTCGGAGGCCTGGTCCGCGATCGTGTAGACGGCGCACCAGGTGGCCAGGGTGGGGACCGTCATCTGGGCCATGAGGGCCAGGGTCTGGTCGCGGTCGAGGGTGCCGGCCAGGAGGTCGGAGGCCTCGACGAGGAAGCTGAGGGAGCCGCGGCGGAGGCGTTCGAGCTCGCCGAGGCGGGCGGACTCGACGGCGAGCGCGATCCGGTCGGCGGCGAACTGGAGGCGCAGGGCCTCCTCGTTGGAGTAGCGGTTGGGGCCTTCGGCGGCGACGCCGAGGGAGCCGGTGAGGCGGCCCTCGACCTTGAGGGGGACGGTGACGACCGAGCGCATGCCGGTGCCTTCGAGGAGGGGCACGGCGCCGGGGACGGCGGCCAGGTCCTCGTGGACGGCGGGCATGCGGGCGGAGCCGTAGCGGCTGGCGCCGGTCTCGACGGGGACGCGGGCGAAGCGCTGGCGGGCGGAGGGCAGGCCCGTGGTGGCCCGTACCTCCAGTTCGGTCTCGTCGTCGGTGGCGAGGAGGAGGAAGGCGGAGTCGCCGTCGAGCATGTCGCGGGCGCGTTCCACCGTGCGCTGGAGGAGGCCGTCGAGGTCGTCGGGGGCGGGGGAGCCGATGAAGACCTCGAAGGGGTCGGCCGCGACGCGGCTCTCGGTCCCGGTCTCGGGGGCGGCGGGGCGCTGCGGGGTCTGGAGGACGGCGCGCTCGTACTCGCGGACGAGGAGGCAGACCGTGGAGGGCTCGCCCTGGGCGTCGCGGACGCGCAGGTGGGAGGCGTAGACGGGGATGACGCGGCCGTCGGCGCAGCGGATGCCGTAGCTGCCCTCCCAGCGGGAGAGGCGCAGGGCCTCGGCGAGTCCGGTGCCGATGCCGGGGGTGTGGGGCCAGGCGGCGAGGTCGCCGAGGGGCTTGCCGGTGACCTGCTCGGAGCCGTAGCCGAAGAGTTCCTCGGCGTCCTCGTTCCAGGCGGCGATGGCGCCGCCCCGGTCGATCTGGACGACGGCGACGCGGACCCGGCTCTCGGTGACGGGGAGGAGCGGGTCGGGCAGGACGGGTCCTGCGGAGCGGGTGCCGACGGGCCGCTCGGGGAGGTCGAGGTGGAACCAGACGTGTTTGCGGGTGGGGCTGTACTCGACGCCCCAGCGGGTGGCGAGGGCGGCGCAGAGCAGCAGGCCCCGGCCGTTCTCGCGCTCGGGGCCCGCGAGCGTGCGGCCCTGCTGGAGGGGGATCTCGCGCTCGGGGTAGCGGTCGGCGACTTCGATGCGGACGCCGTCGTCGGCGCGCAGGCACAGGACGTCGGCCGCGGTGCCGGCGTGGATGACGGCGTTGGTGACGAGTTCGCTGGTGAGGACGACGGCGTCGTCGACGACCTCGGCGTATCCCCAGCCCTGGAGGGTGTCCCGGACGAAGGCGCGGGCGGTCGCGACGGACCGTCCGACGGGATCGAAGCTGGCAGCCGCCCGCGCGGTGATCACTGAACTCCTCGTACGCGTGCCCGGCTCTGCCATGGTCGGTCTGCCCTCCCGCTGCCCGGTGGTGGTGCTGTGTGCGTGCTGTGAACGCCCCCGCCGGGCGGACCGGGGCGGTTGGACAGCCGGATGCCAGGTTACTTACCTTCGCTGTCCGAGCGGATGCCGGTCGTCGCTGTTTCCGTCGAACTGTTATGGCCGGGTTCGACCATGGTGAAACACTGGGCAGGCTTGGGGTACCCCGGGATGTTCGTCGACCCCTTCGGGAGGGACACGGTGGAGTCTGGCACGGCAGCGCGACGCGGCAGTGGCGGAACGCGCGCGAGGGGCGGACGGTCCAGGAGTCGTGAGTCGGTCCAGGTCGACGCGGCGGCGCTGGAGCGGCTGCTCGCGTCGCTGACGGCGATGCGGGACGGCAACTTCCGCAAGCGGCTGACGCTCTCGGGCGACGGGGTGATGGCGGAGATCTCCGCCGTCTTCAACGAGCTGGCGGACCGGCAGACGCATCTGACGGGTGAGCTGTCGCGGGTGCGCCGGGTGGTGGGCCGTGAGGGCAAGCTGTCGGAGCGGCTGGAGACCGGGGCCGGCGAGGGGGCGTGGGCGGCGGCGGTCGAGGCCGCGAACGCGCTGGTGGACGAGTTGGCGCGGCCCGTGTCCGAGGTGAGCCGGGTGCTGTCGGCGGCGGCCGAGGGTGACCTGGGGCAGCGGATGGAGCTGCGTTCGGAGGGTGTGGACGGGGCGACGCGGCCGCTGCGCGGGGAGTTCCTGAAGGTCGCCCGTACGGTGAACAACCTGGTCGACCAGCTGTCGGTGTTCGCCGACGAGGTGACCCGGGTGGCCCTGGAGGTGGGCACCGAGGGCAAGCTGGGCGGTCAGGCCCAGGTGCGGGGCATGTCCGGTTCGTGGAAGGACCTCACGGACTCGGTCAACACGATGGCGAACCAGCTGACGGCCCAGGTGCGGGACATCGCGCTGGTGACGACGGCGGTCGCGAACGGCGATCTGTCGCAGAAGGTCACGGCGAACGTGGCCGGCGAGATGCTGGAGCTGAAGAACACCGTCAACAGGATGGTGGACCAGCTGTCCTCGTTCTCGTCCGAGGTGACCCGGGTGGCCCGTGAGGTGGGTACCGAGGGGGAGCTGGGCGGTCAGGCGGAGGTGGCCGGGGTCGCCGGTGTGTGGAAGGACCTCACGGATTCCGTCAACACGATGGCGGGAAATCTGACCAATCAGGTGAGAGGGATCGCGGAGGTCACCACCGCGGTGGCCAACGGCGACCTGTCGCAGAAGGTGCGGGTGTCGGCGCGCGGCGAGATCGCGCAGCTCGCGGACACCATCAACCAGATGACGGAGACGCTGCGGACCTTCGCCGACGAGGTGACCCGGGTCTCGGGCGAGGTGGGCGCGCAGGGTCTGCTCGGCGGTCAGGCGCAGGTGCCGGGCGCGGCGGGCACGTGGAAGGACCTGACCGACTCGGTCAACACGGTCTTCCGGAACATCACCACGCAGGTGCGGGACATCGCGCAGGTGACGACGGCGGTGGCCAACGGTGATCTGTCGCAGAAGGTCACGGTGGACGTGGCCGGGGAGATGCTGGAGCTGAAGAACACCGTCAACACGATGGTGGACCAGCTCTCCGCGTTCGGTTCCGAGGTGACCCGGGTGGCGCGGGAGGTCGGTGTCGAGGGTCTGCTGGGCGGTCAGGCGGAGGTGCCGGGCGCGGCCGGTACGTGGAAGGACCTGACCGACTCGGTGAACACGGCGTTCCGCAACCTGACGGGCCAGGTGCGGGACATCGCGCAGGTGACGACGGCGGTGGCCAACGGCGACCTGTCGCAGAAGGTCACCGTGGACGTGGCCGGCGAGATGCTGGAGCTCAAGAACACCGTCAACACGATGGTGTCGCAGCTGTCGTCCTTCGCCGACCAGGTCACGCGGATGGCCAGGGACGTGGGCACGGAGGGCCGGCTGGGCGGTCAGGCCCGGGTGGACGGGGTGTCCGGGCGCTGGCGGGAGCTCACCGACTCGGTGAACTTCATGGCCGGCAACCTGACCTCGCAGGTGCGGCAGATCGCGCAGGTGACGACGGCGGTGGCGCGGGGCGACCTGTCGCAGAAGATCGACGTGGACGCGCGGGGCGAGATCCTGGAGCTGAAGAACACCATCAACACGATGGTCGACCAGCTCTCGGCCTTCGCGGACCAGGTGACCCGGGTGGCCCGCGAGGTGGGTACGGACGGGCGGCTGGGCGGTCAGGCGCAGGTGCCGGGCGTCGCCGGTGTGTGGCGGGACCTGACCGACTCGGTGAACGGCATGGCCGGGAACCTGACGGCGCAGGTGCGCAACATCGCGCAGGTCGCGACGGCGGTGGCCCGCGGTGACCTGTCGCAGAAGATCGACGTGGACGCGCGGGGCGAGATCCTTGAGCTGAAGAACACCCTCAACACGATGGTGGACCAGCTGTCCAGCTTCGCGGACCAGGTGACGAGGGTGGCCCGCGAGGTGGGCACGGAGGGCATCCTGGGCGGTCAGGCCGAGGTGCAGGGGGTCTCCGGCACCTGGAAGGACCTGACCCAGTCGGTGAACTTCATGGCGAACAACCTGACCTTCCAGGTCCGTAACATCGCCGAGGTCACCACCGCCGTGGCGCGCGGCGACCTGTCGAAGAAGATCACCGTCGACGCCAAGGGCGAGATCCTGGAGCTGGTGACGACCGTCAACACGATGGTCGACCAGCTGTCCAACTTCGCCGACGAGGTGACGAGGGTGGCCCGTGAGGTGGGCACCGAGGGCATCCTCGGCGGCCAGGCCCGGGTGCGCGGTGTGACGGGCATCTGGAAGGACCTGAGCGACAACGTCAACCTGATGGCCAACAACCTGACCAGCCAGGTGCGGAACATCTCCCGGGTCTCCGCGGCCGTCGCCAACGGCGACCTGACCAAGAAGGTCACGGTGGACGCGCGCGGCGAGGTCGCCGAGCTGGCCGACACCGTCAACACGATGGTGACGACGCTCTCGTCGTTCGCCGACGAGGTGACCCGGGTGGCCCGCGAGGTGGGCACCGAGGGCGAACTGGGCGGCCAGGCGCGGGTGCCCGGGGTGTCGGGCACCTGGAAGGACCTGACCGAGTCGGTGAACTCGATGGCCGACAACCTGACCGGTCAGGTGCGTCAGATCGCCGCCGTCACCACGGCCATCGCCAAGGGCGACCTCACCAAGAAGATCGACATCGACGCGCGGGGCGAGATCCAGCAGCTGAAGAGCACCATCAACACGATGGTCGACCAGCTGTCGAACTTCGCCGAGGAGGTCACCCGGGTGGCCCGCGAGGTGGGTACGGACGGGCAGCTCGGCGGTCAGGCCCGGGTGCGGGACGTGGAGGGCACCTGGTCGGACCTGACCCAGTCGGTGAACGAGATGGCCGGGAACCTGACCCGCCAGGTGCGGGCCATCGCGGCCGTCGCCACGGCGGTGACCCGCGGCGACCTCAACGTCAAGATCGACGGCGTGGACGCGGCCGGTGAGATCCAGGCGCTCCAGGACAACATCAACACGATGATCTCCAACCTGCGCGACACGACCCTCGCCAACGACGAGCAGGACTGGCTGAAGGGCAACCTGGCCCGGATCTCGGGTCTGATGCAGGGCCGCCGGGACCTGGAGGACGTCGCCTCGCTCATCATGAGCGAGCTGACCCCGGTGGTCTCGGCGCAGCACGGCGCCTTCTTCGTGGCGATGCCGACCGGCTCCGCGCACAACGACGCCGAACCGCTGGGTGAGGGGGAGGGCTCGTACGAGCTGCGGATGCGCGGCAGTTACGGCTACTCCGCCGGGTCGATGCCGACCTCGTTCCGGCCCGGGGAGACGCTGATCGGGACGGCGGCCGAGGAGAAGCGGACCATCCAGGTCAATGTGCCGCCGGGCTATCTGAAGATCTCCTCGGGGCTCGGCGAGGCCGCCCCGGCCCATGTGATCGTGCTGCCCGTGCTGTTCGAGGGGCGGGTGCTCGGGGTGATCGAGCTGGCGTCCTTCCAGCCGTTCACGCAGATCCAGCGGGACTTCCTCAACCAGATCGCCGAGCTGATCGCGACCACGGTCAACACGATCAGCGTCAACACCCGTACCGAGGTGCTGCTCCAGCAGTCGCAGGAGCTCACCGAGCAGCTGCGGGAGCGGTCGGCGGAGCTGGAGCACCGGCAGAAGGAGCTGCAGAACTCCAACGCCGAGCTGGAGGACAAGGCGGAGCTGCTGGCCCGTCAGAACCGGGACATCGAGGTGAAGAACACCGAGATCGAGGAGGCCCGGCAGGTCCTGGAGGAGCGCGCCGAGCAGCTCGCGGTCTCGATGCGCTACAAGTCCGAGTTCCTGGCCAACATGTCGCACGAGCTGCGCACCCCGCTCAACTCGCTGCTGATCCTGGCCAAGCTGCTCGCGGACAACGCGGACACCAATCTGACGCCGAAGCAGGTCGAGTTCGCGGAGACCATCCACGGGGCCGGCTCCGACCTGCTCCAGCTGATCAACGACATCCTGGACCTGTCGAAGGTCGAGGCGGGCAAGATGGACGTCTCGCCGACCCGGATCGCGCTGGTGCAGCTCGTCGACTACGTGGAGGCGACCTTCCGGCCGCTGACCGCGGAGAAGGGTCTCGACTTCACGGTACGGGTCTCGCCCGAGCTGCCGGCCACGCTGCACACCGACGAGCAGCGGCTGCTCCAGGTGCTGCGCAACCTGCTGTCCAACGCGGTGAAGTTCACCGACACGGGCGCCGTGGAGCTGGTGATCCGCCCGGCGGGCACGGACGTGCCGCAGTCGATCAGGGAGCAGCTCCTGGAGGCGGGCACGCTGCGCGACCCGGACGCCGCGCTGATCGCCTTCTCGGTGACGGACACCGGCATCGGCATCGCGGCGGGCAAGATGCGGGTCATCTTCGAGGCGTTCAAGCAGGCCGACGGCACGACCAGCCGCAAGTACGGGGGTACGGGTCTGGGGCTTTCGATCAGCCGGGAGATCGCCCGGCTGCTGGGCGGCGAGATCCACGCGGCGAGCGAGCCGGGCCGCGGCTCGACGTTCACGCTGTATCTGCCGCTGAGCCCGAGCGAGCCGGTGCACCCCGGTTACGGGCAGGAGCAGTCGGACCCGGCCGAACCGCAGGCCCTGGGTGGGGAGTCGGGCGACCGTCTGCTGCACTTCGCGCCGACGCCGCCGGCCGAGGTCCGGTCCGGGGCGCTGTTCCGGCACCGGCGCAAGGCGACGGAGCAGCGGCGGGCGGCGGTCCCGGGGCAGTCCGTACAGCACGGCGCGGAGGAGGCGGAGGAGCGGCCGGAGCCGGCGCCGCGCCGGACGTACGGCTTCGCGGGCGAGCGGGTGCTGATCGTCGACGACGACATCCGCAACGTCTTCGCCCTCACCTCCGTCCTGGAGCAGCACGGTCTCGCGGTGCTGTACGCGGAGAACGGGCGCGAGGGCATCGAGGTGCTCGAACAGCACGAGGACGTGTCGGTGGTGCTGATGGACATCATGATGCCGGAGATGGACGGATACGCGACGACCAGCGCGATCCGGCGGATGCCGCAGTTCGCCGGGCTGCCGATCATCGCGCTGACGGCGAAGGCGATGAAGGGGGACCGGGAGAAGGCCATCGAGTCGGGGGCGTCGGACTACGTCACCAAGCCGGTCGACCCCGACGACCTGCTGACGCTCATGGAGCAGTGGATGCGGGGGGAGGGCCGCTGAGACGCGGTCGGGCGGCGGTTCGCGGGCGGACCGCCGCCACCCGGGTGTGAGAGGCCCGAGGACGGGGAACCTTCTGGTCTCCCACCGCGTTCGACGTACGGGCACGGGGCGCGTGCTCCGTGACAATGCGGTGACAGGGTGTGGCGACGGGCGGGGTGCGGCTACGATGACCGGCACAAGGATGGACGGCGCATGGGAGTCGTCTTCTGGGGCGGCGCCCGGTGCTTCCTCCGGCTCGCGGAGCCGGAGCGAACACGTGCCGGGGCGAGGAGGACGGGGCATGGTGCAGAAGGCCAAGATCCTCCTGGTCGATGACCGGCCGGAGAATCTGCTGGCGCTGGAGGCCATTCTCTCGGCGCTCGATCAGACGCTGGTGCGGGCATCGTCCGGGGAGGAAGCGCTCAAGGCGCTGCTGACCGACGACTTCGCGGTCATTCTGCTGGACGTACAGATGCCCGGCATGGACGGGTTCGAGACGGCGGCGCACATCAAGCGGCGCGAGCGGACCCGGGACATCCCGATCATCTTCCTCACCGCCATCAACCACGGCCCCCACCACACCTTCCGGGGATACGCGGCGGGCGCGGTCGACTACATCTCCAAGCCGTTCGACCCGTGGGTGCTGCGGGCCAAGGTCTCCGTGTTCGTCGAGCTGTACATGAAGAACTGTCAGCTCCGCGAGCAGGCGGCGCTGCTGCGCCTCCAGCTGGAGGGCGGCGGCCACAACGGGCACGCCAAGGAGTCCGCGGGACTGCTCGCCGAGCTCTCCGCCCGCCTCGCCGCGGTCGAGGAGCAGGCCGAGGCGCTCTCCAAGCAGCTCGACGACGACTCGGCCGACGCGGCCGCCGTCGCCACCGCCGCCCATCTGGAGCGCAAGCTGACCGGACTGCGCCGCGCCCTCGACGCGCTGGAGCCGGGCACGGGCGGCGCGCCGACCCTGCCCGCGCAGAGCTGACCCGCCGTCATCCACCGGACGCCCGCCGTGAGCGGGCGTCAGTTTCACGCCCTCGCAAGGGCGACACGAACGGGTGAGCTGTTTCCCCGGCGGCGTACACCGGTAACCTCAGCATCATGGCCTCACGTACGTCCGGCAAGGGTTCCCAGGGCACGGCGGGCACCGCAAAGCCACGCGCCGGCCGTACGACCGGCACCGCGAAGAAGGCGGTGCCCGCCAAGCCGCCCGCCAAGCCCCCCGTGAAGAAGGCGCCGGCCAAGAAGGCCGCGCCCGCCAAGCGCGCGCCCGCGCGCAAGACCGCCGCGAAGAAGGCCGCGCCGCGCCCGGCGCCGTCCCCGACCGGCGGTCTCTACCGGCTCGTGCGCGGCCTCTGGCTCGGTCTGGCGCACGGCGTGGGCGCGATGTTCCGGGGCATGGGGCGCGGTGCCAAGGGGCTCGATCCGGCGCACCGGAAGGACGGCCTGGCGCTGCTGCTGCTCGGGGTCGCCCTGATCGTCGCCGCCGGGACCTGGTCCAATCTGCGCGGCCCGGTCGGCGATCTGGTCGAGATGCTGGTCACCGGCGCCTTCGGGCGGCTCGACCTGCTGGTCCCGCTGCTGCTCGGTGCGATCGGCGTACGGCTGATCCTGCACCCGGAGAAGCCCGAGGCGAACGGGCGGATCGCGATCGGTCTGTCGGCGCTCGTCATCGGCGTGCTCGGGCAGGTGCACATCGCGTGCGGCTCGCCCGGCCGCGGTGACGGCACCAAGGCCATGCAGGACGCCGGCGGGCTGATCGGCTGGGCCGCCTCCAAGCCGCTCGTCTTCATGATGGGCGAGGTCCTCGCGGTGCCGATGCTGGTGCTGCTCACCCTCTTCGGGCTGCTCGTCGTCACCGCCACCCCCGTCAACGCCATCCCGCAGCGGCTGCGCGCCCTCGGCGCCCGGCTCGGCATCGTCGAGGCGGAGTACGAGGACGAGTACGAGACCGCGTACGAGGCCGATCGCGACGCCTACGGGGACGAGTGGCGTGAGGCGGCCCCGCGGCCGGTCCGCCGCCGCGCCCCGGGGGCGGGCTACGCCCCCGACGGGACCGACCGGGCGGAGGCCGCGGCCCTGGAGCGGCGCGGCCGGCGCCGTACCCCGCCCGCGTCCGCCTTCGACACCGGCGGGCTCGACCCCGTCGACGTCGCCGCCGCGGCGGCAGCCGCCCTGGACGGCGCCGTCCTCAACGGCATGCCGCCGTCCCCGCTGGTCGCCGACCTGACCCGGGACCTGACCGCCGAGCGGGCCGCCGCCGTCGCCGCGGCCGCGGCGGACGCCGTTGAGGCACCCGCGGCTCCCGTGCCGACCGCGCGGGGCGCCAAGGGCGCGAGGGACCGGTCCCGCGGGGGAGTGCCCGACCTCACGAAGCCCGCCCCCGAGCCGACCGACCTGCCGGCGCGGGCCGAGCAGCTCCAGCTGTCCGGCGACATCACGTACTCCCTGCCGTCGATGGACCTCCTGGAGCGCGGCGGCCCCGGCAAGACCCGCAGCGCCGCCAACGACCTGGTCGTCGAGTCGCTCACCAACGTCTTCGCGGAGTTCAAGGTCGACGCGGCCGTCACGGGCTTCACCCGGGGCCCGACGGTCACCCGGTACGAGGTGGAGCTCGGCCCGGCGGTCAAGGTCGAGAAGATCACCGCGCTCACCAAGAACATCGCGTACGCCGTGGCCAGCCCGGACGTGCGGATCATCTCGCCGATCCCCGGCAAGTCCGCCGTCGGCATCGAGATCCCCAACACCGACCGCGAGATGGTCAACCTCGGCGACGTGCTGCGGCTCGCCGAGGCGGCGGAGGACGACCACCCGATGCTGGTGGCGCTCGGCAAGGACGTCGAGGGCGGCTACGTGATGGCCAACCTGGCGAAGATGCCGCACATCCTGGTCGCGGGCGCCACCGGCTCCGGCAAGTCCTCGTGCATCAACTGCCTGATCACCTCCGTGATGATAAGGGCGACCCCGGAGGACGTCCGGATGGTGCTGGTCGACCCGAAGCGGGTCGAGCTCACCGCGTACGAGGGCATCCCGCACCTGATCACGCCGATCATCACCAACCCGAAGCGGGCCGCCGAGGCCCTCCAGTGGGTGGTGCGCGAGATGGACCTGCGCTACGACGACCTGGCCGCGTTCGGCTTCCGGCACATCGACGACTTCAACCAGGCGATCCGGGACGGCAAGGTCAAGCTGCCGCCGGGCAGCGAGCGGGAGCTGAAGACCTACCCGTACCTCCTGGTGATCGTCGACGAGCTCGCCGACCTGATGATGGTCGCGCCCCGGGACGTCGAGGACGCGATCGTCCGCATCACCCAGCTGGCCCGCGCGGCCGGAATCCATCTGGTGCTCGCCACCCAGCGGCCCTCCGTGGACGTCGTCACCGGTCTGATCAAGGCGAACGTGCCCTCCCGGCTCGCCTTCGCCACCTCCTCGCTCGCCGACAGCCGCGTCATCCTCGACCAGCCGGGCGCCGAGAAGCTGATCGGCAAGGGCGACGGCCTGTTCCTGCCGATGGGCGCGAACAAGCCGACCCGTATGCAGGGCGCCTTCGTCACCGAGGCGGAGGTCGCCACCGTCGTCCAGCACTGCAAGGACCAGATGGCGCCCGTCTTCCGGGAGGACGTCACCGTCGGGACCAAGCAGAAGAAGGAGATCGACGAGGAGATCGGCGACGACCTCGACCTGCTGTGCCAGGCCGCCGAGCTGGTCGTCTCGACCCAGTTCGGCTCGACCTCGATGCTCCAGCGCAAGCTGCGGGTGGGCTTCGCGAAGGCCGGCCGGCTGATGGACCTGATGGAGTCGCGCAACATCGTCGGACCGAGTGAGGGGTCGAAGGCGCGGGACGTGCTCGTCAAGCCGGACGAGCTGGACGGGGTGCTGGCGGTGATCCGCGGGGAGTCCGACGGCTGACCGGGGCGGCGGCCGGGGCCGCCGTAACGAGACCGGGCCGAGACTCACTCGTAAGGGAACGGGGGCAACCGTTTCCCGTGGGCGTACGTCAAGTTGGAGGGAGGGACAGGACGATGTCCCAGCCTCATGGCGTACAAACGACGCCCGCCCGGTTGCCCCACCCTTTCGTACCACCCATAGACTGAACGTCCAGCAGGTGGCTACACGCTCGAAAGGCGCTCTCGTGTCCATCGGCAACTCCCCCGAATCCCCCGAGGACGACCGGAACTTCCCGGCAGATGACCGGGATTCGATCGGTCGTGCCCTCCAGCAGGCCCGTGTCGCCGCCGGGCTCACCGTCGAAGAGGTCAGCGCCTCCACCCGGGTGCGCGTCCCCATCGTGCACGCGATCGAGGAGGACGACTTCTCGCGCTGCGGCGGCGACGTCTACGCGCGCGGGCACATCCGTACGCTCGCGCGCGCCGTGGGGCTCGATCCGGCCCCGCTGATCGAGCGGTACGACGCCGAGCACGGCGGCCGCCCCGCGCCGACCCCGGCGGCGCCGCTCTTCGAGGCGGAGCGCATCCGGCCCGAGCCGCGCCGCCCCAACTGGACCGCCGCCATGGTCGCGGCGATCGTGGCCGTCGTCGGCTTCGTCGGCTTCACGATGTTCAACGGGAACGACGTGCGCGGCAACGGCGCGGTCGCGGAGGGCCCCGCCCCGGCGCCCAAGGGGAGCGCCAGCGTCAAGCCCAAGCCGGTCAAGCCGGCCGCTCCCAAGCCCGCGCCCACCGAGAGCGCCATCGCGGCGGTCCCGCAGGACAAGGTCACCGTGAAGCTCACCGCGGTCGACGACAAGAGCTGGATCTCGGCCAAGGCGCACGACGGCAAGCTGCTCTTCGACGGACTGCTCCTCGCGGGCGAGTCCAAGACCTTCCAGGACGACGAGCGCGTCGATCTCATCCTCGGCAACGCCGGGCCGATCGAGCTCTACGTCAACGGCAAGAAGGTCCAGGACACCTTCGAGTCCGGCCAGGTCGAGCGCCTGTCGTACACCAAGGGAGACCCCGAGGCCGGCTGATCCCGGTGACGGGTGTGACGTGGGTGAACCCTGCGCGACGGAGGTACGGCCGGGACGAAGTAGTCTTGAGTCCATGCCCGAACGCCGTACCGTCGCCCTTGTCACTCTCGGATGCGCCCGTAACGAGGTGGACTCGGAGGAGCTCGCAGGCCGCTTGGCAGCGGACGGCTGGGAGCTCGTCGAATCCGCCGAGGACGCAGACGTCGCCGTCGTCAACACCTGTGGGTTCGTCGAAGCCGCCAAGAAGGACTCCGTCGACGCCCTTCTCGAAGCCAATGATCTGAAGGACCACGGCCGTACCCAGGCCGTGGTCGCCGTCGGCTGTATGGCCGAGCGCTACGGCAAGGAGCTCGCCGACGCGCTGCCCGAGGCCGACGGCGTGCTCGGCTTCGACGACTACGCCGACATCTCCAACCGCCTCCAGACCATCCTCAGCGGTGGCAGTGTCGAGGCGCACACCCCGCGTGACCGGCGCAGCCTGCTGCCGCTGTCCCCGGTGGAGCGCCAGCAGGCCGCCGCGTCGGTGGCCCTGCCCGGCCACGGGGCCTCCGCGGCCCCTGAGGCGCCCGAGGCGCCCGCCGCGCCGGAGAACGTGCCGACCGACCTCCCCGACGGCCTGGCGCCCGCCTCCGGGCCGCGTGCCCCGCTCCGGCGCCGTCTGGACAAGAGCCCGGTCGCGTCTGTGAAGCTGGCCTCCGGCTGCGACCGCCGCTGCTCCTTCTGCGCCATCCCGTCCTTCCGCGGCTCCTTCGTCTCGCGCCGTCCCTCGGACGTGCTGAACGAGACGCGCTGGCTCGCCGAGCAGGGTGTGAAGGAGGTCATGCTGGTCTCCGAGAACAACACCTCGTACGGCAAGGACCTCGGCGACATCCGGCTCCTGGAGAGCCTGCTGCCCGAGCTGGCCGCCGTCGACGGCATCGAGCGCGTCCGGGTCAGCTACCTCCAGCCCGCCGAGATGCGCCCCGGCCTGATCGACGTGCTCACCTCGACCGACAAGGTCGTCCCGTACTTCGACCTGTCCTTCCAGCACAGCGCGCCCGACGTGCTGCGGGCGATGCGCCGCTTCGGCGACACCGACCGCTTCCTGGAGCTCCTGGAGACCATCCGCTCCAAGGCGCCGACCGCCGGTGCCCGCTCCAACTTCATCGTCGGCTTCCCCGGCGAGACCGAGGCGGACTTCGCCGAGCTGGAACGCTTCGTCACGCACGCCCGCCTCGACGCCATCGGCGTCTTCGGCTACTCGGACGAGGACGGCACCGAGGCCGCCACGTACGAGCACAAGCTGGACCAGGACGTGGTCGACGCGCGCCTCGCGCACCTGTCCCGGCTCGCCGAGGAGCTCACCGCCCAGCGCGCGGAGGAGCGGATCGGCGAGACCCTGGAAGTACTGGTCGAGTCCTTCGACGAGGAGGCGGACGGCTGGATCGGCCGCGCCGCGCACCAGGCGCCCGAGACCGACGGCCAGGTGCTCCTCCCGGCGGACTCGGCCGAGGGCCTCGACCTGGCCCCGGGCCGTATGGTCAGGGCCAAGGTCGTCGACACCGAGGGCGTCGACCTGGTGGCCGAGTGCTGCGACGTTCTGGGCGCCGTCCAGGCCCCCGGAGCCGAGGAGGCGGGCAGATGACCGGAGTCCCGGCATCCGCGACGGGCGGGTCCGGTACGCCGGCGCCCCGCGGCAAGCTGGGCGCTACGGCCGTCAACCAGGCCAGCCTGTGGAACATCGCGAACATCCTCACCATGGTCCGGCTCGTGCTCGTGCCCGGCTTCGTGGTGCTGCTCTTCCAGGACGGCGGGCACGACCCCGCCTGGCGCGCCTGGGCGTGGGCGGCGTTCGCCGTCGCCATGATCACCGATGTCTTCGACGGGCATCTGGCGCGGACGTACAACCTGGTCACGGACTTCGGGAAGATCGCCGACCCGATCGCCGACAAGGCGATCATGGCGGCGGGTCTGATCTCCCTGTCGTACCTCGGAGACCTGCCGTGGTGGGTCACGGGCGTGATCCTCGCCCGTGAGCTCGGGATCACGCTGATGCGGTTCTGGGTGATCCGGCACGGGGTCATCCCGGCCAGCCGCGGCGGCAAGATGAAGACCCTCGCGCAGGGCACGGCGGTCGGCATGTACGTGCTGATGCTCACCGGTCCACTCGCCACCTTGCGCTTCTGGGTGATGGCGGTGGCCGTCGTGCTGACGGTCGTCACCGGTCTGGACTACGTACGGCAGGCGGTCGTCCTGCGCCGCAGGGGGCTCGCGGCGGAGCGCGCCGCGGCCGCCGCGGAGGCGGACGGACGATGAACGAAGCCGCCCGGGTGCTGGAGCTGCTCGCGGAACGAGGCCACACGCTGGCCGCCGCGGAGTCCCTCACGGGCGGTCTGGTGGCCGCGGAGCTCACCGGGGTCCCCGGGGCCTCGAAGTCCTTCCGCGGCTCCGTCACGGCCTACGCGACGCCGCTCAAGGAGCAGCTGCTCGGGGTCGACCGGACCCTTCTGGCGGAGCGCGGCGCGGTCGACCCGGAGGTCGCGCTGCAGATGGCGGCGGGTGTGCGGGCCCGGCTCGGGGCCGACTGGGGCATCGCGACGACCGGGGTCGCGGGGCCCGATCCGCAGGACGGACAGCCCGTGGGGACGGTCTACGTGGCCGTCGCCGGGCCCCCGGGGGAGCGCTGCGGGGCGGGGAAGGTGGCCTCGTTGCGATTGAACGGCGACCGCGCGGAAATCCGTAGAGAGAGCGTGCGGAGCGTGCTCGAATTGCTCCGGGAGCTGCTCGGCGGAGAACACCCGGAAAATGCGCGGGCACAGGATACGGAACAGAACGGGGGAGATTGATGTTTGCAGCCATGAGTGAACACGACATCGCTCCCCGCACGGCCGCGGCGCGAGGCGGTACGGTGGGGCGTGAAGGATGCGGCTACGCGGTCCGAGGAGGGAGCCACCGATGATTCTGCTCCGTCGCCTGTTGGGTGACGTGCTGCGTCGGCAGCGCCAGCGCCAGGGCCGTACTCTGCGCGAAGTCTCCTCGTCCGCCCGAGTCTCACTCGGCTATCTCTCCGAGGTGGAGCGGGGGCAGAAGGAGGCTTCCTCCGAGCTGCTCTCCGCGATCTGCGACGCGCTGGACGTACGGATGTCCGAGCTCATGCGTGAAGTGAGCGACGAGCTGTCGCTGGCCGAACTGGCCGAGTCGGCAGCGGCGAGCGACCCGGTGCCGGCGCCGGTACGCCCGATGCTCAATTCGGTGTCGGTGACGTCGGTGACCGGCGTGTCCACCGAGCGGGTGACCATCAAGGCACCCGCGGAAGCGGTGAACGTCGTCGCCGCCTGAACCGAAGCTGCTTCGGCGAAGTGCGACCGAGCCCCGGCCGGCCCCCTTTCCAGGGTGCCGACCGGGGCTCTTCGCGTGCCGTCCTGAGATGCCGGGTCCCGGTGGGGCGTGCCATGGTGGGGGTGCACGGCAGGGGGGACGTACGACAGGCGGGAGACCCCCATGCCCTTCGCCCCCGCGATACGGCGCGCTCCACTCGTCCCGTGCGCCCGGTCTGCCTCCGGTGCGCCCTCCCGCCGGGTGATCCTGCCGCACTAGCGTCGACCGGAGGAGGCGGCCATGGTACGGCGACGGGTTCCGCTGGTGACGCTCGCGCTGGTCGCGGTCGGACTGGTGGCCGGCGGGTTCTGGTGGTGGGCGGTGCTGCGCCTGCTGCTGGCGCCGGGGGAGACGGGCCCGGTCGAGGGGGCGGTGGCCGCGGGCGGGTGGGGGCTGAGCCTGCTGCCGGTGCACGTGGCCGCCTCTTCGAGACGACGCGGGGCGCGTTCGGGGACGTCCGGGAAGTAGCGTCGTCCGCCCGTGGGGCGGGGGTCGCGGCCTCTGGCGCGTGCGAGCGCGAGGCGCCGGGGGCGCCGCGTGTCACCAGGGCATCGTCACGCCGCCGTTGGGGCGCAGGATCTGGCCCGTCGTGAAGGAGGAGGCGTCGCAGGCGAGGTGGAGGACCGCGTGGGCGATGTCCTCGGGCTCGCCGACCCGGCCGAGCGGGGAGACGCGGACCATCATCGCCTCGGCCTGCTCCTGGGCGGCGGGCTCGTGCCGGACCGTCATGGGGGTGCGGATCCAGCCCGGGGCGACGGCGTTGACCCGGATGCCGTGCCGGCCGACCTCGGCGGCCAGCGTCTTGGTCAGCTGCACCACGGCCGCCTTGGCGACGCTGTAGCAGAGCAGACCCGGGCTCGCGGTGTCCATCGCGCCGGAGGCCATGGTCACGATGGAGCCGGGGACGCCGTGCTCGATCATGGCGCCGGCCGCTTCCTGACAGGCGTGCAGCACGCCCTTGAAGTTCACCGCGAGGACCCGGTCGAGGTCCTCCTCGCGGGTCTCCAGGACCGTGCTCGTGTGCATGATCCCGGCGACCGCCGCCATGACGTGGAGCGGGCCCGCCGCGCGGACCGCCGCCGCGAGGGCCGCGCGGTCGGTGACGTCCAGGGCGTGGACGTGCGCGGTGCCGCCCTGGCGGGCGATCCGGTCGGCGGTCTCCTTCAGGCCGTGCTCGTCGCGGTCCGCGCAGTGGACGGTCGCCCCCGCCTCGGCGAGGAGCTGCGCGGTCGCGCGGCCGATGCCGCTCGCCGCTCCGGTGACGAAGGCCGTGCGGCCGGTGAGGTCGTACGCGGTGAGGACCATGTCCGGACCGTACGACCGGATCTGACGGTCCGTCAATTGGTGGGGGAGGTTTCGTCGGGGAGGCGTCAGGGGTCCCGCTGAGGGCCCTCCTGGCAGCCGGGGCACCAGTACGTCACACGGTCGTCGAGCTCCCTCTTGCGGACCGGGGTGCCGCAGCGCAGGCAGGCGCGGCCCTCGCGGCCGTAGACATGGAGCCGCTCGGCGGGCCGGCGGGTCGTGGTCGTGCGGCGGTCGGGACGGTCCTTGTTCTCCTCCAGGAGCCGGTGGGCGGTGGCCACCAGGCGCTCCGGCACACCCGGCGCCAGGTCGCCGACCGGCAGCCAGGGCGTGACGCGGGCGAGGAAGGCCAGCTCCGACTTGTAGACATTGCCGATCCCCGCGAGATTCCGCTGGTCCAGCAGGGCCTCGCCCAGGGGGCGGGCGGGGTCCGTGGCCAGGCGGCGCACGGCCTCCGCCGGATCCCAGTCGGGGCCGAGCAGATCCGGGCCGAGGTGGCCGACGGCCCGTTCCTCCTCGGCGGTACGGATCAGCTCAAGGACCGGGAGGCGGTAGCCGTACGCGGTGAACTCCGCGTTGCCGAGGACGGCCCGGATCTGGTGCTCCGGGCCCCCGCGCGGGCGCTCCCCGGTGGCGTACACCCGCCACGCCCCGTCCATCCGCAGATGGGAGTGGAGCGTGAGCCCGCCCTCGATCCGGGCGAGCAGATGCTTGCCGCGCGGGGTGACGTCGAGGACCCGCCGCCCCGTGAGGTCGGCGGTCGCGAAGCGGGGCACGCGCAGGTCCGACCGCGTGAGCACCCGCCCGGCGAGCGCCGTGTCCAGGCGGTGGGCGACGAACCAGACCGTGTCTCCTTCGGGCATGGGGTCTCTCCTCGGTCAGGCGCGCAGCCGCAGGCCCCTGGGGGTGGCGTGGAAGCCCGCCGCCTCCAGGGGACGGGACAGCGGGGAGGTCAGCGCCGTGCCGCCGTTGATCCGCTCGACCGTCACCGTGCCCAGCGAGCCCGCCAGGGCAGCGGCCGCCAGAGCCTCCGCCGCCGCCCGCAGCACGGGGGAGTCCGGGTCCGTCGGCCAGGACAGCAGGGTCTTGCCGCCCCGCTCCATGTAGAGCGTCAGCTCGCCGTCGACCAGGACGACCATCGCCCCCGCCTTCCGGCCCGGCTTGTGACCGGCGTCCGTCGGCGGCTCGGGCCAGGACAGGGCCGCCCCGTACGCGTTCGCCGGGTCGGCCGCCGCCAGGACCACCGCCCGGGGTCCCGCGCCCTCCTCGGCACCCCGGTCGCGGGCGTTGGCCGCCGCGCGCAGCCGGTCGACGGCGCCGTCCATGGCGAACTGGGCCGCGCCCAGACCCTCCACCACATAGCCGCGGCGGGCCTGGCCGCTGTCCTCGAAGGCGGACAGGATCCGATACGTCGCCGAGAAGCCGCCCTCGACGCCCTCGGCCGCCACCGCGCCCCGGGTGACCACCCCGTGCCGGTCCAGGAGCGTGCGGGCCAGGGCGTGCGCCCGGTGGGTCGGCTCGGGCTCCTGCGGCGGCAGCAGCGACCAGCGGCCGCTGACCGTCGGCGGCCCGGTGCGGGAGGCGGGGCGGGCGGCCGCGCTGAGCGTCCCGTACCGGCCGCGCGGGACCGTGCGCCGGGCGCGGTGCGCCGTGGAACCGGCCGTGCGGCCCGAGCCGAGCAGGGAGCGCAGCGGGGCCAGGGTGTCGTTGGTGAGCCGCCCCGACCAGGCCAGCTCCCACAGGGCGTCGGCCAGCTGGGGATCGGTCGCGTCCGGGTGGGTGGTCGCCCGCACCTGGTCGGCGATCTGGCGGAAGAACAGCCCGTACCCGCCGGAGAGCACGGTGAGGACGGACTCGTGGAGGGCGGTCGGCTCCAGCGGGTGCGGCGGCGGCAGGAGCAGCGGCGCCGCGTCCGCGAGGTAGAGCGAGATCCAGCCGTCCTTGCCGGGCAGCGCCCCCGCGCCCGCCCAGACCACCTCGCCGGTCGTCGTGAGCTCGTCGAGGAGCGCCGGGGAGTAGTCCCGCACCCGGGACGGCAGGATCAGCTTCTCCAGGGCCGAGGCCGGCACCGGCGCGCCCTGGAGCTGCTCGATCGCCCGGGCCAGCCCGTCGATCCCGCGCAGGCTGTTGCTCCCCAGGTGCTGCCACTGGGGCAGGAACGTGGCGAGGGCGGCCGGGGGGACCGGCTCCAGCTCGTGGCGCAGGGCGGCGAGGGAGCGGCGGCGCAGGCGGCGCAGCACGGCCGCGTCGCACCACTCCTGGCCGATGCCCGAGGGGTGGAACTCGCCCTGGACGACCCGGCCGGCCGCCGCGAGGCGCTGGAGGGCGCCGTCGGTGACCGCCGTGCCCAGGCCGAAGCGGGCGGCGGCCTGCGAGGAGGTGAACGGGCCGTGGGTGCGGGCGTGGCGGGCGAGCAGGTCGCCCAGCGGGTCCTTCACGGGCTCCGTGAACGCCTCGGGCACGCCGACCGGCAGCGCCGTGCCCAGCGCGTCCCGCAGCCGGCCCGCGTCCTCGATCGCCGCCCAGTGCTCGGCCCCGGCGATCCGGACCCGGATCGCGCGGCGGGCCCGGCCGAGCTCCGCCGCCCAGTCGGCGTGGGCGCCCCGCTCGGCCAGCTCCGTGTCGGTGAGCGGCCCCAGGACCCGGAGCAGGTCGGCGACGCCCTCCACGTCCTTGATCCGCCGGTCCTCCGTGAGCCACTGGAGCTCGCGCTCCAGCTCGGTGAGCACGTCGGCGTCGAGCAGCTCCCGCAGCTCCGCCTGCCCGAGGAGCTCGGCGAGCAGCCGGGAGTCCAGCGACAGGGCGGCCGCCCGCCGCTCGGCGAGCGGCGAGTCGCCCTCGTACAGGAACTGGGCGACGTAGCCGAAGAGCAGCGAGCGGGCGAACGGGGACGGCTCGGGGGTGGTGACCTCGACCAGGCGGACCCGCCGGGCCTCGATGTCCCCCATCAGCTCGGTCAGGCCCGGCACGTCGAAGACGTCCTGGAGGCACTCGCGGACCGCCTCCAGGACGATCGGGAACGAGCCGAACTCGCTCGCCACCTGGAGGAGCTGCGCCGCCCGCTGGCGCTGCTGCCACAGCGGGGTGCGCTTGCCCGGATTGCGCTTGGGCAGCAGCAGGGCGCGCGCCGCGCACTCGCGGAACCGGGAGGCGAACAGGGCCGAGCCGCCCACCTGGTCGGTGACGATCTGCCCGATCTCGCCCTTGTCGAAGACGGCGTCGGCCGCGCCGACGGGCGCCTGATCGGCGTCGAACGCCGTGTCGCCGAACCGGCCCGGGTCCACGGAGCCGGTCGCGCCGCCGGGGGCGCCGACTGAGCCGTCTGCGCCGTCTGCGCCGTCGAGGAGATCCAGGCCCATCAGATCGGCGTCCGGCAGGCGCAGCACGATGCCGTCGTCGGCGTGCATCACCTGGGCGTCCATCCCGTACCGCTCGGCGAGCCGGGCGCCGAGGGCCAGCGCCCACGGGGCGTGCACCTGCGCCCCGAAGGGGGAGTGGATGACGACCCGCCAGTCGCCGAGCTCGTCCCGGAAGCGCTCCACCAGGATGGTCCGGTCGTCCGGCACATGGCCGCAGGCCTCGCGCTGCTCGCCGAGATACGCGAGCACGTTGTCCGCCGCCCAGGCGTCGAGACCGGCCGCGACCAGCCGCAGCCGGGCGTCGTCCGGCTTCAGGGCGCCCACCTCGCGCAGGAACGCGCCCACCGCGCGGCCCAGCTCCAGCGGGCGGCCCAGCTGGTCGCCCTTCCAGAACGGCAGCCGGCCCGGGACGCCCGGCGCGGGCGAGACCAGGACCCGGTCGCGGGTGATGTCCTCGATGCGCCAGGACGTCGTGCCCAGCGTGAAGACGTCGCCGACCCGCGACTCGTACACCATCTCCTCGTCGAGCTCCCCGACCCGGCCGCCGCCCTTCTTGGGGTCGGCGCCCGCCAGGAAGACCCCGAACAGGCCCCGGTCGGGGATCGTGCCGCCGGAGGTGACGGCGAGCCGCTGGGCGCCGGGGCGGCCCGTGACCGTGCCCGCGACCCGGTCCCACACCACGCGCGGGCGCAGCTCCGCGAAGGCGTCCGAGGGATAGCGTCCTGCCAGCATGTCCAGGACCGCCGTGAACGCCGACTCCGGCAGCGAGGCGAACGGCGCCGCCCGGCGCACCAGCGCCAGCAGGTCGTCCACCTGCCAGCTGTCCAGCGCGACCGTCGCCACCAGCTGCTGGGCCAGCACGTCCAGGGGATTGGCCGGGACCCGCAGCGACTCGATGGAGCCGCTGCGCATCCGCTCGGTCACCACGGCCGACTGGACCAGGTCGCCCCGGTACTTCGGGAAGACCACGCCGGTCGACACCGCCCCCACCTGGTGCCCCGCGCGGCCCACGCGCTGGAGCCCGGAGGCCACCGAGGGCGGCGACTCGACCTGGACCACCAGGTCGACCGCGCCCATGTCGATGCCCAGCTCCAGGCTGGACGTGGCCACCACGGCCGGCAGCCGGCCCGCCTTCAGGTCCTCCTCGACCTGGGCCCGCTGCTCCTTGGAGACCGAGCCGTGGTGGGCGCGGGCCAGCAGCGGCGGGGCGCCCTGCGCCGCCCCCGACTGGGCCATGATCTCGGCGGGCGGCCTCCCGTCGGGCAGGGCCTCGCCGGTGGCCCGCTCGTACGCGATCTCGTTGAGCCGGTTGCACAGGCGCTCGGCCAGGCGCCGGGAGTTGGCGAAGACGATGGTCGAGCGGTGCGCCTGCACCAGGTCGGCGATCCGCTCCTCCACATGCGGCCAGATCGACGGCCGGTCGCCGCCCTCCGCCCCGCCGGAGGCGTCGGAGGCCGGGGAGCCGCCCAGCTCGCCCATGTCCTCGACGGGCACGACCACGGACAGGTCGAACTCCTTGCCGGAGGGAGGCTGGACGATCTCGACCCTCCGCTGCGGCGAGAGATAGCGCGCCACCTCCTCCACCGGCCGGACCGTCGCCGACAGGCCGATCCGGCGGGCCGGCCGGGGCAGCAGCTCGTCGAGACGCTCCAGGGAGAGCGCCAGATGCGCGCCGCGCTTGGTCCCGGCGACCGCGTGGACCTCGTCCAGGATGACCGTCTCGATGCCCGCGAGCGCGTCGCGGGTGGCCGAGGTCAGCATCAGGAACAGCGACTCGGGGGTGGTGATCAGGATGTCCGGCGGCCGGGTCGCGAGGGCGCGCCGCTCGGCGGGCGGGGTGTCGCCGGAGCGGATGCCGACCTTCACGTCCGGCTCGGGCAGACCGAGCCGCACCGACTCCTGGCGGATGCCGGTCAGCGGCGAGCGCAGATTGCGCTCGACATCGACGGCGAGCGCCTTCAGCGGAGACACGTACAGCACCCGGCAGCGCTTCTTGGCGTCGGCCGGCGGGGGCGTGGCGGCCAGCCGGTCGAGCGAGGCGAGGAAGGCGGCGAGGGTCTTGCCGGAACCGGTCGGGGCGACGACGAGCACGTCCGAGCCCGCGCCGATGGCCTGCCAGGCGCCCTCCTGCGCCGCCGTGGGCGCGGTGAAGGCCCCGGTGAACCAGCTACGGGTCGCGGGGGAGAACGAGTCGAGCGCGGACCTGACCATGCCACCCATCGTGCACCCCGCCACTGACAACCGCCCGGACCTGGGGAAACCGGTTCGTGGCGGGTCGGCGCGGTGGCGCAGAATGGGGGCATGGCGAGCGGCGACGCGGGGCACGGGCGCGCGGCCCGGGAACACGGGGCTCCGGGCGAGCGGGTCGCACGCGGCGAGCGGGCGCGGTACTGGCGTCCGGCCGGGCTGCCGGGCGTGGACCTGCTGCACGCCCACTACGTCCGCAAGGAGTTCTCCCGGCACACCCACGAGAGCTTCGTCTTCGCCGCGATCACCGAGGGCGTCGAGGCCTTCCACTACGGCAGCGACCTCGTGCGGGCAGGGCCCGGCCAGATCGCCCTGGTCAACCCCGACACCCCGCACACCGGGCACGCGGGGGTGCCCGAGGGCTGGACCTACCGCACGATCTACCCGGACGCCGAGCTGGTCGCCGCCATCGCCGCCGACATCCTCGCCGTCCGGGGCTCCGTCGGCTTCGTGGCGCCGGTCGTCGACGATCCGTACGCGGCGCGGCTCGTCGTCGGGGTGCACCGGGCCGCCGAGGAGGGCAACGCGCTCGCCGCCGACAGCCTGCTGCGGCTGGTCACCGCGCGGATGCTGCGCAGCCACGGCGGCCGCGTCCCGCCGCTGGCCCCCCGCGCCGCCGGAGCGCGCGACGCGGCCCGCGCACGGGCCGTCCTGGAGGAGCGGATGGCCGATCCGCCGACCCTGGAACAGCTCGCTGCCGAGCTCGGCACCAGCCCCTTCGCGCTGCTCAGGGCCTTCCGGGGCGCCTACGGCATGCCGCCGCACACCTGGCTGACCGACGCGCGCGTCCGGCGGGCCCGGCGCCTCCTGGACGCGGGCACGCCCCCGGCGCAGGCCGCCGTCGCCGTCGGCTTCACGGACCAGCCCCACCTCAACCGGCACTTCACCCGCAGCGTGGGCGTGCCCCCGGGCGCGTACCAGCGCGCGCGGGGGACGCGGTAGCGGGAGAGCGAGGGCGCTGCCCGGCAGGCGCCCGCCCGCGCGGCGCCGCAAGAACGTACAAGACGCGCCCCCGCCCCCGCCCGTACCGTCCCTGACGTGGCAGAACAGACAGCACCCCCGGACATACGCGACGAGACGGCACCCCCCAAGAGCGACGCGGCCGTCGTCCGCGACGCGCTCGGGGTCGGGATCGCCGTCGGTCTCTCCGGCTTCGCCTTCGGCGTGACCTCGGCCGGATCGGGCCTGAGCCTGCTCCAGACCTGCGCGCTCAGCCTGCTGGTCTTCACCGGCGCCTCGCAGTTCGCCCTGGTGGGCGCGCTCGCGGCGGGCGGGAACCCGTTCACGGCCGCCGCCGGGGCCTTCTTCCTCGGCACCCGCAACGCGTTCTACGGCCTCCGGCTCAGCCGGCTCCTCGCGCTGCGGCGGGCCGCCCGGCCGTTCGCCGCGCAGTGGGTGATCGACGAGACCACCGCCGTCGCCCTCGCCCAGCCGGACCGGCGGGCCGCGCGGATCGGCTTCACCGTCACCGGACTGACCCTGTACGTGCTGTGGAACCTCACCACGCTGCTGGGCGCGCTCGGCGCGGAGGCCATCGGCGACACCGGCGCGTGGGGCCTGGACGCCGCCGGGCCCGCCGTCTTCCTCGCTCTGCTCGCGCCCATGCTGAAGTCGGCCACCGAACGCGCCACCGCGGCCCTCGCCGTCCTGCTCGGCCTCGGGCTGCTGCCGGTCCTGCCGGCCGGTGTCCCGGTCCTGGCCGCCGCGCTCGCCGCGCCCGCCGTGCTCTGGTTCCAGGGCCGCCGCGCGGGCGGGAAGGAGACCCGATGAACGTCTGGCTCGCCATCGGCCTGACCGCGGCCGGGTGCTACCTGGTCAAACTGCTCGGCCTGCTCGTGCCGGCCGACACCCTGGAACGCCCGCTCGTCCAGCGCCTCTCGGCCCTCGTGCCGGTGGCCCTGCTCGCGGCGCTCACCGCCCAGCAGACCTTCAGCAGCCAGGGCGCCCTCACGCTGGACGCCCGGGCCGCGGGCCTCGCGGCGGCGGCGCTCGCCCTGGTGCTGCGCGCGCCCTTCCTGGTGATCGTCGGCGCGGCGGTGCTCGTCACCGCCGGGGTGCGGGCGCTGGGCGGCTGAACCCGGCGCCCGCGAGGGAACCCTGCGCCCGCGAGGTCAGATCGCCCGGCCGTGCGCCCGCAGCGTCCGCAGCGCCTCCACCGTCACGATCGGACGCCATTCCAGGGCGGTGCCCGGCGCCCACTGCCGCCAGTTGATCGGCCAGCCGCCGTCCTCCTCCTGGCTCGCCGCGAGCCGGTCCAGGGAGCGGGACATCTCCTCGTCCGTGAACCAGCGGCGGGCCAGCGAGTCCGGGACGCGCGCGTAGTCGTACGGATAGTGGTGCTCTCCAGGCGCGTACCCGTCCGCCACCGGGAAGTCCTCCGGCCGGTCCGGGTCGAGGACCGCGAGCCGCTGCTCGCGCACCAGGCGCCCCAGCCGGTCGCTCGCCGCCTGGGCCCGGGAGCGGTCCGGGACCCCGTCGAGGAAGGCGACGGCCGCCTGGACCTCGTACGGATGCGACTTCTCCAGCGACTCGACGGCGGACCAGCAGAACTCGGTGGCCCGGAACAGCCAGGCGTGCCAGACCTGGTTGCGGTGGAGCAGTCCGACCACGGGGCCGGTGGAGAGCAGCGCGCCGGGCGGCGCGTCGACGACGGGTACGAACGGGGCCGCGGGGTAGCCGCGCTGCGAGGGGTGGATCGCGGGCAGGGCGCCCTGGTGCGTCGACACCTCGGTCAGATAGCGGCAGATCCGCTCGACGCGCAGCCCGCCGCAGCGGCCGATCGAGTCGAGCACCCGTAGCGCGTGGGCGGTGTGCAGCGGTTGGCTGACCGGGCCGCGCAGGTCGGGTTCGAGGGCGTGGCCGTAGCCGCCGTCCTCGTTGAGATAGGCGGTGAGCGCGGCCTCGACCGGGTCGGCGCCGCCGCGCAGGAAGTGGTAGGCGAACCGGCGCTGTTCGAGCACGCGGGCGGTCAGCCAGACGAAGTGCTCGGCCCGAGCGAGGGGGGAGGCGTTCTCTGGAGGGTATCCGGCCATGTTCCGACCGTAGGGCGCGAACGGCGTCTGACAAGGGCTTCGGCCCGGGCTGCACCCTTGAGAGCGCGATACTGGGCTCATGCGGTTGACGATTTTCTGGGAGCGGATGGCCGACCACTTCGGTACGGGCTATGCCGAGAGCTTCGCGAAGGACCATGTGATGGCCGAGCTCGGCGGCCGTACCGTGCGCGAGGCGCTGGACGCGGGCTGGGAGGCCAAGGACGTGTGGCGCGCGGTCTGCTCGGCCGTCGGCGTACCGGCCGAGAAACGATGATGTGACGACCCCTGGCCGGAATGTCCGGACAGTGCGCGAGACTGGCGGGGTGGCCACCGACGACGCGAACGACGAGAACCGTGATGACCGTGATGACCGTGCCGATACCGTCGGCACCCACGGCACCCCTGCCGAGGGCGCCCCGGCGCCCGCCGCGGCGCCCGGCGCGAGGATGCCGCGCTGGCTGCCACGCGCCCTGGTGCTCGCCCTCGCCCTCTACGCCTGCTTCCAGCTCGGCAGCTGGGCCTTCCACCAGCTGGTCGGCCTGCTCGTCAACATCCTGCTCGCCTTCTTCCTGGCGCTCGCCATCGAGCCGGCCGTGGGGCGCATGGCGGCGCGCGGCATGCGCAGGGGACTCGCCACCTTCATCGTCTTCTTCGGCGTCCTCGTCGCGAGCGTCGGCTTCGTCGTCCTGCTCGGCTCGATGCTCGCCGGGCAGATCGTCGACATGGTCGAGAACTTCCCCAAGTACCTCGACTCCCTGATCAACTGGACCAACCAGCACTTCCACACCGAGCTGTCCCGGGTCGAGGTGCAGGACAGCGTGCTGCGCTCCGGCTGGCTCCAGAAGTACGTGCAGAACAGCGCCTCCGGCGTCCTGGACGTCTCCGCCACCCTGCTCGGCGGTCTGTTCAAGCTCCTGACGATCTTCCTGTTCTCGTTCTACTTCGCGGCCGACGGGCCCCGGCTGCGCCGGGCGCTGTGCTCCGTGCTGCCCCCGGCCCGCCAGACCGAGGTGCTGCGAGCCTGGGAGATCGCCGTCGACAAGACGGGCGGCTACCTCTACTCGCGCGGCCTGATGGCGCTGATCTCCGGGGTGGCGCACTTCGTGCTCTTCGAGATCCTGGGTGTGCCGTACGCGCCGGCGCTCGCCGTCTGGGTCGGTCTGGTCTCGCAGTTCATCCCGACCATCGGCACCTACCTGGCGGGCGCGCTGCCGATGCTGATCGCGTTCACCGTCGACCCCTGGTACGCGCTGTGGGTGCTGGTGTTCGTCGTGGTCTACCAGCAGTTCGAGAACTACATGCTGCAGCCGAAGCTGACCTCCAAGACGGTGGACATCCACCCGGCGGTGGCCTTCGGCTCGGTGATCGCGGGCACCGCGCTCCTCGGCGCGGTCGGCGCCCTGATCGCCATCCCCGCCGTCGCCACGCTCCAGGCCTTCCTGGGCGCGTACGTGAAGCGGTACGACGTGACGGACGACCCCCGGGTGCACGGCCACCGGCGCTACGGCGAGGCTGTCGTCGCCCGCCTCCAGAAGGCCCTCCACCACAAGAAGGAGCCGGTGGACTCCGGCCGCGGCTAGCCCTCGCGGCCCCGGCGTGGTGCGCTTGACATCAAAATCGAACATCCATTCTCATGAAGGTCACGGCCTTGGAATCACGGGGTTCTCGCCGAGTTGTCCACAGGCTGGAAGGGACGCCGGGGCCCATTGTCAGTGGCAGGGGTTAGCGTCTTTCACATGAAGCGATCGACTCAAGCAAACCGGGTGGAACCCATGGCAGGAACCGACCGCGAGAAGGCGCTCGACGCCGCACTCGCACAGATTGAACGGCAATTCGGCAAGGGTGCCGTGATGCGCATGGGCGAGCGCTCGAGGGAGCCGATCGAGGTCATCCCGACCGGTTCGACCGCCCTGGACGTCGCGCTCGGCGTCGGTGGCCTGCCGCGTGGCCGTGTCGTCGAGGTCTACGGACCGGAGTCCTCCGGCAAGACGACCCTGACCCTGCACGCCGTCGCCAACGCGCAGAAGGCCGGCGGCCAGGTCGCCTTCGTGGACGCCGAGCACGCCCTCGACCCCGAGTACGCCAAGAAGCTGGGCGTCGACATCGACAACCTCATCCTGTCCCAGCCGGACAACGGTGAGCAGGCCCTTGAGATCGTCGACATGCTGGTCCGCTCCGGTGCCCTCGACCTGATCGTCATCGACTCCGTCGCCGCGCTCGTCCCGCGCGCGGAGATCGAGGGCGAGATGGGCGACTCGCACGTGGGTCTGCAGGCCCGCCTGATGAGCCAGGCCCTGCGGAAGATCACCAGCGCGCTCAACCAGTCCAAGACCACCGCGATCTTCATCAACCAGCTCCGCGAGAAGATCGGCGTGATGTTCGGCTCGCCGGAGACCACGACCGGTGGCCGCGCCCTGAAGTTCTACGCCTCCGTGCGGCTCGACATCCGCCGCATCGAGACCCTCAAGGACGGCACGGACGCGGTGGGCAACCGCACCCGCGTCAAGGTCGTCAAGAACAAGGTCGCGCCCCCCTTCAAGCAGGCCGAGTTCGACATCCTCTACGGCCAGGGCATCAGCCGCGAGGGCGGCCTGATCGACATGGGCGTGGAGCACGGCTTCGTCCGCAAGGCCGGCGCCTGGTACACGTACGAGGGCGACCAGCTGGGCCAGGGCAAGGAGAACGCCCGTAACTTCCTGAAGGACAACCCCGACCTCGCCAACGAGATCGAGAAGAAGATCAAGGAGAAGCTGGGCGTCGGCGTGCGGCCGCAGGAGCCCTCGGCCGAGCCGGGCGCGGACGCCGCGAGCGGCCCGGACGCGGCGGGCGCGGCGGACTCCGCCGACGCCAAGTCCGTCCCGGCACCGAGCAAGGCCGCCAAGGTGACCAAGGCCACCACGGCCAAGAGCTGAACCGGTGACCGGCCGCACCGAATGGCCGGACGACAGCTCCCCCTCGTCGAGGGCCGAGAAGGAGCTGTCGTCCCAGGACCCGGCTGAGCGGGCGCGGGCGATCTGCCTGCGCCTGCTCACCGGGACCCCCCGCACGCGCAAGCAGCTCGCCGACGCCCTGCGCAAGCGGGAGATCCCTGACGAGGTCGCCGAGGAGGTCCTCTCCCGCTTCGAGGACGTCGGACTCATCGACGACGCCGCCTTCGCCGGGGCCTGGGTCGAGTCCCGGCACCACGGCCGGGGCCTCGCCCGCCGGGCGCTCGCCCGCGAGCTGCGGACCAAGGGCGTCGAGGCCTCGCTCATCCAGGAGGCCGTCGACCGGCTCGACTCCGACCAGGAGGAGGCCCGGGCCCGCGAGCTCGTCGACCGCAAGCTGCGGGCCACCCGGGGCCTGGAGCGCGACCGGAGGCTGCGCCGCCTCGCCGGGATGCTGGCCCGCAAGGGCTACCCGGAGGGCATGGCCCTGCGGGTGGTCCGCAGGGCTCTGGAGGAGGAGGGCGAGGACACCGACGGCCTGGACGAGCCCTTCTAGGGCCAGGGCCAGGGCCCGGCGCCCTCAGCGGCTCGGGGGCGACCCCGTCGCCGGCAGCAGGACCGGCAGGCCCGCCGCCTTCCACGCCTGGAAGCCGCCGATGACGTCCGTCGCCCGGTGCAGGCCCAGCCGGCGCAGGGACTCGGCGGCCAGCGACGAGGCGTAGCCCTCGTTGCAGAAGACCACCACGCGCAGATCGTGGCTGTACGCCTGGGGCGCGCGATGGCTGCCCAGCGGGTCGAGCCGCCACTCCAGCTCGTTGCGCTCCACGATCAGCGCGCCCGGGATCAGGCCGTCCCGCTCGCGCAGCGCCGCGTAGCGGGTGTCGACCAGGAGCGCGTCATCCGCCTCGTACGCCTCGTAGGCCGTCCGCGCCTCGATGCGGTCGAGGCCCGCCCGTACCCGCTCAAGGAGTTCGTCGATGCCGACGCGCTCGCCGGCCGTCCCGCCGGTCGTCTCCTCGCTCACTGCCAGTCCTCCGGACGCTCGACCTGCTCAAGACGGAGCACCGGGCCCGACCGGCTGAAGCGCCGGATCAGCGGGAGCGGCGGATAGTAGGCGTGCACCGAGACCGCGTGCTCGGTGCCGGACTCGTTGAGGACCTCGTGCACATGGTGGCGGCCGAAGGCGCGGCCCCGTCCCGCCGGGAGTTCACGGCGGCGGTCCACCCCGTCGGCCAGCTCCAGGTTCTTCCAGCCGCCGGCCGGCAGCCGTACCGCCAGGGAGTTCTCCTTCAGGGCCCCCCGCGCGGTGGCGAAGGCGCCCAGCGACTCGGCGTGGTCGTGCCAGCCGGTGCCCGTCCCGGGCGGCCAGCCGATGAGCCAGGCCTCGCTCCCGCCGGGCCCGTCGAGCCGCACCCAGGTGCGGCCCTCCGGGTCCAGGGGCAGCGAGGCGATCAGTGCGTCGTCGGCGGCCGTGCGCCGGACGAAGTCCAGCAGATCGGCCGCGGTGGGGGAGCCGGAAACGGGCGTGGGGGCGTGCTGTGTCTGCGACACGGGGGACCGTCCTGAGGGTTCGCGAAAGCGCGCACGACCGGGCGGGCGCGCGAAGAAGCGGAAGAGGGAGGCGAATTCAGCAGGACGGGCGACACATGCAGCCCGCGTAGCGGACCAGGTCCATATGGACCCTCCGCCACAGGCGCACATCGGTGTCGGTCACGTTCCGGAGTACACCATGTGCGCCTGCGAGGGTCAATTGACGTCCGCTGTGCGGTCGCTGTCCGTGGACACGTCCTCGACGGCCGGGCCGCCACCGCGTACCGCGTCCGCCGCGGCGTGCAGCTCCTCCGGGCGCACCCCGGCGAAGGCGGCGGCCAGGTGCCCGTCCGGGCGGACGAGCAGGACGGCGTGGGCCGGGGCGCCCGGGTAGCCCTCCGTCACCAGCAGCTCGGCGGGGGCCGGCAGCGCGTCCACCGCCTCGGCGAGCCGCGGCATCACGCCCGCGCTCATCCAGTGCCGCCGGTCCCACACCCCGGTCCCCGGGGCGACCAGCACGACGAGCAGCCGCCCCTGCCCGAGCCGGTCCCGCAGCCGCACCGTCGTCCCGTCCGGGGCCGTCACCCGGACGTCCTCCGCCGGGGCCCCGTCGGGCGTGCCCACCGGGATCCGCCCCTCGGACGCCGGCGCGGCCAGCGGGGAGTGCGGATAGGCGGGCGGCGCGCCCAGCGGGCCGCGCCCCAGGTGCCCGTCGGTCAGCAGGGCTTCGTGAGCGCGTCCGCCGCCCGGGAGGTAGCCGCGCAGGCCCCCGCCGCCGCGCAGCACGGGCAGTGACTGGTCGGCCGCCCGCAGCCGGGCGGCGACGGCCGCCCGGCGCTCGCTCTGGTAGCTGTCGAGCAGGACGGGCGGGGCGTCCCGGTGGTGCCAGGAGTGGGCCAGCTTCCAGGCCAGGTTGTCGACGTCCCGGAGCCCCTCGTCGAGCCCCTGGGTGCCGACCGCGCCGAGCAGGTGCGCCGCGTCCCCGGCGAGGAACACCCGGTCGACCCGCCAGCGCCGGGCGAGCCGGTGGTGCACGGTGTGGACGCCGGTGTCGATCAGGTCGTACGCCGGGGTGGTCCCCTCGCACCAGCCGGCCAGGGTGTCGCGGATGCGGGTGACGAGCGCGTCGGGGGTGACCAGGTCGCCGCGCGGCGGCAGCAGCCAGTCGATCCGCCACACCCCGTCGGGCAGCGGCCGGGCCGCGATCTCCTCGCCCGCGCCCCGCCACGGCGGCTGACGGTGCAGCAGGGCCTCGCCTGCCCAGGGGAGTTCGGTGCGAAGCGCGGCGACCGCGTGCCGCTCCACCGCCGTACGGCCGGGGAAGCGCACCCCGAGCAGCTTGCGCACGGTCGAGCGGGCGCCGTCGCAGCCGACCAGATGGCTGCCCCGCCACCAGGTGCCGTCCGGCCCCCGGGTGCGCGCGCCGACCCCGTGCGGGTCCTGCTCGACCGCGTCGACGCGGGCGTCGGTGACGAGGGTGATCAGCTTCTGGCGGGCGATGGCGTCGCGCAGGCCCCGGGTCAGGGCGTGCTGGGGGATGTGCAGGGGCGCGGGCGGGCCCTCGGTCCCGTCCGCCGCGCCGGCGTCGCCGGAAAGCCCCAGGTCGAGGGCGACGCGCCGGGTCTGCTGCTTGCGCCGCAGGGAGCGCCAGCCGACCCAGCGGACCCCCTCGTCACGGAGTGTGGCGCAGCCGAGCCGCTCCACCAGGGCGGCCATGTCGGCGCGCAGCACGACGGTGCGGGCGGGCCGTGGCTCCTCCCTGCCCGAGGTCTCGTCGAGGACGACGCTCGGCACGTCCTGGGCGGCCAGGGCGAGGGAGAGCGCGAGGCCGACGGGCCCCGCGCCCACGATGATCACCGGGTCCACGGCGTCGCTCCTGAGGGCCGTACGGTCATGCGGGTGTCACAGCGGAGTGTGGCGCGGGCCCGGAGCTTGATCACACAACGTATGCAACCCACTGCGGGTGCGTGCGTCAAGCGACAGGGGCAGCGGCGGTCGCCACTGCCCCCGGATGATGTCACATGCCGTCAGTTCTTCGTGCTGCCAGGGCCGTCGGCGGGTCCGGTGGCGCGGCCGGCTTCCAGCTCCGCCTCCAGCTCGGCCTCGCTGCCCGGGGCCTCGGCCGGGGCGACGGTGATGCCGGTCCTGGCCCGGCGGCCGCGCTTCTCGATCCAGGTGGCGAGAGCGGAGAGCGCCAGGCACAGCGCGATGTAGATGACGCCGAAGACCACGATCACGGAGACGTACGGGTACTGGCCGTTGACCAGGGTGTTGGAGGCGATCAGCTGGGCCGAGTAGAGCAGCTCGGGGTAGAGGATCATGTAGCCGAGCGAGGTGTCCTTGAGGGTCACCACCAGCTGGCTGATGATCGTCGGCAGCATGGCCCGGACCGCCTGCGGCAGCAGGACGCTGGTCATCACCTGGGTCTTGCTCATGCCGAGCGCGTACGCCGCCTCGCGCTGTCCGCGCGGTACCGCGTTGACCCCGGCCCGCAGCACCTCGGCCTGGACGCAGCCGTTGTAGATGGACAGGCCGAGCGCGAGCGCCCACATCGAGTAGTCGGTGAGGAACGCGACCCACACCGCGTAGATGGTGATCAGCAGCGGCAGCGAGCGGAAGACCTCGATGAAGCCGGTGGCCACCCAGCGGACCGGCTTGTGGTCGGAGAGCCGGGCGACGGCGAGCAGCACGCCGAGGACGAGCGAGCCGACCGCCGCGAGACCGAAGGCCTTCAGGGTGGCGAGCAGCGCGTCGGCGATGTTCTGCCGGATGCCCGAGTAGTTGAAGATGTCCCACATCTCGGGGGCGAGGTGCCCCTTGTCGTTCAGCCGCATCACGCTGACGGCGAGCAGACCGAGGATGAGGAGGGTGCCGACGACGGCGTAGATCCGGTTGCGGACGCGGGCCTTGGGGCCGGGCGCGTCGAAGAGAACGCTGGCGCTCATCGGGCGACCTCCATGGTGCGCTCAAGGAGACGGAAGAGACCGCTGATGGCGAAGGTGATGACGAGGTAGGCGATGGCGACCCAGAAGAAGACCGGGGCGATGGCGTAGCCCTGCTCGCTCATCAGCGTCTGCCAGCCGAAGAGTTCGGTGACGCTGAAGGCGCCGGCGATGGCGGAGTTCTTGGTCAGCGCGATGAAGATCGAGCTCAGCGGGGGCAGCACGGTCCGGGTGGCCTGCGGCAGCACGATCAGCCGCAGCGTCTGCGAGAAGCTCATGCCCAGCGAGCGGGCGGCCTCGGCCTGGCCCAGCGGCACCGTGGAGATGCCGGAGCGGACGGCCTCGCAGACGAACGAGGAGGTGTAGAAGCCCAGCGCGAGCGAGGCGAGCACGAAGGGGCTCATGCCCGGGAAGAGGATCTCCGGGACGACGAAGAAGAAGACCAGGAAGAGCAGGGTCAGCGGGGTGTTGCGCAGCAGCGTCACCCAGGCGGTGCCGAAGAAGCGCAGCGGGGGGACGGGGGAGACCCGGAAGCCCGCGATGACGACGCCGAGGACCAGGGCGATGACCGAGCTGACGGCGGTGATCGACACGGTTCCTATGAATCCGTCGCGGAACTCCGGGAAATGGTCGAGCAGTACGTTCATGAGGACTCCGCGTCGGCAGTCAGCGGCAGGAGGGCAGCGGGGCGGCGGGCTTACGGGCAGGGGGCTTACGGGCAGGGGGCGGGGGCGCCCCGCCGCGCGCCGGGTCGGCGGCGGGCGGGGCGCTCACGCGCGGGCGGATCAGTAGCGCACGACCGCCGGCGGCTCGGTGTAGGCGGAGCCGGAGAGGCCGAGGGTGGCCTCGTAGATCTTCTTGTAGGTGCCGTCCTTCTCGAACTTCTCCAGGACGTCGTTCACCTTGTCGCGGAGGACCTTGTCCTCCTTGCTCATGCCGATGCCGTAGGGCTCCTCGGTGAACGGCTTGCCGATGACCTTGAGCTTGCCCTTGTTGGCGGCGGCGTAGCCCTTGAGGATCGAGTCGTCGGTGGTGACGGCGTCGACCTGCTTGGTGAGCAGCTGCTGGACGCAGTCGGAGTACTTGCCGAGCTCGACGGTCTCCGCGCCGTACTGCGGCTTCTTGATCTCCTGGAGCGGGGTGGAGCCCGTGATCGAGCAGACCTTCTTGCCCTTCAGGGTCTCCGGGCCGGTGATCGCGGTCTCGTCCTTGCGGACCAGGAGGTCGGCGCCGGCCTTGTAGTACGGGCCCGCGAAGCCGACCTGCGCCTTGCGCTTGTCGTTGATCGTGTAGGTGCCGACGTAGTAGTCGACCTGGCCCGTGGAGATGGCGGTCTCGCGGAGCTTCGAGTTGACGGTCTTCCACTCGATCTTGTCGGGGGAGAAGCCGAGTTCGGCCGCGATCATCTTCGCGATCTCGATGTCGAAGCCGGAACGCTCCTTGGTGGCCTGGTCCTCGAAGCCGAGGTACGGCTGGTCGGCCTTGGAGCCGATGATCAGCTTGCCGCGCTCCTTGGCCTTCTTGAAGACCGGGGAGTTCAGGTCCACACCGCTCGCGACGGCGTACGTGGGCAGCTTGGGGGCGGCGGCGTCGCCGGGCTTCGTGGCGGGCTTGTCGCCGGCCGAGCCCTCCTTGCCGCCACAGGCGGTCGCGGTCAGGGCGAGTACGGCGACGGCCACGGCCGCGGTCTTGCGGAGCTTCATCGTGAACATCCCTCAGGTCGTGGGTAGTTGATCGTCAGTGTCCGGCGGGCGGCGTCAGTGGTGCAGGATCTTCGACAGGAAGTCCTTGGCCCGGTCGCTGCGCGGGTTGCTGAAGAACGCGTCGGGCGTGGCCTGTTCGACGATCTTTCCGTCGGCCATGAAGACCACGCGGTTGGCGGCGGAGCGGGCGAAGCCCATCTCGTGGGTGACGACCACCATCGTCATGCCGTCCCGGGCCAGCTGCTGCATGACCTCCAGGACCTCGTTGATCATCTCCGGGTCGAGCGCCGAGGTCGGCTCGTCGAACAGGATGACCTTCGGGTCCATCGCCAGCGCGCGGGCGATGGCCACCCGCTGCTGCTGGCCGCCGGAGAGCTGCGCCGGGTACTTGTCGGCCTGGGTGCCGACGCCGACCCGGTCGAGCAGCGCGCGGGCCTTGGTCTCGGCGGCCTTCTTCTCCGTCTTGCGGACCTTGATCTGGCCCAGCATGACGTTCTCCAGCACCGTCTTGTGCGCGAAGAGGTTGAACGACTGGAAGACCATGCCGACATCGGCCCGCAGCCGCGCCAGCTCCCTGCCCTCCTGGGGCAGCGGCCGGCCGTCGATGGTGATGCTGCCGGAGTCGATCGTCTCCAGCCGGTTGATGGTGCGGCACAGCGTGGACTTGCCGGACCCGGAAGGCCCGATGACGACCACGACCTCGCCGCGGGCGATGGTCAGGTCGATGTCCTGCAGCACGTGCAGCGCGCCGAAGTGCTTGTTCACGTCGGACAGCACGACCAGGTCGTCCGCGGCCGGTACGGCGTCCTGGGAACCCTTGGTCACTGACACTCCGCTCATCGGCTTCTGGCTCCGTCCTGCTCGGTTGGGGAGGACACTAGAGACCGGGTGCGACGACCGTCATCACATCTGAGCGAAGTTTGAGGATAACGATCCGGTCGCACGCGGGCACGCAGGGTGAAGAGGGCGGCCGGTGCCGTACCGGGTGCATAACGGAAACACCCGTGTGACGGGGGGAAACTTGACGGCGCCCGTGGCCATCGGCGTTCATGCCCTGGTACACAGATAGTCATCGCGCGTTGCCGGGAGACCCGCCGAAGGGCTCATCAGGAGCACCGCGAAGCGACCGGAACCGATCGAAGAGATCACGGAGGAGGGCCATGAGACTGCTGCTCGTCGAGGACGACGACCACGTCGCCGCCGCGCTCTCCGCGATCCTCGCCCGGCACGGCTTCCAGGTCACCCACGCCCGCAACGGCGAGGAGGCGCTCCAGGCCGTCCTGCCCGCCGCGCACGGCGAGCGCCCCTCGTACGGGGTGATCCTGCTCGACCTCGGCCTGCCCGACCAGGACGGCTACCAGGTCTGCGGGCGGATCCGGAAGCTCACCGCCACCCCCGTGATCATGGTGACCGCCCGCGCCGACGTACGGTCCCGGATACACGGCCTCAACCTCGGCGCCGACGACTACGTGGTCAAGCCCTACGACACCGGCGAGCTGCTGGCCCGTATCCACGCGGTCAGCCGGCGCACCACCGGCGGCGAGGACGGCGCCGGAGCCGCCGAGGACAGCACCCTGCGGCTCGGGCAGGTCACCATCGAGCTGCCCACCCGCCGGGTCAGCGTCGACGGCGACGCCGTCGCCCTCACCCGCAAGGAGTTCGACCTGCTCGCCCTGCTCGCCCAGCGGCCCGGCGTGGTCTTCCGCCGCGAGCAGATCATCAGCGAGGTCTGGCGCACCAACTGGGAGGGGACCGGCCGCACCCTGGAGGTGCACGTCGCCTCGCTGCGCTCCAAGCTGCGCATGCCCGCCCTGATCGAGACCGTGCGGGGCGTCGGCTACCGCCTGGTCGCGCCCGCCGCGTAACCCCGGACCCGCCGGCACGTGCGCACCCGACTCCTCCCGCTCCTCATCGTCCTGATGGCCGGCGTCCTGCTGGCCCTCGGCTTCCCGCTCGCCGCCAGCCTCGCCGCCTCCGAGCAGCAGCGGGTCGTCGTCGACCGGCTGGACGACGGCGCCCGGTTCGCCGCGCTCGCGCAGTTCGTCGGCCCGACCGTCATCGGCCCCGACGAACGCCGTACCACCCTCAGCGGCGAACTCGCCAGCTACCACGACGTCTACGGCATCCGGGCCGGCATCTTCTACCGCAACAACCGTGCGATGGCCGCCGCCCCCGAGGACTGGGTCGTACCGTACGAGGGGGAGGGCAGGCGCGCGTTCAACGAGGCCCTGCTCGGCCGCCGCAGCCACGATCCGCCGCAGGTCTGGCCCTGGCAGGGCGACGCCCGGCTCATCATCGCCTCCCCGGTCGTACGGGACGGGGACGTCGTCGCCGTCGTCGTCACCGACTCGCCCACCGGGCAGCTGCGCACCCGCATCCTGCACGGCTGGCTGCTGATCTTCGTCGGCGAGGCGGCGGCCATGCTGCTCGCCGTCGGGGCGGCCTTCCGGCTCACCGGCTGGGTCCTGCGCCCGGTCCGGGTCCTCGACGCCGTCACCCACGACATCGCCACCGGCCGCATGAAGTCCCGGGTCGCCGCCACCGGCGGGCCGCCCGAACTGCGCCGCCTGGCCCGCTCGTTCAACGAGATGGCCGACAACGTCGAGGACGTCCTGGAACAGCAGCGGGCCTTCGTCGCCGACGCCTCCCACCAACTGCGCAACCCGCTCGCCGCGCTGATGCTGCGCATCGAGCTGCTCGCCCTCGAACTGCCCGAGGGCAACGAGGAGATCGCCTCCGTGCGCACCGAGGGCAAGCGGCTCGCCCAGGTCCTCGACGACCTGCTCGACCTCGCGCTCGCCGAGCACGCCGACGCCGATCTGCGGCTCACCGACATCGGGGCGCTCACCGCCGAGCGGATCGCCTCCTGGCGGCCGGTCGCCGACGAGAAGGGCGTGACGGTCGTCGCCCGCACCGTCCCCGTCACCGCGTGGGCGGATCCGGTGGCGCTCTCCAGCGCCCTCGACGCGGTGATCGACAACGCGCTGAAGTTCACCCCGGCCGGCGAGGACGTCACCGTGGACGTCGCGCTGAGCCCCGGCGGCCGGACCGTCGCCGTGACCGTCGCCGACCACGGCCCCGGACTCACGGACGAGGAGCTGGAGCGGGTCGGCGACCGCTTCTGGCGCTCGACCCTGCACCAGAACATCAAGGGCTCGGGCCTCGGCCTCTCCATCGCCCGGGTCCTGCTCGCGGCCGGCGGCGGCGCCGTCGCCTTCGCCCGCAACGAGCCGCACGGTCTGAAGGTGACCGTCACCGTGCCCCGGAACGAGCCGCGCGGCCCCGGACCTCAGGGCTTCACGGAGCGGTAGTACCGCCGGGCGCCCTCGTGCAGGGTGAGCGGCTCGGTGTAGACCGCGGTCCGCAGGTCCACCAGCTGCGCCGGGTGCACCTGGCCGCCGATCCGGTCCCGGCTGCCGATCACGGTCCGGGTGAAGCCCTCCACCAGGTCCGGGTCGGCGGCGTCCGTGGTGACCAGGATGTTCGCCACCGCCAGGGTGTCCACGGGGTTGCCGTCCTGGGCCAGGCCGTAGGCGTCGGCGGGGATCACCGCGGAACGGTAGTAGCGGGTGGACTCGCCCACGTCGTGCAGGCTGTCCACCAGGGTGGCGTCGAGCGGCACGAGCCGGACCGGGAGACGCTCGGACAGCTCCTGCACGGCCGAGGTGGGCAGCCCGCCCGACCAGAAGAACGCGTCCAGCTTCTTGTGCTCCAGGAGGCCCGGCATGGTGTCGATGCCGGCCGAAACGGGCCGGATGTCGACGTCCGGGGTCAGCCCGGCCGCCGCCAGCACCCGGTCGGCGATCAGCCGCACACCCGAGCCCGGCTGCCCGACCCCGACCCGCAGCCCGCGCAGATCCGCCACCGACTGCACGTCCGAGCCCTTCGGCACCACCAGCTGGACGTAGTCGTCGTAGAGCCGGGCGCAGCCGCGCAGCCGCTCGAAGCCGGGCTTGCGGTCCCGCTGGTACTGGGCCACGGCGTCCGCCGTCGCCACCGTGAAGTCGGCCTCGCCGGACGCCAGCCGGGCCAGGTTCTGCTGGGAGCCCTCGCTGTTCCTCAGCGTGATCGAGACATCCGGCAGATCCTTGGCGAGCGCCTGCTTGAGCAGCACCCCGTACCGCTGGTACACGCCCGTGGGCACTCCCGTACTGAAGGTGACATGCCCGCTCGGCGCCTTCGCACCGAGCGGAGCCAGCCACCACACCAGGGTGCCCACCAGCACCAGGAGCGCCGCCGAGACCTGGAGGACACGGCGGCGGGCGGTACGGGTGAGCACGGGGAGCATGGCGCGATCCTGCCAGCTCGGTCCCCGTCCTGGCCAGGGCGGTCCCGGCCGGGGGACGGGGAGCGAGCGGGCGGTGGCGCTCGGTGTCGGCGGGTCGTCCGCTCGGTACGGCCTCAGTAGGCGAAGCCGGACTTCCCGGTCATCGTCGTCGTGACGTGCGAGATCTGGCTGCCCGGCGGCAGCGCGCTCGTCGTCGCCGTCCCCGTCGTCCCGGTCGTGGTGCCGTCGCCGAGCTGGCCGACGTCGTTCGCGCCCCAGCCGACCACCGAGCCGTCGTCGAGCGCGGCGAGGGTGAAGTTGAGGCCGCCCCCGATCTCCTGGACGCCCTTGAGCTGGTCGAGGACGACCGGGGTGGTGCGGTTGGCGGTCGTACCGTCGCCCAGCTGCCGGTCGGTGTTCTTGCCCCAGGCGGCCACGCTGCCGTCGTCGAGGATCGCGAAGGCGGTCGCGTTGGTGGCGAAGACCGAGGCCACGGCGTCCAGGTACGCCACGTCGACCGCCTTGTTGCTGTCGGCGACGCCGTCGTTGCCGAGCTGCCCTTCGGCGCCCTTGCCCCAGGCCTTCACCGTGTTGTCGGCGGTGAGCGCGAGGACGTACTCGCAGCCCACGGCGATGGCCTCGACGTCCTCGACGTTCGGGACCTTCTGCGGGGTCTCGCGGGTGGTGTTGTTCTCCGTGCCCAGGCGCCCGTTGTCGCCCTTGCCCCAGGTCCAGACGGTGCCGTCCTGGCGCAGCGCCACGCTGAAGTCGCAGCCCGCGCCGACGTCCTTCACCTTGTCCAGGCTCTGCACGGGGATCGGGTTCTTGTACGGGTTGGTGGTGTCCTGGCCGGTGCCGAGCTGCTTGGAGGCGTTGCTGCCCCAGGCCAGGACCCGGCCGCCCTTGACGGCGAGGACGTGGTTGAGCCCGGCCGAGACCGCGCTCACGCCGGTGAGCCCGGTGACGGTGGCGGGGAAGCTCTGGGCGGTGGTGGTGCCGTTGCCCAGCTGGCCGGTGGTGTTCGCGCCCCAGGACTTCACGGTGCCATCCTTCAGGAGGGCGACGGCGAAGGGGTTGGCGGCGGTGCCGGTGCCGCCGCCACCGCCCGAGACCTTGCGGACGTCGTCCCGGGTGATGCCGGTGACGGCGGCCGGGGTCTGCTGGGTGAGCACGGAGCCGTTGCCGAGCTGGCCCTGCGCGTTCTCGCCCCAGCCGCGGACCCAGGGGTCGGTGCCGGCGGCGGAGGAGGGCAGGGTGTTCAGGGTGAGCGCCGCCAGGGACAGGGCGGCGAGGAGGGGGAGACGCAGGGGTGGGGTCATCTGCGTGCCTTTCGGTGTCGTGGGGGAGTGGCCCGTCGGGTCAGTACGCGTAGCTCGTCCGCCAGGGGAGGGCGGCGGGTACGCGCGTGGTGCCGCTGCCCGGAGGCAGGGCGGTGACGGGGGACAGCGACGAGGTGGTGGTGCCGTCGCCGAGCTGGCCGACGGTGTTGTCGCCCCAGGCGACGACGGACTGGTCGTCCAGGACGGCCACCGTGTGCTTCCAGCCCGGGGACAGGGCCTGTACGCCGGTGAGCGCGGGGAGCGGCACGGGGGTGGTCCGGTCGGCGGTGCTGCCGTCGCCGAGCTGGCCCGACCCGTTCGCGCCCCAGGCGCGTACACCGCCGTCGTTCAGTACGGCGAAGCTCTGGTACCAGCCGCCGTACAGGGCGGTGACGTCCTCCAGGAGCTTCACGTCCACGGGCGAGGGGCTGTTCTCGGTGCTGTCGTTGCCCAGTTGCCCGTTGGTGTTGCGCCCCCACGCCTTGACCGTCCCGTCGGCCGTGAGGGCCAGGGAGTGGTGACAGCCGGCGGCCAGGGCCACGATGTCCGTGAGCCCCGGCACCCGCTTGGGGGTGTTCGCGTCGCTCAGGGAGCCGATGCCGAGCTGGCCGCTGTTGTTCTGGCCCCAGGACCAGACCGTGCCGTCCTGCCGCAGGGCGAGGGCGTGGTTGCAGCCCAGGACGATGTCCGTGACCTTGCTCAGACTCTGTACGAGTACGGGCTTCACGGCCGGGGCGTCCGGGGCCCCGCCGTTGCCCAGTTGACCGGAGGCGTTGACGCCCCAGGTCCACACCCGGCCGCCGCGCACGGCGGCGGCGAAGCCGTTGCCCGCGCCGACCTCCGAGACGCCGGAGAGCCCGGCGACGGCGGCGGGTGCGGGCCGGTTCACGGTGGTGCCGTCGCCGAGCTGCCCGTTCGCGTTGGCGCCCCAGGACTCGACGGTGCCGTCCTTGAGGAGGGCCACCGCGAAGTCGGTGGAGGTGCCGCCGCCCCCGGTCGCCAGCTCCCGGAGGTCGTCGCGGCGGATGCCCCGGACGGAGGACGGCGTCTGCTGGTCGAGCGTCGAGCCGTTGCCGAGCACGCCGGAGCCGTTCAGGCCCCAGGCCCGTACCCATGGATCGGTCGGCTCGGCGTGCGCCGGGGCGACGACGCCGCCGACGGCGAGGACGGCGGCCAGGGCGGCGGCCGCGCTCACGAGGGAGCGGTACGTCATCACGTACGCACCCCCGCTCAGTACGCGTACGTCGTGTTGCCGCCCAGGGAGACCGCGACGTTCTTCACCTTCGAGCCCTCGTTGAGGATCCTCACCGACTCGAAGCGGGACACGGTCGTGCCGTTGCCGAGCTGACCCTCGCTGTTGTTGCCCCAGGTGAAGACGTCATCCGCGGTCACCGCGACGCCGTGGCGCGCGCCGGCCGCGAGGTGCTGGACGCCCTCCAGTCGCGGGATCTCGACGGGGGCCGTGCGGTTGGTGCGCGAGACGTTGTCGCCGAAGGCCTCGTCGCCCTCCAGGAGTTGGCCGTACTGGTTGTTGCCCCAGCCCCAGACGTGGCTGTCGCTGGTCTTCACGTAGTTGTGGAAGGCGCCCGCCTCGATCTCGGAGACGCCCTCCAGCCAGTCGACGTCGACCGGGACGGTGGAGGACTTGGTGCTGGAGTTGCCGAGCTGGCCGTAGAGGTTGTAGCCCCAGGACTTCACGGTGTCGTCGGCGGTCAGCGCGAGGGCGTGGTAGCAGCCCGCGTCGATGGACACGATGTTCTCCAGACCGCTCACCAGCCGGGGTACGGAGCTGGTGGCGCGGCTGCCGTTGCCGAGCTGGCCGTGGATGCCGCGGCCCCACGCGTACACCTTGCCGTTCTCCAGGAGCGCCAGGCTGAAGTCGCAGCCGGCCGAGATCTGCTTGACCTTCGGCATGCCCTGGACCCGGTCGGGGACCGTGCGGCTGTCGCCGGTGCGGTTGTTGCCGAGCTGGCCGTAGGAGTTGTCGCCCCAGGAGTAGACCTGGCCGCTGGTGTCCAGGGCGAGGGCGTGCTTGCCGCCCGCCGCGATGTCCTTGACGTTGGCCAGGCGCGGGACGATCGTCGGCACGGTCTGGTTGTCGTTGCCGCCGTTGCCCAGCTGGCCCGAGGAGTTGTGGCCCCAGGACTTCACCGTCTTGTCGGTGCGGGCGAGCGCGAACGAGTCGGCCGACGAGGTGCCGCCCGCCGACATCTGGTCGACGTCGCCGCGGAAGAGGCTGGTCACCGAGGTCGGCGACAGGCTGTCGTTCAGGGTGCCGTTGCCGAGCTGTCCGGTGCGGCCGGCGCCCCAGCTGAGCACGGTCGGATTGCCCTCGTTGGCGGTGGCCACGGGGGCCAGGGCCGGCACGGCGGCGAGCGCGGCGACGACGGTCAGCCCGCGCAGGGCGTGCCAGGAACGGCGTAGCGATCGGGACGATCGGGACATGGGTCTGCTCTCCTTCGTGGGGGACGTACGGGGGAGCGGGTGGCCCACGGGCATGGCGTGCCCCGGGCCGGTCGGACGGCCGGGACGGGCCGTCGGACACATCAGCAGCCTTGCCGAGGGTGATCATGGGCGCGACCCGGGGGCAGGGAAACACCCGTATGTCGGACGTCCGTTCGGGGTTGCCCTCCCGGCGCCGATTTCACCGGTTCGGGTCGGCGTGCGCGGGCCTGGGCGCGACCGGGCGTGGGCGACGGCCGATCGGCGGCGCCCGGGAGGGTGAGGCACCCCCTCCAGGGCGGCCGGGTCCCTCTCGGGCCAGGGGCGGAATCCATCCGGACGAGTGTGCGGAGGGCCCCGGCGGAGGGCCCCGGAGCCGCCTCCGTACGGCCCCTCCGGGCGGCCCTTCCGCGCGCTCCGCCGAAGCGGTGAGCGGGACGCGGGGCCCGCGCCGCGCCGTGTGTCCTGCGGCTGCCGCGAGGCGGGTCCGGTTAGCTTCGAGAGGCGCTTGGCGATCTTGATGGCAGTCCCTGCCGCGACCCGGGCGCTGTTCCCGCCACCCTCAATTCGCCCTCGTTCCCAGGGAGTTCCGTCATGCCCCCCGCCCTTCTCGTACGGCGTGCCCTCGGCGCCGCCGTCCTCGCCTCCGCCCTCGCGCTGGCCGCCGCTCCGGCCGCCCTCGCGGCGCCGCCCGTCCCCCGCGCCGACGAGTGCGCCCCCGACGACCAGGCCTGCAAGGACCAGCAGGCCAACGAGAACGAGGCCAAGGCGATCGAGGAGGAGCAGAAGAAGACCAAGGAGTCCGCCGCCCAGGCCGACAAGGACATCAAGAAGATCGGCAAGGACCTGGAGGAGTGCCCGCCCGGCTCCCAGGCCTGCATGGACAAGCTGGCCAAGGGCAACGGCGAGAAGGAGGGCCTCACGGACATGACCTCCACCGTCGGCGCCTTCAAGCCCGACCCGAGCGACAACGCGGAGGCCGCCGCGACCGCCACCTGCGCGGAGTTCCCGGCCTCGCTGCCCGCCGGGTCCACCGACCCCGGCCAGTCGCCGTTCCCGGTCTCCCAGCTCTGCTCCCTGCTCGGCTCCTGACCCCTCGCCTCCCCTCGTAGCACCGTCCCGAAGGGTTGTCCCATGTCCTCGCGCCGTCCCGCGCTGCTCCTCCTCCCGGCCCTGGCATTCGGCCTCGTCGTGCCCCTCGCCCCGCCCGCGCTCGCGGACGAGGGGCCCGGCGAGCCGCCGGCCCCGCACGCCGTCACCGCCGACGGGCGCCCGGCGAAGGTCGCCGACGTCCTGAAGCAGTGCGACGCCAAGGCCGACTCCTGCCGGTTCGTCATCGACCCCAAGAACACACGTGAGTTCGCGACCGCCGTGCGGTCCCTGGGCAACGCGGTCGTCAACTGCACCGACGACGACATGAAGGTCGACCGGACCGTCAGCCTGCAGACCTCCAGCACCGACAACATCGGCGGCGAGATCTCCGGCTCGATCACCGCCGAGGGCACCGTCACGGCCTCCGGCGAGGTGACCGCCAACCTCACCAACGCACTCGCCATGGAGCACAAGACGCCCCAGCTCGACAAGGGCCCGACCTCCACGAACGGCAATACGACGACGGTCGCGGCCGGCGGCAAGGTGGCCGGCTCCCTGAGCGCGCGGCTCGCCTTCCAGGCCGCCTTCAAGGCCACGTACTCGAAGTCCTGGACCGTCCAGAACACCGAGACGACGACCTACTCGACGACCGTCAACTCCTTCGACATGCTGGTGTTCGGGGCCAGCGCGTCCATGCGGCGGGTCGTCGGCAAGCTGCTGACCAACACCGGGTCCGCGATCCTCGGCATCGCCGTGGACAGCCCCTCCATGGTCAACTCCAGCACCTTCGTGGCCCAGACCTACGCCGCCCCGTCCAACCTCTGCGGCCGCACGCGTCCCCCGGGCAACACGGCCGGCGGCAACAACCCGCAGCCGGGCCCGCCGCCCGCCCCTCGCTCGCTGCCCGCCCTCGAGGCACGCGACGCCCTCGTCCCCGGGGCCGTAGCGAAGCGGGTCGACGTGCTGCACCCGGTCCGCAGCGGCGCCTGAGCGGCGCCTTAGCGGCGCAGGTCCGCTCCCCCTCCCCGTCCCGCCCCTGGCACGCACCACCCCCCCATGAGGAGTCCGTCCCCATGTCTTCCTCTTCCTTTCCCTATACGGCCCCCGCCTCCGTCGTCCGTACGCTCGCGGCCGCGGGGCTGCTGCTCCCGCTCGCCCTCGCCGCTCCGGTCCTGGCCGCCGAAGCCCCGGCCGCCCAGAACGTCCCCGTCCTCAACGGCGACTTCGCCGACCCCGTCATGAAGGGCGACGGCCCCACCACCGTGGGCCTCGACTTCTGGGACGGGCGCAACCAGCGCTACTCCCCGTCCGCCTCCGGCCGTACCGACAACGCCCATGGCGTCGCCCTGGAGAAACAGGGCAACTCCCTCTCGCAGCGCCTGCGCGGGGTGCGTGCCGGAGCCGAGGTGACCGTCACGTACGAGGACAGCCCGGCCGTCTCGAAGGAGTGCAACGGCTCGGACGTCGTCGACGGCCAGCCCTACACCGTCGAGGGCTCCGGCGGCGCCGTCCAGACGGTGACCACGGCGGGCGACCCGGACAGGGTCAAGGGCACCCCGGGGCCCGGGCGTTGGAGCAAGCGCGCCTACACCTTCACGGCCGGTGAGAACGAGCCGATGCTCACCTTCGCCTCCAAGGTCACCGAGGCCAAGACCCATGTCACCTGCACCCCGATGATCGCCCGCATCCGCGCCGCCGAGGTGCCGGTCCCGCTCGACAGGACCGTCGACAAGACCGCTCTCGGCACGGCGGAGGCCTACAAGGGCAACGAGCGGCAGTCGACCCTGCACAACGCGGCCGCCGCCTGCAACGGCGACAACGCCTGTGTCTTCCGGCCCGACATGCGGATGTCCTTCCGCTACTACGACCGCGCCCGCGTGGTCGGCGAGGCCTTCGTCAACTGCACCCGCAACGCCCTCGAACACACCCGGGTCGTCTCCTTCACGGAGCGCGCCTACGACAGCATCGCCCAGACCTACGCCGCCGCCGGTCTTGCCCTCAACGACGTGGCCAAGCTGCCCACTTCGGGCGACCGCGCGGAGGACGAGAAGCGGATCAAGGAGCGGCCGATGGCCGGGCAGTTCTCGCTCGCGTACGAGAAGGGCTGGCAGCGCGCCTGGCAGTGGTTCGGCGGCGAGCAGCGCAACGTCGTCGAGCGCATCCAGCCGGGCGAGGTCAGCTGGATCGAGCTCCAGCCCAGCCGGGAGCGGGTCGAGGGCTGGTTCCTCAGCAAGAAGGACGACTACCGGCTGCACGCCGTCATCGACGGACCCTCGCGCGGGGTGCCCGACCGCCTGCTCCAGCGCACCGGCCCGATGGCCGAGGCGGAGAAGCAGCGGTGTGCGGCGGACCGGCCCATGACCACCACCCCGGTCGGCGCGGGATCGGCCGCCTACTCCTCGGACAAGGGGCTCCTGAAGCTCCCCGCCTCCGCCGCGACCCGGTCGGTACGGGCGACCCGCAGCGCCCCGCTCAACTGACCCCGGACCGCTCCCGCGCGGGCGGCGTCAGATCCGCCGCCTGCTCGCGCAGCCAGCCGAGCAGCGCGGCGACCCGCGCGTCCCGCTCCGGCGGGCGCGGGCTGAGCAGCCCGTAGCCGGTGCCGTCCGCGACGAACCCGTACGGGGCCGCCAACTGCCCCCGTACGAGGTCGTCATGGACGAGCGCGTACGGCCCGATGGCGACGCCCACGCCCGCGACGGCGGCCTGGAGGGCGAGGTAGAAGTGCTCGAAGGTCTGCTCGGGGGCCGCCTGGGTGGCGCCTGTGGGTGCGTGGCCCGACAGACGGCGCCAGTCGTCCCAGGCGGCCGGCCGGGTGCTGGTGTGCAGCAGGGTCACGGGACCGGCCGAGCCCTCCCGCAGGCGCTCCGCGAGCTCGGGGCGGCAGACCGGGCCGATCCACTCCGCGAAGAGCGGCACCCGGCTCACCCCCTCGGGCACCGGGAAGTCGTCCCGCCGCACCGCCGCGTCCACCGGGTCCCGGCCGAACGCCACCGGCCCGCCGCCCGCCGACAGGTGCACGGTGAGCCCCGGTACGCGCGCCGCGAGGTCCGGCAGGCGCGGGATGAGCCAGCGCATCAGGAGGGTCGGCTCGCAGGACAGGGCGAGCGGGCCGCTCCGCTCCCGGCCGGAGACCTCCACGGCCGCCGCCTCGATCAGGTCGAGGGCCTCCCGGACCGCCGCGGCGAGGCGGCGGGCCTGCGGGGTGGGGCGCAGGGAGCGCGGGGCGCGCTCGAAGAGGGGCGTGCCGAGGGCCTTCTCCAGGTTCTGCACCTGGCGGCTGACCGCCCCGTGGGTGACGTGGAGCTCCTGCGCGGCCCGGGTCATGCTCGCGTGGCGGACGGTCGCCTCGAAGGGGAGCAGGGTGTTCAGCGGGGGCAGGTCGGGGCGGCTCATGCGTGAAATCTACTCATAGGTGGAGTGAGAAGGAATCGCTTGTCCAGCGGGTTCGTGCGGGCCACTGTTGATCTCGTCACGGAAACCCGACCCGAGGGGCACACCACACGATGGACCCGTCCACCGTCGTCGTCCTGGCCGACGACCTCACCAGCGCCGCCGACGGCGCCGTCCCCTTCCGCAGGTCGGGACATCCGGCCTTGGTCCTGTTCGAGCCGCCGAAGGCCCCGGGGGGCGGGGGCGGTTTTACGGACGTCGGGGTCACGGCCGTCGACCTCGGCACCCGGCTCGTCGACGCGACCGAGGCGGCCGACCGTACGCGGCGGGCGGCCGAGGCGTACGCCGGCGCGGGGCTGCTGCTCAAGACCGTCGACTCGACCCTCCGCGGACATGTGGCGGCCGAGCTCCGGGCGGCCCTCGCCGGTTCTGGCCGCCGTGCGGCCGTCGTCGCCCCGGCCTTCCCGGCGGAGGGGCGGACGACGGTCCGGGGCGTGCAGTACGTCAGGGGTGTACGGGTCGACGCGAGCGAGTTCGCCCGCGACCCGGCCCACCCGGTCCGCACCGCCGACCTGACCCGGCTCCTCCCGGAGTCCACCGTCGTGGAGCCCGAACGGCTCGCCGAACTCCTTCCGCATGGTGGGGTGTTCGTCTGCTCGGCGGCGACGGACGAGGAGCTCGACGCGGTCGCCGCCGCCGTTCCCCGCCCCGAGGACGTCCTCTGGGTCGGCTCCCCGGGCCTCGCCGCCGCCCTGGCCCGCCGGCACGGCCGTGACCCTGCCGCCGACTTCCCCGAACTGCCGCCCGTGCGCCGCCCGTTGGCCGTCGTCGGCAGCGCCAACCCCGCCAGCAGGCGCCAACTCGCCGCGCTGTACGAGCGGTCGGGGGCGGAGGGTGCGGTCGCCGACGACCCGGCGGCGGCGGTCGCGGCCCTGAGCGCGTCGTCGGCACCCCTGCTCGCGGTGCACACCCCCGACGCGCGGGGCGCCGACCCGGCCGCCCTCACCCGCCGCCTCGCGGAGGCGGCGGCGGAGGCGGTCGGCAAGGGCCTCGCCGACGGACTGGTGCTCACCGGCGGCGAGACCGCCGCGGCCGTCCTGCGCGCCCTCGGCGCCACGGGCATCGAGCTCTACGACGAACCCGAACCGGGCATCGCCCGAGGCACCCTCCACGGCCCGACGGCCCCCCGCCTCCCCGTCCTCATCAAGGCAGGCGGCTTCGGCGACGACACCACCCTCGTCCGCCTCTGCGGCCTGCTGGGGACGGGGGCCGACCGATGAGCGACGCGGCGGCGTGGCGGAAGGCGGGCCCCGACCCCCGTCCCGACCCCCGCCCCATCGCCCTCACCATGGGCGACCCCCATGGCATCGGCCCCGAGATCACGGTCAAGGTCTGCGCCGACCCCCGCCGTCGTACCCCGGTCCTCGTCATCGGCGACCCCGGCGCCCTCGCCCGCGCCTGCCGGGCCACCGGCGTCCCGCTGACCGTCCGGACGGTCGCCACCGCCGCCGAAGTGGGGCGGAACGCCGAAGCCGGGCAGGACGCCGAAGGCCCCCGCGTCCCCCGTGTCCTCCACGTCCTCCCCGCAGGCCCCGCCCTCCCCCCTGACCTCGCCCTCGGCACCGTCGACGCCCGCGCGGGCGCGGCCTCCTTCGCGTATGTGCGCCGGGGGATCGAGCTGGCGCTCGCCGGGGAGGTCCGGGCGATCACGACCGCGCCGATCAACAAGGAGGCGCTCCGGCTGGCCGGGCTGCCGTACCCCGGCCACACCGAGATCCTGGCCGAGCTCTCGGGCACGGAGCGCTACGCCATGATGATGGCCAACGACGAGCTGCGGACCGTCCTGGTCACCGTCCATCAGTCGCTGCGCACCGCGATCGACGCCCTCACCCCCGAGCGGGAGCTGGACATCATCCGGCTCACCCACCAGGCCCTCGGGCCCGGGGCCCGTATCGCCGTCGCGGGACTCAACCCGCACGCGGGGGAGAACGGCCTCTTCGGCCGGGAGGACCTCGACGTCATCGCGCCCGCCGTACGTGCCGCCCGCGCCGAGGGCATCGACGCCAGCGGGCCGCACCCGGCGGACACCGTGTTCATGCGGGCCCGCGCGGGAGAGTTCGACGCCGTCGTGGCGCAGTACCACGACCAGGGGCTGATCCCGGTCAAGTACCTGGGCCTGGAGCACGGCGTCAACATCACCCTCGGCCTGCCGTTCGTCCGCACCAGCGTCGACCACGGCACCGCCTTCGACCTCGCGGGCACCGGTACCGCCGACCACACGAGCCTGCTCACCGCCCTGCACCACGCCGCCGAGCTCGCCGACCACAGCGCCCACTCCTGAGGGGGATCCGATGGACTTCATCTTCATGCTCACCCGTGACGACCGGACCGTCACCGACTGCCTCCACGTACTGGACTCCGTCCGCGACCTCGGCATCACCCACATCGGCTTCAAGGACGTCGGCGTCGACGCCACGACCCTGCGCCGCCTCCACGAGCAGATCAGGGAGCTCGGCGCCACCAGCCACCTGGAGGTGGTCGCCACCGGCCGCGAGCAGGCGCTCGACTCCGTACGCGCGGCCGTGGACCTCGGCGTCGACTGGCTGATGGGCGGCGTCTGGATCGAGGAGACCCTCGCCCTGCTCGACGGCACCCCCGTCCGCTACCTGCCCTTCCCGGGCGAGCCCCAGGGCCATCCGACCCGCCTGGCCGGTTCCCCCGCCCGTATCGCCGAGGACTGCCGCCGGGCCGAGGCCGCCGGATGCGCCGGCGTCGACCTGCTCGCCCACCGGGCCACCGAGGCGGACCCGCTCGACCTGGTCCGCGCCGCCCGCGCCGCCACGGCGGGCCGGCTCGTCGTGGCCGGCTCCCTCTCCGCCCCGGCCCAGATCCACGCCCTCGCCGAGGCGGGAGCCGACGCCTTCACCGTCGGTTCAGCCGCCTTCGCGGGCGCCGTCCGCCCGGACGCCGGGACCCTGTCCGCGCAGCTCACGGCGGTGCTGGAGGCGAGCGGCGGCCCGAGGTAGCCGGACAGTCCCGGGACCCCCGTACCCTTGTCGGGTGACCAGCAGCAAAGACGGGACCGGAGCAGTGGCCGAGGCGGGCGTGACGCGCACCTACGAAGTACGCACCTATGGGTGCCAGATGAACGTCCACGACTCCGAGCGGCTCTCCGGCCTCCTGGAGGAGGCGGGTTACGTCAAGGCCCCGGCGGACGCCGACGGGGACGCCGACGTGGTGGTCTTCAACACCTGCGCCGTCCGCGAGAACGCCGACAACAAGCTGTACGGCAACCTCGGCCGGCTCGCCCCGCGCAAGGCCGACCGCCCCGGCATGCAGATCGCCGTCGGCGGCTGCCTGGCGCAGAAGGACCGCGACACCATCGTCAAGAAGGCCCCCTGGGTCGACGTGGTCTTCGGCACGCACAACATCGGCAAGCTGCCGGTCCTCTTGGAGCGCGCCCGCGTCCAGGAGGAGGCGCAGGTCGAGATCGCCGAGTCGCTGGAGGCCTTCCCCTCCACGCTGCCGACCCGGCGCGAGTCCGCGTACGCCGCGTGGGTCTCGATCTCCGTCGGCTGCAACAACACCTGCACCTTCTGCATCGTCCCGGCCCTGCGCGGCAAGGAGGAGGACCGCCGGCCCGGCGACATCCTCGCCGAGATCGAGGCGCTGGTCGGCGAGGGCGTCTCCGAGATCACCCTGCTCGGCCAGAACGTCAACGCGTACGGCTCCGACCTGGGCGACCGCGAGGCCTTCAGCAAGCTGCTGCGCGCCTGCGGGCAGATCGAGGGCCTGGAGCGCGTCCGCTTCACCTCGCCGCACCCGCGCGACTTCACCGACGACGTCATCGCCGCCATGGCCGAGACCCCGAACGTGATGCCGCAGCTGCACATGCCGATGCAGTCCGGCTCGGACACCGTCCTGAAGGCGATGCGCCGCTCGTACCGGCAGGAGCGGTTCCTCGGGATCATCGAGAAGGTGCGCGCCGCCATCCCGCACGCCGCCATCTCCACCGACATCATCGTGGGCTTCCCCGGCGAGACCGAGGAGGACTTCGAGCAGACCATGCACGCCGTCCGCGAGGCCCGCTTCGCGAACGCCTTCACCTTCCAGTACTCCAAGCGCCCCGGGACCCCGGCGGCGACCATGGAGGGGCAGATCCCCAAGGAGGTCGTCCAGGAGCGCTACATGCGTCTGGTCGCGCTCCAGGAGGAGATCTCCTGGGAGGAGAACAAGAAGCAGGTCGGCCGCACCCTGGAGGTCATGGTCGCGGAGGGCGAGGGCCGCAAGGACGGCGAGACCCACCGCCTCTCCGGCCGCGCCCCCGACAACCGGCTCGTCCACTTCACCAAGCCGGACGAGGACGTGCGCCCGGGTGACGTCGTGACCGTCGAGATCACGTACGCCGCCCCGCACCACCTCCTCGCCGAGGGCCCGACCACCGCCGTCCGCCGCACCCGCGCGGGCGACGCCTGGGAGAAGCGCAACGCCGAGGCCGCCGCCAAGCCGGCCGGCGTGCTGCTCGGGCTGCCGAAGATCGGCGTCCCCGAGCCGCTGCCGGCCGCCGACGCGCCGGCCTGCGGAAGTCACTGACAGACGGAGTACGACCAGGGGGGTCGGCATGGGGCAGTGGGCTGTCATCGCGCAGTTCGGGCGCCACGAGCAGTACGTCACGGAGGTCGTCTCCCGGGTGTCCGGCACCCGGGAGGAGGCCCGGCAGGCGCTGGTCGAGGCCGCGCAGTGGTATCGCAGGCCGCGGCGGGAGAAGCGGCGCGAGGTGTTCCGCCTCCCCGACGGCGACAGTCATCTGCTGATCCTCCAGAGCACCATGAGCCGCACGGAGGTCACCCTGACCATCGCCGAGCTCGTGTACGACTCCGGCGACGCGGCTGCCGGGACGGCGGACGGTCCTGGCTGGTCTCCCGCTGACCGGCCCCCGGCCCAGTAGGCTGCGGATCATGCTTGTCGCCGCCGCCGTGTGCCCCTGCCCCCCGCTGCTCGTGCCCGCCGTCGCGGCCGGTGCGGCGGCCGAGCTCGCCGACGCGCGGACGGCCTGCTCCGACGCGCTCTCCGTGCTCGCCGCCTCCCGCCCCGACCGGCTCGTCGTCGTCGGCCCCGCGGGGGAGGGGGCCCGGGGCGTCCACCCCGCCGGTACGGCCGGCTCCTTCGCCGGCTTCGGCGCCGACCTGACCGTACGGCTCGGCAGCGGGCCCGGCGGCGAGCGGCCGCTGCCCGCGTCCCTCGCGGTCGCGGCCTGGCTCCTGGAGCACACCGACTGGGCCGACGCGCCCGTCGAGGGGCTCGGGGTCGCGGAGGAGCTGGAGCCCGCCCGGTGCGCGGAGGCGGGCCGGGAGATCGGGGCCTCGGCGGACCGGGTCGCCCTGCTCGTGATGGGCGACGGCAGCGCCTGCCGCACCCTGAAGGCCCCCGGCTACCTCGACGAGCGCGCCGAGGGCTTCGACGCCGCCGCGGGTCACGCGCTGGGCGCCGCCGACCCGGCCGCGCTCCTCGCCCTGGACGCGGAACTCGCGCAGGCCCTTCAGGTGGCGGGCCGGGCTCCCTGGCAGGTCCTGGCGGGCGCCGCGGAGGGCGCGGGCCTGGAGGGCCGGCTGCTCTACGAGGACGCCCCCTACGGCGTGGGGTACTTCGTGGCCGCCTGGAGCTGAGCCGGGGCCGGCAGACCCTCGCGCGAACGGCGGACGGCCGCGGAGCGTGATGCTCCGCGGCCGTCCGCCGTACGGAGGGACCGTGGGCGACGCCGGGCGTCCGCCGGTCCCGGGTGCGCGGGCCGCGCGGCTCAGGCGGCCGGCGGCGGGGTGGCGCCACCGTCCGTGGGGCCACCGGTCGCGGGGCCGTCGTCCTTGGGGCCGTCCGTCCCGTCCTTGTGGGCGAGCCGGTCGATGGCCTCCTTGGCCTTCCCGGTGCCGGATTCGATCTTGTCGCTGTACTTGCCCTTGGTCTTCTCGTCGACCATCTTCGCGGCCTTCTCCAGGCCCTGCTCCACCTTGTCCCCGTGCTGCTGCGCGAGGTCGGAGACCTTGTCCTTGGCCGGGGCCAGCTTGGCCTTCAGCGAATCCAGGAGACCCATGGGGTCACCCTCCCTCCGACGGACCCCCTGGGGTCCGTTGTCCGTGCCGGTTGCGTGCCTACCTGCGGGCGCCTTCGCCGGCCTCGTTGTCCGCGGCCTCCTCGGCCGACTGCTGCTTCGGGATCTCGACGGCCTCGGCCGCGGCCTCGGTCCCGGCGGATCCGGCGGTCTCGGCGGCGGTCTCCGAACCGGCTTCGGCCTCCTCGGCCTCGGCGGCCGCCGCGACCTCGGACTCGGCCGTCAACGGGGCCTCCGTCGCCTCCGTCGCCGCTCCGGCCGCATCCTTCTTACGCCGAAACCTTGCGAAAACACCCACATCTGCTCCCTAGCGTACTCAGGGTCGTAATCCCGCAACAGCAACGAAGCCGTGCGGGGCCCGTCACGTCGCTCATTCGGGGACGCACGGCGATGTTTGCGAGACTGGTCCGGTGAGAAGTGCAGCTCCCGCCCCGCGGGTCATCGCCGTCGTCGGTCCCACAGCGGCCGGAAAGTCCGATCTGGGCGTCTTCCTCGCGCAGCGGCTGGGCGGCGAGGTCGTCAACGCCGACTCGATGCAGCTCTACCGAGGGATGGACATCGGCACCGCCAAGCTGACGCTGGAGGAGCGCGGCGGGATCCCGCACCACCTCCTCGACATCTGGGACGTGACCGAGGCCGCCAGCGTGGCCGAATACCAGCGCCTCGCCCGCGCCGAGATCGACCGGCTGCTGGCCGAGGGCCGCACCCCGATCCTCGTCGGCGGCTCCGGCCTGTACGTGCGCGGGGCCCTCGACGTGATGGAGTTCCCCGGCACCGACCCGGAGATCCGGGCCCGCCTGGAGGCCGAGCTGGAGGAGCGCGGCTCCGGCGTCCTGCACGCCCGGCTCGCCGCCGCCGACCCCGAGGCCGCCCGCGCGATCCTGGCCGGAAACGGACGGCGCATCGTGCGCGCCCTGGAGGTCATCGAGATCACCGGCAAGCCGTTCACCGCCAACCTGCCCGGCCACGACTCCGTCTACGACACCGTGCAGATCGGCGTCGACGTCGGCCGCCCCGAGCTCGACGAGCGCATCACCACCCGCGTGGACCGCATGTGGGAGGCCGGGCTCGTCGACGAGGTGCGCGCCCTGGAGGCGCGGGGGCTGCGCGAGGGGCGCACGGCCGCCCGCGCGCTCGGCTACCAGCAGGTGCTCGCCGCGCTCGCGGGGGAGTGCACCGAGGACGAGGCCCGCGCGGACACGGTGCGCACCACCAAGCGCTTCGCCCGCCGCCAGGACTCCTGGTTCCGGCGCGATCCGCGCGTCCACTGGCTGAGCGGCGCCGTCGAGGACCGGGGGGAACTCCCGGGGCGGGCGCTGACGTTGGTCGAACGAGCGGTTACAGCCTGATCACGTGATGGCATCGGGACGTCATGCCCGTCATTCCGGGGGGTGCCGACGTGCCATCATCGAGCATCGATCGACCAAGTGGAGTCCGAGTGGGGAGGGCGCGTGGCGATGGAGGCCGGCCCTCGTGACACGGAACAGCAGGCCGCCGTCCGGGGTGAAACCCCCGGTGGGGCGCCTGGCCTGACGCCGGACGGGCCCGACCAGGCCGAGGGCAGCGCCGTCGAGGTGGACACGGCGGAGGTCGAGGTGGAACTGCGGCCGCAGCGCCGCCTGAGGATCTGGCAGCTCGCCCCGATCGTCGGGCTCGCCGCCGTCGGCTCGCTGATGTTCGCCTTCCCGCTCGCGTTCGGCTCGGGCGACGGCGGAGCCGTCGTCGCCATGCTCGGACTGCTCATCAGCTCCTGCGCGGCCGGCTGGGGCATGATGGCCGCCCGCCGCGTCGGCTACACCTGGCCGGGCCTCCCCGCCCGAGGCTCCGGCGAACGCCCGAACTGGCGCGCCCTCGCCCTGTACGTGTCGCTGAGCGCCCTCCTGGTCCTGCTCGCGGTCTGGCGCGTGGCCCGGCTGCGCTGAGCGGGGTGGGGGACGGGGCCCGCCGGTGCCGGGCCGCGAGGGGGGATGGTGCCCGCCTGTGCTGGTCCGCGAGGAGTCCGGGGCCCGCGCGGAGTGCGGGGCACGTGCGGGACGTCCGCCCGCTGGACCGTCCCGGCCCGTGTCGTACCCGACCCGTACAGTTGATCCCGTGACCAGCACGCAGACCTCGCCCCTCACGTTCCTCAAGGGCCACGGCACCGAGAACGACTTCGTGATCGTCCCCGACGCGGAGAACGCCGTGGACCTGCCCCCCGCGGTCGTCGCCCGGCTGTGCGACCGGCGGGCCGGGATCGGCGGCGACGGTGTGCTGCACGTCGTGCGCAGCGCCGCGCACCCCGAGGCGCGGCACCTGGCCGACGAGGCCGAGTGGTTCATGGACTACCGCAACGCCGACGGCTCGGTCGCCGAGATGTGCGGCAACGGGGTCCGGGTCTTCGCCCGCTACCTGGAGCACGCGGGACACGTCACCGCGGGCGAGGTCGCCGTCGCCACCCGCGGCGGCGTCAAGCGCGTCCACCTCGCCAAGGACGGCTCCGTCACCGTCCGCATGGGCCGCGCCGTGCTCCCCGAGGCCGGGGTCACCGTCACCGTCGGCGAGCGCAGCTGGCCCGCCCGCAACGTCAACATGGGCAACCCGCACGCGGTCGCCTTCGTCGACTCCCTCGACCACGCGGGCAACCTCTACAGCGAGCCGCCGTACGAGCCGGCCGGGGTCTACCCGGACGGCGTCAACATCGAGTTCGTCGCCGACCGCGGCCCCCGCCACGTCGCCATGCGCGTCCACGAGCGCGGCGCGGCCGAGACCCGCTCCTGCGGCACCGGCGCCTGCGCCGTCGCCGTCGCCACCGCCCGCCGGGACGGCGCCGACCCCGCCCTGTCCGGCGCCCCCGTCACGTACACCGTGGACGTCCTCGGCGGCACCCTCGTCATCACCGAGTACCCCGACGGGGAGATCGAGATGACCGGCCCCGCCGTGATCGTCGCCGAGGGAACCGTCGACCCCGCGTGGCTCGCGGAGCGCACCGAGGGCGCGTCCGACACGCGCGCCTGACCCGTCCGGCGGATCTCTCCCTGGACCGTTCGAGCGTCCCGATTCGAAACGGTCAACGACTGATTCGTCCCTCGAATGGGTGATCCGGTTCACGCTCGGCGAGAGCGGGACTGCGCCACGTGGTGGGGTCGGTAGCATCAAGCACCGGCCCGCCGGGCACGCCCTGCCCCGGCCCTCCGCCGGTCCACGCCGCCGGAGGTGCCCATGAGCGCAGAGGCCACCAACCCCGTGAGCGAGGCCGGGGCCACCGGCCCCGACGCTCCCGGCCGCAGACGCGGCCGCCCGATGATGGACCTGCGCAGGCTCGGCCGCGCCGCCCTGCTCGGCGCCACCGCGGGCCCCGCGCCCCGCCACCGGCTGCCCGACGCCATCGGGCACGTCGCCGAGGCGCACCGCGCCCACCATCCCGAGGCCGACCTGACCGTGCTGCGCCGGGCGTACGTCCTCGCCGAGTCCTCGCACCGCGGCCAGTTCCGCAAGAGCGGCGAGCCGTACATCACCCACCCGCTCGCGGTCACCCTGATCCTCGCCGAACTCGGCGCCGAGACCACCACCCTGACCGCCGCCCTGCTCCACGACACCGTCGAGGACACCGAGGTGACGCTCGACCAGGTGCGCCGCGAGTTCGGCGACGAGGTCGCGTATCTCGTGGACGGCGTCACCAAGCTGGAGAAGGTCGACTACGGCGCGGCGGCCGAGCCCGAGACCTTCCGCAAGATGCTCGTCGCCACCGGCAACGACGTCCGGGTCATGTCGATCAAGCTGGCCGACCGGCTGCACAACATGCGCACCCTCGGCGTGATGCGCCCCGAGAAACAGGCCCGGATCGCCAAGGTCACCCGGGACGTCCTCATCCCGCTCGCCGAGCGCCTCGGCGTCCAGGCGCTCAAGACCGAGCTGGAGGACCTGGTCTTCGCCATCCTCCACCCCGAGGAGTACGAGGCCACCCGGGCCCTCATCGCCGGGAACACCGGCTCCGGTGACGCCCTGGCCGCCATCGCCGAACAGGTCTCCGGGGTGCTGCGCGAGGCCGGCATCGGCGCCGAAGTCCTGGTCCGGCCACGCCACTTCGTCTCCGTCCACCGGATCCGCCTCAAGCGCGGCGAACTGCGCGGCAGCGACTTCGGCCGGCTCCTCGTCCTGGTCGGCGAGGACGCCGACTGCTACGCGGTCCTCGGCGAGCTGCACACCTGCTTCACGCCGGTGGTCTCGGAGTTCAAGGACTTCATCGCCGCCCCCAAGTTCAACCTCTACCAGTCCCTCCACACCGCCATCGCCGCCCCCGACGGAGCCGTAGCCGAAGTCCTCATCCGCACCCACCAGATGCACAAGGTCGCCGAGGCGGGCGTGGTCGCCCTCGGCAACCCGTACAGCGGGCAGGAGGTGGGGGAGCACGGGGTGGGTGGCTCGGGTGCCTCTGGCGGCCCGGGTGGCCCTGGTAGCCAGGGCGGCTCAGGTGGCCAGGGTGGCTCAGGTGGCCAAGGCGGCTCAGGTGGCCAGGGTGGCTCGGTTGGCTCAGGTGGCACGAGCGGCTCCGCCAGCCCCAGCGGCGCAGGTGGCCTCACCGGTCCCGGCACCCCGGCTGGCTCCAACGGTCCCGCCAGCCCCAGCGGCGCAGGTGCCCTCACCGGCCCCGGCACCCCGGCCGGCTCCACCGGTCCCGGCAGCCCCAGCGGCCCGGACAGCCCCGCCAGCCCCATCAGATCCAGCGGATCCAGCGGATCCAGCGGATCCAGCCACCCCACCGGGCCCGCCGGGCCCACTGGCCCCACCCGCCCCACCGGCCCCACCCACCCCACCCGCCCCGCCACCGAAGACGCCGAGCGGGCCGACCCCACCCGCCCCGGCTGGCTCTCCCGGCTTCTCGACTGGCAGCAGTCCGCGCCCGACCCCGACACCTTCTGGACCTCGCTGCGCGCCGACCTCGCCCAGGACCAGGAGATCACCGTCTTCCGCACCGACGGCGGCAGCCCCGGCACCATCAGCCTGCCCGCCGGTGCCACCTGCGTCGACGCCGCCTACGCCCAGCACGGCGAGGCCGCCCACGGCTGTCTCGGCGCCCGGGTCAACGGGCGGCTCGCGCCGCTGAGCACCGTGCTGCGGGACGGCGACACCGTGCAGGCGCTGCTCGCCCAGGACAGCGCCTCCGGGCCCTCGCCGCAGTGGCTGGACCACGCCCGTACCCCCGCCGCCCGGATCGCCATCACCGGCTGGCTCCAGGCCCACCCGGAGGCCGCCAAGATCCCCGCCGCGACCCCCCGCCCGGCCGCGGGCGTCACCGCCGACCGGCGCTGCGGCACCCGGCTCCGCGCCGACCTGCCCGGCGCCGACGCCCCCGCCGTCCGCCCCGCGGGCTGCTGCACCCCCGTACCGCCCGACGAGATCACCGGCTTCGTCGTGCGCGGCGGCTCCGTGACCGTGCACCGCACCGGCTGCGCCTCCGCCGACGCCATGCGGCTGCTCGGGCGCTCGCCCGTCACCGTGCACTGGGGCGACACCGACGCCTGCCGGGTCACCCTGGTCGCCGAGTCCTTCGGCCGTCCCCGGCTGCTCGCCGACCTCACCGAGGCCATCGCCACCGAGGGGGCCGCCGTCGTCGCCGCCACCGTCGAACCCCCCAGCGAGCAGCGGGTCCGCCACACGTACACCCTTCAACTCCCCGACGCCGCCGGACTGCCCGCCCTCATGCGGGCCATGCGGGACGTGCCCGGCGTGTACGACGTGAGCCGCGCCCGGCACCCCGCGTCGCCGCAGCCCTGACCCCTTCGGGTGGCCGGCGCGCGCGCCGCCCGGGGGAGCGGGCCCGGCCCTGGTAGCGGTAGCCCATGCCGCTCCCCTCCCGTACGCCCCGTAATCCGTCGCCACGCGCGCGTGCCCGCGCGCGCGTGCTGCGCTCCGCCGTCCTCGTCGCCCTCGCCGCCGGACTCGTCGCCGCGGCCCTGCCCCCGGCCGCGCCGCTCGGCATCGGGGACCCGCTCTTCCCCCAGCTGGGCAACCCCGGCTACGACGTCCTGTCCTACGACATCGACCTCACCTACCCCGGCCGCAACACCGAACCGCTGGCCGGCGTCACCCGGATCCAGGCGCTCGCCACCGACGACCTGGAACGCGTCAACCTCGACTTCACCCACGGCACCGTCTCCGCCGTCACCGTCGAGGGCGAACCGGCGGCCTTCGAGAGCAGCGGCGAGGACCTGGTGATCACCCCCGCCCGACCGGTCGACCGCGGCGAGGCCGTAGAGATCGCCGTTACCCATACCAGCGACCCGCGCGGGCCCGCCGACAGCGGCGGCTGGGTCCGCACCGGGGACGGACTCGCCATGGCCAACCAGGCCGACGCCGCCCACCGGGTGTTCCCCTCCAACGACCACCCCTCCGACAAGGCGTTCTTCACCTTCCGGATCACCGCCCCCAACGCCCTCACCGCCGTCGCCAACGGCCTCCCCGAGAGCCGCGTCCGCAACGGGTCGACCACCACCTGGACGTACCGCACCGCGCACCCCATGGCCACCGAGCTCGCCCAGGTCTCCATCGGCGACTCGACCGTCGTGCACCGCCAGGGCCCGCACGGCCTGAAGCTGCGGGACGTCGTGCGCACCGCCGACCGCGAGCTCCTGGAACCCTGGCTGCGGCGCACCCCAGGGCACCTGGAGTGGCTGGAGAGCCGGATCGGGCGGTACCCCTTCGAGACCTACGGGGTGCTCGTCGCCGACGCCGACACCGGCTTCGAGCTGGAGACCCAGACCCTCTCCCTCTTCGAGCGCGGCCTGTTCACCGAGCCCGGCTACCCCGAGTGGTACGTCGACTCGATCCTGGTCCACGAGCTCTCCCACCAGTGGTTCGGCGACAGCGTCTCGCCCCGCGTCTGGTCAGACCTGTGGCTCAACGAGGGCCACGCCACCTGGTACGAGGCGCTGTACGCGGAGGAGAAGGGCGGGCCCACCCTGGAGCGGCGTATGAAGGCCGCGTACGGGGCCTCCGACCAGTGGCGGGCGGACGGTGGCCCGCCGGCCGCGCCCAAGCCGCCGGAGCCGGGGGAGAAGATCAGCCTCTTCCGTCCCGTCGTCTACGACGGCGCCGCCCTCGCGCTGTACGCGCTGCGCCACGAGATCGGCACCGAGGCCTTCCAGCGCCTGGAGCGCGACTGGGTGAGCGAGAACCGCGACGGGACGCCCGGCACCAAGGCCTTCATCGCGCTCGCCGAGCGGATCTCCGGCCGCGACCTGAAGCGATTCTTCGCCGACTGGCTGTACGCGGCGAAGACCCCGCCCATGCCGGGACACCCCGACTGGCACAGCCGCGCGCCACGCCGGTGAAACCGGGGTGACGGGCCCCGTCCGGCCGTGTCACCATCTTCAGGTCGGCGGCGCGGCCGGACCCCGGGAATTCTTCCGGGACGTCACGCGTTGTGACTGCCGTGACGGATTTCTCCGTAACGACTTCCTCTTCGACGTAAGGATCCAATGACCTCCTCTTCATCCCCTTCCCAGGACAAGCAGAGCTTCGCGGAGACGAACCGCACCGAGAGCCTTCGGGCCGATGCCCTGATGGAAGAGGACGTCGCCTGGAGCCACGAGATCGACGGAGAGCGGGACGGCGATCAGTTCGACCGCTCCGAGCGCGCGGCCCTGCGCCGTGTCGCCGGTCTCTCCACCGAGCTCGAGGACGTCACCGAGGTCGAGTACCGCCAGCTGCGTCTTGAGCGCGTCGTGCTGGTCGGCGTATGGACCTCGGGCACGGTGCAGGACGCGGAGAACTCCCTCGCGGAGCTCGCGGCCCTCGCCGAGACGGCGGGTGCCCTCGTGCTCGACGGTGTCATCCAGCGCCGCGACAAGCCGGACCCGGCCACCTTCATCGGCTCGGGCAAGGCCCGCGAGCTGCGCGACATCGTGCTTGAGACCGGCGCCGACACCGTCGTCTGCGACGGTGAGCTCAGCCCCGGCCAGCTGATCGCCCTCGAAGACGTCGTCAAGGTGAAGGTGGTCGACCGGACCGCCCTCATCCTCGACATCTTCGCCCAGCACGCCAAGTCCCGAGAGGGCAAGGCGCAGGTCGCGCTCGCGCAGATGCAGTACATGCTGCCGCGCCTGCGTGGCTGGGGTCAGTCGCTCTCCCGTCAGATGGGTGGCGGCGGCGGTGGCGGCATGGCCACCCGTGGTCCCGGTGAGACCAAGATCGAGACCGACCGGCGTCGGATCCGCGAGAAGATGGCGAAGATGCGCCGGGAGATCGCGGAGATGAAGACCGGCCGCGACATCAAGCGCCAGGAGCGCCGCCGGAACAAGATCCCGTCGGTCGCCATCGCCGGGTACACCAACGCCGGCAAGTCCTCGCTGCTCAACCGCCTCACGGGCGCGGGCGTCCTGGTGGAGAACGCGCTGTTCGCCACCCTCGACCCGACCGTGCGCCGGGCCGAGACGCCCACCGGCCGGGTCTACACCCTGGCCGACACGGTCGGCTTCGTCCGGCACCTGCCCCACCACCTGGTCGAGGCCTTCCGCTCCACCATGGAGGAGGTCGGCGACTCCGACCTCATCCTGCACGTGGTGGACGGTTCGCACCCGGCCCCGGAGGAGCAGCTGGCGGCCGTCCGCGAGGTGTTCCGCGACGTCGGCGCGGTGAACGTGCCGGAGATCGTCGTCATCAACAAGGCGGACGCGGCGGACCCGCTCGTCCTCCAGCGCCTGCTCCGGGTGGAGAAGCACTCCATCGCGGTCTCGGCCCGCTCGGGCGAGGGCATGGAGGAGCTGCTCGCGCTCCTGGAGTCCGAGCTGCCGCGCCCGCAGATCGAGGCCGAGGTCCTGGTGCCGTACACCGAGGGCGGTCTCGTCTCCCGGGTGCACGCCGAGGGCGAGGTCCTCTCCGAGGAGCACACCGCGGAGGGCACCCTGCTCAGGGCGCGGGTGCACGAGGAGCTGGCGGCGCTGCTCGCGCCGTACGTCCCGGCCGCGCACTGACGCGACAGACACGGCGAAAGGCGCCGGCCGTCTCCCTTCGGGGAGGCGGCCGGCGCCTTTCGCGTATGCCGTCGGGTCAGCGGGCGAACTTCTTGCTGACCATCTCGTGGGCCGCCTTGGCCCCCTTGCCCAGCTGCGGTCCGGCCAGCCACCCGTTGCGGCCGGCGGGGCCGATGGAGGTGTTCGACACCAGCGCCGTCGTGCCGTTGGGCAGCACGCGGAACCAGCCGCCGCCGGAGGAGCCACCGGTCATGGTGCAGCCGATCCGGTACATCGTCGGCGTGGCCGGCGCGGTGGTCAGGCGGGTGGCGCGGTCCAGGCACTTGTGCATGATCATGCCGTTGTACGGCGGCGCCGCCGGGTAGCCCCAGGCGCCGACCGTGCCCGCCCGCGAGGGCGCGGGCGCGGAGAAGTCGACCGGCAGGGCCACGCCCACGGTCTCCTCAAGGGACTTGCCGCCCCGCTCCGGCTGGACGTGCAGCACGGCGTAGTCGTACGGCCAGGCCTGGTTGGTGCCGCCGCTCTGGATCCACTCGCCGGAGGTCACGGCCCAGTCGGCCCAGTACTGGCCGTAGGGGTACACCTCGTAGGGCTTGGCGTTGCGCAGCGCGGCGGGGGACTTGCCCAGGTCGTTGAAGGCCGGGACGAAGGTGATGTTGCGGTACCAGCCGCCCTTCTTGCCGGCGTGCACGCAGTGACCGGCGGTCCACACGAGGTTGGACTTGCCGGGGTGGCGCGGGTCCTTGACGATCGTGCCGGAGCAGACCATCGAGCCCTCGGGCGAGTCGAAGAAGATCTTGCCGACCGGGGCCGCGTAGCGGTGGTACGGCGTCTTCTCGCGCTGCGCCTGGACCGGCCGCGGCACCGGGTCGCTGCCGGAGCTGCCGGCCTGCGCGGTGATCGTCGGGTCGGGGCTCTTGGCCGACTGCATCCGGGCCGGGTCCCAGAGACCGTCGATCACCGGGTTGACGAAGTCCTCCGCCTCACGGAGCCACTTGTCCTTGTCCCAGTTCTTCCAGTCGCCGTCCTTCCACTTGTCGAGGTCGACGCCGTGCTTCTTCAGCTTGCCGGCGATGTCCTTCGTGAGGTCGGAGCCGGAGTCGGAGCCGGAGCCGGAGCCGTTCTCGGCGGGAGTGGAGGCGGCGGGCTTGTCGGCGGGCTTGTCGGCCGCCGGGGTCTCGGTCGGACCGCAGGCCGTGGCGGTCAGCGCGAGCGCCGCCGCCAGGGCCGTGAGGCCGGGCAGGAGTCGTATGGAACGCATGAAGTGATGTCCCCCTGAGGTGTTCTGCGCGTCCGGCCGGCGTCCGGCCGTGGCCTCCCGGCCCTCGCCGTCCGCCGGGGCGGGATCGCCCGCCCGGATTGCCATGAACGCGTCACTAGCGGTGCACAGTATGCCCGTACGGCAGGGGCGGGACCCCGCGCGGGTCCCGCCCCTGCCGTACCCGGGTCAGCGGTCCGCGTACTTCTTGCTGACGCCCTGGTAGACGGCCTTGGCCTCGGCACCGAGCCGCGGCCCGGCCAGCCAGCCCGCCGTCACCGGCCCGATCGAGGTGTTCGACACCAGCGCCGGCTTGCCGTCCTGGCCCGTGGCCACCCAGCCACCGCCGGAGGAACCGCCGGTCATGCTGCAGCCGATCCGGTACATCGTCGGCTGGTCGGTCTTCACCGAGAGACGGCCCGGCTTGTCCTGGCACTGGAACATCTTCTGTCCGTCGTACGGCGGACCCGCCGGGAAGCCGGTCGCGGTCATGTCCGCGATCTTCGGCACGGCCGGGGCGTTGAACTCCACCGGCAGCGCCGAACCGACCGTCTCCTCCAGGGACTTGCCGGTCGACCCCTTCTCCGGCGTCACATGCAGCACCGCGAAGTCGTACGGAGCGCCCTGGCCGCCGGTCTGCCCGCCCTGCGCGATCCACTGGTCGGAGGTCTTCGCCCAGTCGCTCCACCACACGCCGTACGGCGCGATCTCCTCGCGGGTCGCCTTCTCCAGCTCGGCGGTCGGCTTCCCGGCGTTGTTGTACGAGGGGACGAAGGCGATGTTGCGGTACCAGCCGCCCTTCTTGCCCGCGTGCACGCAGTGGCCGGCCGTCCAGACCATGTTGGACTTGCCCGGGTGCGCCGGGTCCTTCACGACCGTGGCCGAGCAGACCATCGAGCCCTCGGGGCCGTCGAAGAAGACCTTGCCGGAGGCCGGCGCGGTCGAGTGGTACGGCGCCCGGACGGAGGCGGCCTTCACCGGGTCGGGCGTCGGGTCGGTCACGCCCTTGTCACCGGAGATGTCCTCGTCCTTGACCGGCTTGTCGGGGCGCTCGGCGCCGCGCATCCGGTCCGGGTCCCAGAGGTCCTCGATGATCGGGTTGACGTAGTCCTTGGCCTCACGCAGCCACTTGTCCTTGTCCCAGTTCTTCCACTCGCCGTTCCGCCACTTGTCCAGGTCGATCCCGTGGTCCTTCAGGCGCTGCTTCAGGTCGTCCGGAATCGTGATCTTGCCGTCCGCGGCCGGAGTCGCGGAAGCACTGGGCTTGTCACCCCCCGCGTTGTCCTCGGTCGGACCGCAGGCCGTCGCCGTCAGCGCCAGTGCCGCGACGGCGGATGCTGCGGCCAGCATCGGACGAATCGATCGCATCTCGTGATCCCCCTGGGACTACGTCAACTTGTGCATCAGTGAACAGTGGCGGCACGGCCGGGCCGCGCCAGGTGAAGCCCCCACTATGCCGGTGCCGGAGGGGACGGCACGACGCAGGTCCACGGTTCCGCGCCCCAACAGCCTTTGCCGGTCCGTGATCCGGGACACGCCAAGGATCTTGGCCTCCGGCCGTGATCCCCGGCAGGCCCCGTCGTTGGTACGTACGGGGGACACAACGGCGGTGTCCGGGACGCCTCTTCGGGCGCCCCTGCAACGTACCGATGTGCAACGCAACCGTTACAGCGGGAGGACACCGAGCCGTGGCCGTGACCGAACCAGCTCCGGGCCTGACGCCGGGCGAGGGGATCTGCGACGCCTACCTGGACGCGGCCGGTGGGGAGCGGGGGTGCGATGCCGACTTGGGTGCGGCCGGTGGCGCGGCGCGCCGGGAGGAGCGGGACGCGCCCCGGCCCGAGTCGCGGGGGACGGCCTCGTCGGCCGGCGAAGGGGGCGCGCATGAGGGCATTCTGCGCCGTCAGGCGCAGCGCGAGTCCGCCGCCCGCACCTACGCGCGCTCCCTGCCGATCGTCCCCGTACGGGCCAGAGGCCTCACCATCGAGGGCGCCGACGGCCGCCGCTACCTGGACTGCCTCTCCGGCGCGGGCACGCTCGCGCTCGGCCACAACCACCCCGTCGTCCTCGAAGCCATCCGCAAGGTCCTCGACTCGGGCGCCCCGCTGCACATCCTGGACCTGGCCACGCCCGTCAAGGACGCCTTCACCACCGAGCTGTTCGCCACGCTCCCGGCCGGACTCGCCGACGACGCCCGGATCCAGTTCTGCGGACCGGCCGGCACGGACGCCGTCGAGGCCGCCCTCAAACTCGTCCGCACCGCCACCGGCCGGAACGGCGTCCTCGCCTTCAGCGGCGCCTACCACGGCATGACCTCCGGCGCCCTGGACGCGTCCGGCGGTGCCACCGACGTCCGCGTCGCCCGGCTGCCGTACCCGAGGGACTACCGCTGCCCCTTCGGCGTCGGCGGCGAGCGCGGCGCCGAACTGGCCGCCCGCTGGACGGAGACGGCGCTCGACGACCCCAAGAGCGGCGTGCCCGCCCCGGCCGGGATGATCCTCGAACCCGTGCAGGGAGAGGGCGGCGTCATCCCCGCCCCCGACAGCTGGCTGCGCCGTATGCGGGAGATCACCGCCGCGCGCTCCATCCCGCTGATCGCGGACGAGATCCAGACGGGAGTGGGCCGCACCGGCACGTTCTGGGCCGTCGAGCACAGCGGCGTCGTCCCCGACGTGATGGTCCTCTCCAAGGCCATCGGCGGCTCCCTCCCGCTCGCCGTCGTGGTCTACCGCTCCGCACTCGACGCCTGGGAGCCGGGCGCGCACGCCGGTACGTTCCGAGGCAACCAGCTCGCCATGGCCGCGGGCGCCGCCACCCTCGCGTACGTGCGCGAGAACGGGCTCGCCGCGCGCGCCGGCACCCTCGGCGCCCGCATGCTCGGACAGCTCCAGGGCCTCGCCGCCGCGCACCCCTGCATCGGCGACGTCCGGGGCCGCGGTCTGATGATCGGCGTCGAGCTGGTCGACCCCGAGGCGGAGGGCCCCGACGACCTCGCCCCGCCGCCGGACCCCGTGCTCGCGACCGCCGTCCGGCGCCAGTGCCTCGACCGGGGCCTCATCGTCGAACTCGGCGGCCGCCACAACGCGGTCGTCCGGCTGCTGCCCCCGCTCACCCTCACCGACGAGCAGGCGGTCGCCGTCCTCGACCGCTTCGCCGACGCCCTCGCCGCCGCCGAACGGGCCCACCGGGCCCGCCCGTCCGGGCCACCCCACTGAATCCGGTCCGCCCCACCGCCCCAGGCCCGACCCGCCCGGCCGCCCCCCTCCCAAGGAAGCCTCAGTGAATCCCACCTCCGCCTCCGAATCCACCACGAACCCGAGCCCCGAACTCACCCCCGAACTCACGGCCGAACTCACCACCGAGCCCACCGTCCCGCGCCAGTATCTGGGCCCGAGTGCGGGCACCCATGTTGGGGCAGCGGCTAGGGGGTCTGCGGGGTCTGCTGCGGGGGCGTCTGCCGGGGCGCCCGTGGGGCCGTCCGCCGGGCCGTCTGCCGGGTCGTCCGTCGGGGCGCCCGGTGGGTTGCTCGCGGGGGCGTCTGCCGGGTCGTCCGTGGAGCCACCTGCCGGGTTGCTTGCGGGGCCGTCTGCTGGGTTGTCCGTGGGGACGCCCGCTGGGTCGCTCGTGGAGGCGCCCGTGGGGGCGCACGCCGGGGCGTCTGTGCGGCCGCCTGCCGGGTCGCTTGCGGAGGCGTCCGCCGGGTTGACGGGGGCAGCGCCCGCTGGATCGCTCGTGGAGGCGCCCGTGGGGGCGCACGCCGGGGTGTCTATGCGGCCGCCTGCCGGGTCGCTTGCGGAGGCGTCCGCCGGGTTGTCCGTGGAGGCGCCCGTCGGGACGCCTGCCGGGCCGTTCTCGGAGACGCCCGCCGACAGGTCGTCCGTGGAGGCGTCCGTCGGGGCGCACGCGGGGGCGGCCGTCGAGTCGCCAGCGGGGGCGCACATGCCCTCCGCCTCTCCCTCCCCCTCCGCCCCGTACCAGCCGGCCGGCCTGCTCGCCGATCCGCTGGACGACCCCGACCCCCGCCGGGCCGGCGACCAGGCCGCCGTGGAGAGCCTGCTGCGCTGCTGGGTACGGGAGAAGAACCTCCCGGCCCCCGGCAACGGCGCCGACACCCTGCGCATCCCCCTCGACGCCTCCGGGACCGCCCTCCTCGTCCCCGTGAGGTACTGGTCGCCCACCGGCTGGCACCGCTTCGGCGCCCCCGCCCTCGAAGGCCTCCCGGCCGCCGCGCCCACCGTCGACGCGGTCACCGTCGCGGCCCTGCTCAGCCGCGAGACCGGCCGCCCCGAAGGCACCGAACTCGTCGGCCGCGTCGCCGACTCGGCCCGCCGCACCGCCGACTTCATCGCCCAGCGCCGCCGCGACCCGCTGCCGGGCCCCGAGGCCGACCTGTTCCTCACCGCCGAGCAGTCCCTCCTCCTCGGCCACCCGCTCCACCCCACCCCCAAGAGCCGCGAAGGACTCTCCGAGGCCGAGGCCCGGCTCTACTCGCCCGAGGCGCACGGCTCGTTCCCCCTCCACTGGATGGGCGTCGACCAGAGCGTCCTCGCCACCGACTCGGCCTGGACCGAACAGGGCCGCCCGGTCGCCGCCGCGCAGCTCACCGCCGCCCTCGCCGAGGGCCTCGATCTGCCCCCCGGCACCACCGCCCTGCCGCTCCACCCCTGGCAGGCCCGCGAACTCCGGCACCGCCCCGCCGTCGCCGCCCTCCTCGACGCCGGACTCCTCCACGACCTCGGCCCCCACGGCGGCCGCTGGCACCCGACCTCCTCCGTCCGTACGGTGCACCGCCCCGGCGCCCGGGCCATGCTGAAGCTCTCCCTCGGCGTGCGGATCACCAACTCCCGCCGCGAGAACCTGCGCAAGGAACTCCACCGCGGTGTCGAGGTGCACCGGCTGCTCCGCACCGGCCTGGTCGACCAGTGGCAGGCCGCGCACCCGGGCTTCGACATCGTCCGCGACCCGGCCTGGCTCGCGGTCGACACCCCGGAGGGCGAAGAGGTGCCAGGCCTGGACGTCATGATCCGGCACAACCCCTTCGCCGTCGGCGACGACGCCGTCTGCCTCGCCGCCCTCACCTCCCCGCGCCCGCGGCCCGGCTCCGCCCGTATGAGCTCGCGCCTCGCCGAGGTCGTGGGCCGGCTCGCCGCCCGTACGGGGCGCCCCACCACGGCCGTCGCCGCCGAGTGGTTCCTGCGCTACCTCGACCTCGTGGTCCGCCCGGTGCTCTGGCTCGACGGCCAGGCCGGCGTCGCTCTGGAGGCTCACCAGCAGAACACGCTGGTCCTCCTGGACCCCGAGGGCTGGCCCGTCGGCGGCCGTTACCGCGACAACCAGGGCTACTACTTCCGCGAGTCCCGCCGCGACGAACTCGAAAGCCGGCTTCCCGGCATCGGCAAGGAAAGCGACACCTTCGTCTCCGACCAGGTCACGGACGAGCGCTTCGCCTACTACCTCGGCATCAACAACGTCCTCGGCCTGATCGGCGCCTTCGGCGCGCAGCAGCTCGCCGACGAGCGCGTCCTGCTCGCCGCCCTGCGCCAGTTCCTCACGACCGCGACGAGCCTCGGCTCCCCGCTGCCGCACCGCCTCCTGGAGGCCGCGACGCTGCGCTGCAAGGCCAACCTCCTCACCCGCCTGCACGGCCTGGACGAACTGGTCGGCCCGGTCGACACCCAGTCCGTATACGTCACCATCACCAACCCCTTGCGCTCCTGACGCCCCCCGAAGCCCCACCCGAGCCCCGGCTGCCGGACCTCCCGGACGTCCTGGATCGCCGGACCTCCCGGACCGCCTGACCTCCTGGACCCCCGGAGGTACGGGACTCCCGGAGGTACGGACCAGCCGGAACCAATGGAGCTACGGGCCAGGCCCAGGGCCCCCGCACCCCAGGCCCCCGGGCCCCCACGACCCCCGGCCTTCCCGGACCCGCCGGATCCCCACGCCCCCGGACCCCCAGGCCCCAGGCCCCGGGGCCCCGGAGCCCCTGGCCCCGGACCGGCGGAACCGCCAGACCCGGACAGCCTGAGCCCCTGCCCCACCGGTGTCGCCGGACCCGATACCCCTGTCCGCTCCGCAGATTCCGTAGCCCCGTCCCGCCGGTCCTTCCGACCAACCCGGGCCCCACCAACCCACACGAGCCCCCTGTCCACCCCGACCGGACCCGCCCCACCCCGCCCCCGTACCCACCCACCCGCCGAGAGGAGAGCGCGCCCCGTGCCTCCCACCGAAGCGCACCCCGGAACCGAGGCCGCAGGCCCCGGCACCGAGACTGCTCGCCCCGGCTCCGTGGCCGCAGCCCCCGGCCCCGGCCCGGGCCCGCGCCCCGAGACCGCAGCCCCCGCCCCAAGCCCCGACGACACCCTCGACCTCCACCTCCCCGAGGACTTCCTGGCGCTCCTCGCCGCCGACCGCTCGGAACGAGCGAGGACCGAGGGCGACCTGCTCGACGGGCTCGCCGGATGGCGGGCGGCCGTCACCGCCGTGGGGAGCTTCCAGCTCGTCCCCGTGCGGCTCGACCGGGATCTGGAGGTCGTCGCCCGGTGGATGAACGATCCGGCCGTCGCCGCCTTCTGGGAGCTCGCCGGCCCCCCGGGCGTGACCGCTGACCACATCCGCGCCCAACTCGACGCCGACGGACGCAGCGTCCCCTGCCTCGGCGTCCTGGACGGCACGCCGATGAGCTACTTCGAGATCTACCGGGCCGACCTCGACCCGCTCGCCCGGTACTACCCCGCGCGCCCGCACGACACCGGGATCCATCTGCTCGTCGGAGGTGTCGCCGACCGCGGCCGGGGGGTAGGCACGACCCTGCTGCGCGCCGTCGCCGACCTCGTCCTCGACCACCGGCCCCGGTGCACCCGGGTCCTCGCCGAACCAGACCTGCGCAACACCCCCTCCGTGGCGGCCTTCCTCGGCGCCGGCTTCCGCCTGTCGGCGGAGGTCGAGCTCCCCGACAAACGGGCCGCGCTCATGGTCCGCGACCGCGCCCTGCGTCACGTCCTGTGAACAGCCACTGACCCACACCCACCGCTGGACCCACAGCGGTCCTACCCCGAGGAGTCCCCGTGTCGACGTCCCCTGCACCCCACGACTCCGCACAGCCCGCACCCCCGGCCCTCTGCCTGCCGCCCGAGCTCAACCCCGCCGCCTGGACGCGGGCCTCCGCCCGCCTGCTCGCCAAGGCCCTCGCCGAGTTCTCGTACGAGGAGATCGTCGAACCCCGCCCGGCCGCACCCGACGGCCGCGAAGGCGACGGCGGCGGCCCCGCCCCGTACACCCTCACCCTCGACGACGGCGGCACGCTCACCTTCACCGCCCGCCGCGGCGCCTACGGCGGCTGGCGGGTCGAGCCCGACTCGATCACCGTCGACGGCCGCCCCGCCACCGACCCGCTGGACTTCCTCGTCCGTGCCCGCCGCCTGCTCGACCTCGACGGCGCCACCCTCGGCCACCTCATCCGCGAGCTCACCACCACCCTCGCCGCCGACGCCCGGCTCGACCACACCGCGCTGACCGCCGCCGCCCTCGCCGACCTCGGCTACGCCGAACTCGAAGGCCACCAGACCGGCCACCCGTGGATCGTGCTCAACAAGGGGCGGATCGGCTTCTCCGCCACCGACGCCGGCCGCTGGGCCCCCGAGGCCCGCCGCGCGGCCCGCCTCCCGTGGATCGCGGTCAGCAGCCGGATCGCCGCGTACCGAGGAGTCGCCGGCCTCGACACTCCCGACCTGCTCTACGCGCGCGAGCTCGACCCCGAGGTCCAGGAGGGCTTCCGCGCCACCCTGCGGGCCCGTGGTCTCGACCCGGACGGCTACCTCCTCCTGCCGGTCCACCCCTGGCAGTGGGACGAGGTCCTGCTGCCGCTGTACGCCCCGGCCATCGCCTCCGGCGCCCTCGTGCCGCTCACCACAGACGCCGACCTGCGGCTGCCGCAGCAGTCGATCCGTACCTTCCTCAACACCACCCGCCCCGACCGCCACACCGTGAAGCTGCCGCTCTCCGTCCTCAACACCCTCGTCTGGCGCGGGCTCCCCACCGAACGCACCCTCGCCGCCCCGGCCGTCACCTCCTGGGTCCACGGGCTGCGCGACGCCGACCCCTTCCTGCGCGACGAGTGCGGGGTGATCCTCCTCGGCGAGGTCGCCTCCGTCACCGTCGAGCACCCGCTGTACGACCGGCTGCCGGAGGTGCCGTACCAGTACAAGGAGCTCCTGGGCGCGATCTGGCGCGAACCCCTGCGCCTGCCGCCGGGCGAGCGCGCCCGCACCCTCGCCGCCCTGCTGCACACCGACCCCGAGGGCCGGGCCTTCGTCGCCGAGCTCGTCGGCCGCTCGGGGCTGGCCCCCCGCGCCTGGCTCCAGCGCCTCTTCGCCGCCCTGATGCCGCCGCTGCTGCACTTCCTCTACCAGTACGGCACGGTCTTCTCCCCGCACGGCGAGAACGCCATCGTCGTCTACGACGACCAGGACGTGCCCGTACGCCTGGCCATCAAGGACTTCGTCGACGACGTCAACATCAGCGCCCACCCGCTGCCCGAGCACGCCACCATGCCGGACGACGTACGGGCCGTGCTCCTCACGGAGGAGCCCGATTTCCTCACCCAGTTCATCCATTCGGGCCTCTTCGTTGGAGTCTTCCGCTATCTGGCGCCCTTGTACGAGGAACAACTCGCCCTGCCGGAGGAGGAGTTCTGGACCCTGCTGCGGGCCGAGATCCTCCGCCACCAGGCGCGCTTCCCGGAGCTGAAGGAACGCTTCGAGCTGTTCGACCTGCTCGTCCCCCGGATCGAGCGCCTCTGTCTCAACCGCAACCGGCTCCACCTCGACGGCTACCGCGACCGGCCCGAACGCCCGCACGCCGCCGTCCACGGCACCGTCCCGAACCCCCTCGCGTGATCACGGGGAGGGACCGGCTGTCGGTGCCGCCCCGTAGGCTGGAACCGCTATGACGAAGCCATCCCTCCCCGACCTCCTCCACGCCGCCGTCGCCGCCGTCGGCGGTGTGGAGCGCCCCGGCCAGGTCACCATGGCCCAGGCCGTGACCGAGGCCATCGACGACGGTTCGCACCTGCTCGTCCAGGCCGGCACCGGCACCGGTAAATCCCTCGGCTATCTCGTACCGGCGCTGGCGCAGGGGGAGCGGGTGGTGGTCGCCACGGCGACGCTGGCCCTCCAGCGCCAGCTGGTCGAGCGCGACCTCCCGCGGACGGTCGACGCGCTGCACCCGCAGCTGCGCCGCCGCCCGGAGTTCGCCATGCTCAAGGGCCGCTCGAACTATCTGTGCCTGCACCGCCTGCACGAGGGCGTCCCGCAGGACGAGGAGGACGGCCTCTTCGACCCCTTCGAGGCGGCGGCCCCCACCAGCAAGCTGGGCCAGGACCTGCTGCGGCTGCGGGACTGGTCCGACGAGACGGAGACCGGCGACCGGGACGACCTGACACCGGGCGTCTCCGACCGGGCCTGGGCCCAGGTCTCGGTCTCCTCCCGCGAGTGCCTGGGCGCGAGCAAGTGCGCGTACGGGCCGGAGTGCTTCGCCGAGGCGGCCCGCGAGCGGGCCAAGCTGGCCGAGGTCGTCGTCACCAACCACGCCCTGCTCGCCATCGACGCGATCGAGGGTGCGCCGGTGCTGCCGCAGCACGAGGTGCTGATCGTCGACGAGGCCCATGAGCTGGTCTCCCGGGTGACCGGCGTCGCCACGGGCGAGCTCACACCGGGGCAGGTCAACCGGGCGGTCCGCCGGGCGGCGAAGCTGGTCGACGAGAAGACCGCCGACCAGCTGCAGACGGCTGCCGAGGGCTTCGAGCGGCTGATGGAGCTGGCCCTGCCGGGCCGTCTTGAGGAGATCCCGGAGGATCTCGGGTACGCGCTGATGGCGCTCCGCGACGCCTCCCGCGCGGTGATCACGGCCCTCGGCAACACCCGTGACCGTTCCGTCCAGGACGAGGACGCCGTCCGCAAGCAGGCCATGGCCTCCGTGGAGACGGTGCACGGGGTCGCCGAGCGGATCACCCAGGGTTCGGAGTACGACGTCGTCTGGTACGAGCGGCACGACCGCTTCGGCGCCTCCCTGCGGGTCGCCCCGCTGACGGTCTCCGGGCTGCTGCGCGAGAAGCTCTTCGCCGACCGCTCGGTGGTCCTCACCTCCGCCACCCTCAAGCTGGGCGGCGACTTCAACGGGGTGGGCGCCTCGCTGGGGCTGGCGCCCGAGGGCACCAAGGGCGACGATCTGCCGGTCTGGAAGGGCATCGACGTCGGCTCGCCCTTCGACTATCCGAAGCAGGGCATCCTCTACGTCGCCAAGCATCTGAACCGGCCCGCGCGGGACGGCGAGCGCGGCGACATGCTCGACGAGCTGACCGAGCTGATGCAGGCGGCCGGCGGGCGCACGCTGGGCCTGTTCTCCTCGATGCGGGCCGCGCAGCAGGCGGCGGAGGAGCTGCGGAGCCGGATTCCCGAGCTGCCGATCCTGCTCCAGGGCGAGGACACGCTCGGCGAGCTGATCAAGAACTTCGCGGCCGACCCGAAGACCTGTCTCTTCGGCACGCTCTCCCTGTGGCAGGGCGTGGACGTGCCGGGGCCGAGCTGCCAGCTCGTCGTGATGGACAAGATCCCCTTCCCGCGCCCGGACGACCCGCTGATGAGCGCGCGGCAGAAGGCGGTGGAGGACGCCGGGGGCAACGGCTTCATGGCGGTGGCGGCGACGCACGCGGCGCTGCTCATGGCGCAGGGCGCCGGCCGTCTGGTCAGGGCCACGGGGGACCGGGGCGTCGTCGCGATCCTCGACCCGAGGCTGGCGACGGCCCGGTACGGCAGCTATCTGAAGGCCTCGCTGCCGGACTTCTGGTACACCACCGACCGCAACCAGGTGCGGAAGTCGCTGTCGGCGATCGACGCGGCGGCCACGGCGGCGGCTGCCGAGGAGGCGTAGCCACGCCGCTGAGGGGCCCTGGAGACACGGCAGGGCCCCGGGACCGGCGCAGTGGGTCCCGGGGCCCGCTTCAGGGCCGACGAGGTGGTGTCACACCCGTCGCAGCACGGCGACGACCTTGCCGAGGATCGTGGCCTCGTCGCCGGGGATCGGCTGGTACGCCGAGTTGTGCGGCAGCAGCCAGACGTGCCCGTCCTCGCGCTTGAAGCGCTTCACCGTGGCCTCGCCGTCGAGCATGGCGGCCACGATGTCGCCGTTCTCGGCGACCGGCTGGCGGCGGACCGTGACCCAGTCGCCGTCGCAGATGGCGGCCTCGATCATGGAGTCGCCGACGACCTTGAGGACGAAGAGCTCGCCGTCGCCGACCAGCTGCCGGGGGAGCGGGAAGACGTCCTCGACGGACTCCTCGGCCAGGATGGGGCCACCGGCCGCGATACGCCCGACCAGGGGGACGTAGGAGGCGGCGGGCTTGCCGGTGGTGTCCGTCGGCTGCGTGCTGGGCTGGTCCGAGCCGCGCACCTCGTACGCGCGGGGGCGGTGCGGGTCGCGGCGCAGGAAGCCCTTGCGCTCCAGGGCCATCAGCTGGTGTGCCACCGAGGAGGTGCTGGAGAGGCCCACGGCCTGACCGATCTCACGCATCGACGGCGGGTAGCCGCGGCGCTGGACCGAGTCGCGGATGACCTCGATGACCCGGCGCTGCCGGTCCGTGAGGCCGGAGCTGTCGGCCCGGATGCCTGGAGGTCGTCCGGGGAGCGAGCGCGCGGGTCGGCCGGGCTCCTCCCCGTTCATGGCTGCGTCATTCATCGCATGCACCGGCTCGAGTCGGCCCTGGGAGCGGTCCTGGGCAGTGATGGTGGCACTGTCTGCGGTGGTGGTCACGTCGGCGGCCCCTCTCGAATGGTCTCCCTGGCTGGCACAACGGTAGTGGCTTTCGAAAGGTTGCGCCAAACACACGTTCGAGTGAAAAATCGCAGATCGCCTTACGCGTGTGCGTACGTGGGTGTATATGCCGCCGACGAGGCGTGACCGGAGGGTCTCCGTCACCGACGTAGCCGATGTCTCAATTCGGTCATTACGGTAACCTTCAGCGCCGGGTCGCGCGGGGCGGGGGTGCCTTCCCAGTGTCGCACCGGCGACCCCGGAATCCGCGCAGCCGCGCCCTTCCCGTACCCTCGTGGCCGGTCGGGAGCGACGACACGCGGTACGGGCTCAAATCGCGTCTCGCCCCAAGATCTAGTGGTTGTATGGCGTCAGCCACCTAGAACTAGTGGTCCTCGGTCGGATCCTCGGTCTGCCGAGGGTCTCCACATCGCCTATGCTGGTGGTCGCTTCGAGGGCCCTGACGGGCCCGGTGGAGCTTTTCAGTCGTGCCGTGAGGGAGGGTCGGAACCACATGCACTGCCCCTTCTGCAGGCACCCCGACAGCCGTGTCGTCGACAGTCGCACCACCGACGACGGGACGTCGATCCGACGCCGCCGCCAGTGCCCCGACTGCTCCCGCCGTTTCACGACGGTGGAGACGTGTTCGCTCATGGTGGTCAAGCGTTCGGGAGTCACCGAACCCTTCAGCCGCACCAAGGTCATCTCCGGCGTCCGCAAGGCATGCCAGGGAAGGCCCGTCACCGAGGACGCGCTCGCCAAGCTGGGCCAGCGGGTCGAGGAGGCGGTGCGCGCCACCGGAAGCGCCGAGCTGACCACCCACGACGTGGGCCTGGCCATCCTCGGTCCGCTGCAGGAGCTCGACCTCGTCGCGTACCTGCGCTTCGCGTCCGTGTACAAGGCTTTCAACAGCCTCGAAGACTTCGAGGCCGCGATCACGGAACTCCGTGAGCGGCCTCCCGCTGAGCTGCGCGGGATCGGAGCGACCCCCGAGGTCCCCGTTCCCGCCACCGCCGCCGACTAGACCGGCGGCGCCGGCCCGACACTCCGTGCTCGGTCCGGCGACCGGCCGCCGCGCGGCCCCGAAAGACCTGCCCCGAGTGAACCGTGAGGCGCTCGTGGCAATTGCTCTACAAGACGATTCACAGAAGGCGGAGCCCTGGAATTTTCCGGGCGCTCCAGCGTGTTTTGCCCGTATATGGGAGGCGGCATGACAGAGACGGCGAGCGGCCCGGCACGTGGTTCCCGCACCAAGGGAGCCAAGGCGGCCAGCAAGGGTCTGCGTATCGAGCGCATCCACACCACCCCCGGCGTGCATCCGTACGACGAGGTGAGCTGGGAGCGCCGTGACGTCGTCATGACCAACTGGCGCGACGGCTCGATCAACTTCGAGCAGCGTGGCGTCGAGTTCCCCGACTTCTGGTCGGTGAACGCGGTCAACATCGTCACCAGCAAGTACTTCCGCGGGGCCGTCGGCACCCCGCAGCGCGAGACCGGTCTGAAGCAGCTCATCGACCGGATCGTGAAGACCTACACGAAGGCCGGCGAGGAGTACGGCTACTTCGCCTCGCCCGCCGACGCCGAGATCTTCGAGCACGAGCTGGCCTACGCCCTCCTGCACCAGATCTTCAGCTTCAACTCCCCGGTGTGGTTCAACGTCGGCACGCCGCAGCCCCAGCAGGTCTCCGCCTGCTTCATCCTGTCCGTCGACGACTCCATGGAGTCGATCCTCGACTGGTACAAGGAAGAGGGCATGATCTTCAAGGGCGGCTCCGGCGCCGGCCTGAACCTCTCCCGTATCCGCTCCTCCAAGGAGCTGCTCTCCTCCGGCGGCAACGCCTCCGGCCCGGTCTCCTTCATGCGCGGCGCCGACGCCTCCGCGGGAACGATCAAGTCGGGCGGCGCCACCCGTCGCGCGGCCAAGATGGTCATCCTCGACGTCGACCACCCCGACATCGAGAACTTCATCGAGACCAAGGTCAAGGAGGAGGAGAAGATCCGCGCCCTCCGTGACGCGGGCTTCGACATGGACCTGGGCGGCGACGACATCACGTCCGTCCAGTACCAGAACGCCAACAACTCCGTCCGCGTGAACGACGCGTTCATGAAGGCCGTCGAGGCCGGCGGGAAGTTCGGCCTCACGTCCCGCATGACGGGCGAGGTCATCGAGGAGGTCGACGCCAAGTCGCTCTTCCGCAAGATGGCCGAGGCCGCGTGGGCCTGCGCCGACCCGGGCATCCAGTACGACGACACGATCAACCACTGGCACACCTGCCCCGAGTCCGGCCGCATCAACGGCTCGAACCCGTGCAGCGAGTACATGCACCTGGACAACACGTCCTGCAACCTCGCCTCGCTGAACCTGATGAAGTTCCTCAAGGACGACGGCAAGGGCCACCAGTCCTTCGACGTCGAGCGCTTCTCCCAGGTCGTCGAGCTCGTCATCACCGCGATGGACATCTCCATCTGCTTCGCCGACTTCCCCACCCAGAAGATCGGCGAGAACACCCGCGCCTTCCGCCAGCTCGGCATCGGCTACGCCAACCTCGGCGCCCTGCTGATGGCGACCGGCCACGCGTACGACTCCGACGGCGGCCGCGCCCTCGCCGGTGCCATCAGCTCGCTGATGACCGGCACCTCGTACAAGCGCTCCGCCGAGCTCGCCGCGGTCGTCGGCGCGTACGACGGCTACGCGCTCAACGCCGAGCCGCACCAGCGCGTCATGCAGCAGCACGCCGACGAGAACACCAAGGCCGTCCGCTTCGACGACCTGGACTCGCCGATCTGGGCCGCCGCCACGGAGGCCTGGCAGGACGTCGTCCGCCTCGGCGCCAAGAACGGCTTCCGCAACGCGCAGGCCTCGGTCATCGCCCCCACCGGCACCATCGGTCTCGCGATGTCCTGCGACACCACCGGTCTTGAGCCCGACCTCGCCCTGGTCAAGTTCAAGAAGCTGGTCGGCGGCGGCTCGATGCAGATCGTCAACGGCACCGTCCCGCAGGCCCTGCGCCGCCTGGGTTACCAGGAGGAGCAGATCGAGGCGATCGTCGCCCACATCGCCGAGCACGGCAATGTGATCGACGCCCCGGGCCTGAAGACCGAGCACTACGAGGTCTTCGACTGCGCCATGGGCGAGCGTTCCATCTCCGCGATGGGCCACGTCCGCATGATGGCCGCCATCCAGCCGTGGATCTCCGGCGCCCTCTCCAAGACCGTCAACCTGCCGGAGACGGCGACGGTCGAGGACGTCGAGGAGGTCTACTTCGAGGCCTGGAAGATGGGCGTCAAGGCGCTCGCGATCTACCGCGACAACTGCAAGGTCGGCCAGCCGCTCTCCGCCAAGAAGAAGGAGGACGAGAAGGCCGAGGTCACCGCGAAGTCCGAGGCGACGATCCGCGAGGCCGTCGAGAAGGTCGTCGAGTACCGCCCGGTGCGCAAGCGCCTCCCCAAGGGCCGTCCGGGGATCACCACCTCCTTCACCGTGGGTGGCGCCGAGGGCTACATGACCGCCAACTCCTACCCGGACGACGGTCTCGGCGAGGTCTTCCTGAAGATGTCGAAGCAGGGCTCGACGCTCGCCGGAATGATGGACGCCTTCTCCATCGCCGTCTCCGTCGGTCTGCAGTACGGCGTCCCCCTGGAGACGTACGTCTCGAAGTTCACCAACATGCGCTTCGAGCCGGCCGGCATGACGGACGACCCGGACGTGCGGATGGCGCAGTCGATCGTCGACTACATCTTCCGCCGCCTGGCGCTGGACTTCCTGCCCTTCGAGACCCGCTCCGCGCTCGGCATCCACTCCGCCGAGGAGCGCCAGCGGCACCTGGAGACCGGCTCGTACGAGCAGTCCGAGGACGACATGGACGTCGAGGGCCTGGCCCAATCCGCTCCCCGCGCGGTGGAGCCGAAGCCCGTCGTGGCCCCGGCCCAGATCGAGGTGCCCGCCCCCAAGCAGGCCCACACCTCGGCCGAGCTCGTCGAGATGCAGCTGGGCATCAGCGCGGACGCCCCGCTCTGCTTCTCCTGCGGTACGAAGATGCAGCGCGCCGGCTCCTGCTACATCTGCGAGGGCTGCGGCTCGACCAGCGGTTGCAGCTGACCCGCGCGGGCGGTGCGCGAGCGCTGCCCGGGCAGGGGCTGAGCACCTGAGCCGTTCCTGAGGGAGGGCGCCGACCACAAGTCGGCGCCCTCTTTCGCGTACTCGCGGGTAGGCTCGCCGCCGCGCCATCGCGCGCGTACGACGAGGGGGGAACATGACCGACGGATCAGAGGGCACGGCCGCGGCTGCGGGCGGGCCGAGCGTGGGAGGGCAGGTGGCGCTCGCGCTGGCTCTGGGGGCGGCGCTGGCGGGCGGCTTCTGGTACATGGCCAAGAGCGACATGCAGGAGGCCACGGCGAAGGGGCCGGCCGTCTGCACGCCCTCCAAGCCCGCGACGGAGTCGGCGGACCCGAAGGCTCCGGCGCGCTCGCGGCCGGCGGGGTACGTCTCGGGGACCAGGCTGTGCGAGGTGCTGAACCGCCCCGACCTGCCGGTGCTCCTCGGCACGCCCCGCGAGCAGGCGCGGAACGCCTGGGGGAGCGACGGATGGGTCGGGCTCGCGGGGGGAGCCAAGATCGCGTCGCCGGAGGGGAGCGTCGACCTCTCGACGTACTCCGTGAAGCTCTCGGCCTCCCACGACCGTCTCCCGGTCGCCCAGATGGGGCGGCTCCTCGGGAATACGGCGGAGTCGAAGCGGGTTCTGGGGCGCCCGGCGGTCCTCTACTCGGACCGGACCCTCGCGCTCAAGATCCCGCTCGGCGGGGGCGGCAAGGCCGAGAGCGGCACCGGCGGTATCGCCCGCCATCTGGTCATCGCCAAGGACGCAACAGATAGCGGCGGTTCCTACGAGATCGTCATCTGGCGTCAGGATGAGGCGATACCGGAGGACGCGGCGCTGCTGCGGGTCGCGGAGCGGGTGCTGCCGACCCTCCCCGGCTGGACCGCGCGGTGACGGAAGGGGGGGCCGGTCCGGTGGGCCGGCCCCCTCGCCCAGGGCTGGAGGGGCCTCAGGGGCGGCGCGCGCCCATCTGCGCGCCGAAGTCGCGCGGATCCGTGTCGAAGCCGACGGACAGCGGACGCAGGGTCCAGTCCGCGGCTCCGTCGCGGGTGAACTCGACGACCGTCGCGGCGGTGGCGTCCGCCACACCCGCGAAATCGTCCTCCAGGAGGTCGGTGTACCCCTCGCGCACCAGGACGCCCGTGTGCGCGACCTGGCCGAAGGTGAGCCGCCCGCCGCCCTGCTGTATGGCTACGCCCACCACCACGCGCGCGTAGCGCGGTGCGAGCCGGGTCAGTTCCAGGGTCATCGCCTCGTCGTAGCCGAAGCCCTGACCCGTACGGCTGTCGCGGTTGAGGGTGATCGTGCCGTCGGGGGAGCGGCTGTCGAAGTGCACGAGATAGGCCGGCGGCCCGTAGGGGGCGTCCGCCGTGTAGACCCCGGCGACGAGGTCCAGGTCGTGCGGGGGCGTCCCGAGCGGACTCGGGTCCCACTTGAGCGTCACCTCGGCCTTGCCGACCCCCTTGTTGAGTCCGCTCATCGTGAATCCCCTCTCCCTGTGCGGTTTCTGACGACATGTTCATGGTGTCATGTGATCAACATGTCAGCGGTCGAGGGGGAGCACCGTATGTGGAGCGGGGAAGAGCTGGATCTGGACGCATATCTGGCGCGGATCGGGTACTCGGGAGAGCTCGCGCCGGACCTGCGGACGCTGCGCGCCCTGCACCGGGCGCACGTGACGGCCATCCCCTTCGAGAACCTCGACGTGGCGCTGGGGCGGCGGATACCGCTCGACCTCAAGAGCGTCCAGGCCAAGCTGGTGGGCCGGCGGCGGGGCGGCTACTGCTACGAGCAGAACTCGCTCTTCGCCGCCGCCCTGGAGCGGATCGGCTTCGAGGTGGCGGGGCGGGGTGCCCGCAACCGGTCGCGGGGCGACGCGCTGACGCCGATCACCCACGCCCTGCTCGTCGTGACGATCGACGGTGAACAGTGGCTCGCGGACGCCGGGTTCGGCTGGCAGGGCCCGCTGGAGCCGATTCCGCTGGTCGACGGGGCGCGGGTCGAGCAGGACGGCTGGGTCTTCGGCATCGTGGCCGAGGCGGAGGGCGTCCACCTGCTGCGCTCGCTTCGCCCGGAGGGGTGGGTCGGGCTCTACTCGTTCGCGCCGAACGCGGTGTACCCCGTGGACTTCGAGCTGATGAACCACTACAGCTCCAGCCACCCGAACTCGCGCTTCGTCGGCCAGGTGGTGGCCCTGCGGCCGGGCTCCGAGGTGCGCAGGGCGCTCGTCAGGACGGGACTGACCTCGGTGGGTGTGGACGGCACGACCGAGGAACGGACGGTCGGACCTGACGAGTTGGTCGCGACGCTGGCCGAGCTCTTCGGAATCGAACTGGATGCCGAGGGCGTCGCGGGTCTGGTGCGGCTGCACTCAGCGGAGATCTGACGGCGCGTCGCTCCGCCCCGTACCATGGCGCGGTGCTGGTCAAGTGGATTCGCTGCACCGTTGTGGACCGTCGAGGGTTCGAGCGGGGGCAGCGGAAATGGGCGGGGCTGCTCGGTGAGCCGGGCTTCCGGGGGCAGGGCGGCGGATGGAGCCGGCGACGGCCCGACGTCGCGCATGTCTTCGCGTTCTGGGAGAGCCGGGCGTTCTACGACTCGTTCATGGCGCGCTCCCACGACCGGCTCGCCGCCGCGCAGGCCGGCACGTTCAAGGACGCCCAGGTCAAGCTCTTCGACCACCGCTTCGACGTGAAGACGGGCTTCGAGCCGCGCTTCGCCGACGCCGACGTGGCGCGGGTGGCGCACAGCCGGGTCCACGAGGAACGGGCCGAGCACTTCGCCCTCATGCAGGAGAAGGTGTGGAACCCGGCGATGGCCGGGTCCCCCGGCATGCTCCGGGGGCTGTTCGGCGAGGCGCCGGGGCACGAGTTCCTGGTCCTCTCGATGTGGAACTCGGCCGCGGAGCACGGCAAGTACCGGGTGGAGCGGGTCGAGCGCCTCGGCCTGCGGGCCCAGACCGCGGCCGATGTGGCGGCCTTGACGGGCGATGTGGTGCAGCTTGAGTCGGCTTGGGCGGTCTGACGGCGGGGTGGTTTGGGCGGGCGGTCAGGTTGCGTGACGGCGGGATGGCGTGAGGGTCTGACGGCCTGACGGGTCGGCCGGTCTGCTGGTCGTGTAGTCGGGCTGTCATGTGGTCAGGCACTCGGCATGCCGGCCGCCCTCCCCGTCGGCGCGTCCCCCTCGTGGACGAACGCGCCCGCCTCGACCGCGGCGAGCACCGTCCGCGCCGCCTGCTCGGCGACGGCCGCGTCCACCGGTTCGCGGGTGACGAAGAGGCGGAGGAAGAGGGGCGCGGAGACCGCCCGGACGACCGCGCCCGCGTCCGTCCCCGCCGGGGCCTCGCCGCGGGCGACGGCCCGGTCCACCACGGGCTCGCAGCGCCGGAAGCGCTCCGCGTAGAAGTCGCGCAGGGAGTCGGCGGCCCGCTCCGACTGGAACGCCGCGCCGACGAAGGCCGTCGGCGCGGCCGCCTGCGCGGGGTCGGCGAACGCGTCGACCACCTCGCGGGCCAGCGCGCGCAGATCACCGGCGAGGGTACCGGTGTCCGGAGCCGTCCACGCGTCCTCGCCGGCGAGCGCGAGCGCGTCCGCGACCATGCCCTCCACGCCGCCCCAGCGCCGGTAGAGGGTCGTCTTGTGCACTCCCGAACGCTCCGCCACGTACTCGACGGTGAGCGCCGGATAGCCGTGCTCGGCCAGGCCGGTGAGGACGGCGTCGCGGACCGCCGCGCGGGTCCGGGCCGTGCGTCCGCCGGGGCGCCTGCTGCCGGGGGCGGGGGACCGCTCGTCCTCAGATGACTCGTTCAATCGCTACTCCCGTTGCGTTAATGGCTATGAGTGTGCCACACTCGCCATAACGCGACAACTGTTGCGTTTGTCGATCGACCGGCTGCGGCCTGTACGGAGGCGCCCCTTGCCCACCCAGATCTCTCTTCGCGACGTGACAGTGACCCGTGGCGAACGACTGCTGCTCGACCAGGTCTCGCTCACCGTGCGCCCAGGTGAGCGGATCGGGATCGTGGGGGAGAACGGCGCGGGCAAGTCCACCCTGCTGCGGATACTCGCGGGAATCGACAGCCCCGATTCCGGCGAGGCCGTCACCGTGGCCGACGGCGGCGCCCGCCTGCTCGCCCAGACACCCGAGCTGCCGCCCGGAGCCACCGTCGCCGAGGCCGTCGACGCCGCCCTCGCCGAGCCGCGGAGCATGGAGCGGCGCCTGCGCACGCTGGAAGCCGGACTGGGCACCGCCGACGACCGCACCCTCCGCGCGTACGGAGACCTGCTCACCGCCTTCGAGCTGCGCGGGGGATACGAGGCGGACGCCCGCGTCGACAAAGCCCTGCACGCCCTCGGCCTGGCCCACCTGGGCCGGGACCGCCCTCTCGGCAGCCTCTCCGGCGGCGAGCGGGCCAGGCTCGGCATCGCCTGTACGATCGCCGCCGCGCCCGAGGTGCTGTTCCTCGACGAGCCGACCAACCACCTCGACGCCCGCGCGCTCGACTGGCTGGAGGACTCCCTCCTCGCCCACCGAGGCACGGTCCTGGCCGTCTCCCACGACCGCGTCTTCCTGGAGCGCGTCGCCACCGCCATCCTGGAGATCGACGCCGACCGCCGCACCGTCCTCCGGTACGGCGAGGGATACGCGGGCTACCGAGCCGAGCGGGCCGCGGCCAGGCGCCGCTGGGAGCAGGCCCACACCGAGTGGTGCGCCGAGACCGCCCGCCTCGCCGCGTACGCGACGACGACCGCGCTCGGTGTGGCCCCCGGCAGGGCCATCAGGGACAACAACAAGATGGCCTACGACCGGGCCGGCGGCCGGGTCCAGGCCTCCGTCTCCGGCCGCGTGCGCAACGCCCAGGAGCGCCTGCGCAGGCTCCACGAGGAGCCCGTGCCGGAGCCGCCAAAACCCCTCGCCTTCACCGCCCGGCCGCTCTCCGGCCGAGCCGAGGGGGAGCTGCTGGCCCTGGACGGGGTGCGGGTTGCCGACCGGCTGGCCGTCGACGGCCTCTCCGTCGGTGCCGGTGACCGGCTGCTCATCCACGGCGACAACGGTGCCGGTAAGTCCACCCTGCTCCGCGTCATGGCCGGCCTGGTCGAGCCCGACACCGGACGGGTCGCCCGCCGTGGACGCACGGGATTCCTCGCCCAGGAGATACCGGCGCACCGCCCGGCCGAGCGCGTCCTCGCCGCCTTCGGCCGCGGACTCCCGCTCACCGAGGACGAGCAGGCCGAACTGCTCCTCTCCTACGGACTGTTCCGCCCCGCCGACCTTCGGGTGCCCGTCGGCAGCCTCTCCGCGGGACAGCGCCGCCGCCTCGCGCTCGCCCGGCTGCTCGCCCGCCCCGCCGACCTGCTGCTGCTCGACGAGCCGGCCAACCACCTGGCCCTCGGCCTCGTCGAGGAACTGGAGGAGGCCCTGGAGCAGTGGCCGGGCGCCGTGGTCGTCGTCTCCCACGACCGCGAACTGCGGCGCCGGTTCACCGGGCGGATACGCCGGATGGACTCCGGACGCCTGCTCGAATGAGCCTCCCGGAGCGGGGCGATCTAGGGTCGTCCCATGGCACGACCGCGGCGCATCGTCCTCGTACGGCACGGAGAGTCCGAGGGCAATGCCGATGACACGGTGTACGAGAGGGAGCCCGATCACGCGCTCCGGCTCACCGAGACCGGATGGCGGCAGGCGGAGGAGACGGGGGGACGGCTGAGGGAGCTGTTCGGACAGGAGCAGGTCAGCGTCTATGTCTCGCCGTACCGGCGGACGCACGAGACCCTGCACGCCTTCCGGCTCGATCCGGAGAGCGTACGGGTCAGGGAGGAGCCGCGCCTGCGGGAGCAGGACTGGGGCAACTGGCAGGACCGGGAGGACGTACGCCTCCAGAAGGCCTACCGGGACGCGTACGGACACTTCTTCTACCGCTTCGCCCAGGGCGAGTCGGGCGCCGATGTGTACGACCGGGTCGGGGCGTTCCTGGAGAGCCTCTACCGCAGCTTCGAGGCCCCTGACCACCCGCCCAACGTCCTGCTCGTCACCCACGGGCTGACCATGCGACTGTTCTGCATGCGCTGGTTCCACTGGACGGTCGCCGACTTCGAGTCGTTGTCCAACCCGGGAAACGCGGAGACCAGGACGCTGCTGCTCGGCGAGGACGGGAAGTACCGGCTCGACCGGCCCTTCGAACGCTGGCGTACCCCGGAACCGTACGGCCCCACCGGATAGAGTGGCAGAGCGATGACCGCTGACTCCTCTCCCGACCGGCGCTTCGAACGCGCCCTGGCCAGCCTGCGCGGACTGGCCGTGGGGGACGCCCTGGGTTCCCAGTACTTCGTCCCCGCCCACTATCCCCTGCTGAAGCGGCACGAGCCGCCCACCGGTCCCTGGCAGTGGACCGACGACACCGAGATGGCCTGCTCCGTTCTCGCCGTGCTCGTCGCCCACGACCGGATCGACCAGGACGCGCTCGCCGCCTCCTTCGCCCACCACCACGACTTCGACCGCGGCTACGGCCCCGCCGTCAACCGGATGCTCCGGCTGATCCGGGAGGGCGGTGACTGGCGGGAGCTCGCGGCCGCCCTCTTCAAGGGGCAGGGCTCGTGGGGCAACGGCGCCGCCATGCGGATCGCCCCCCTCGGGGCCTGGTACGCCGACGACCCCGAACAGGCCACCCACCAGGCCGAGATCTCCGCCTACACCACCCACCAGCACCGCGAGGCCGTGGTCGGGGCGATGGCCGTCGCCGCGGCGGCCGCGCTCGCCGCGAACCCCTCGGGGCCGCCCACGCCCGAGGCGCTGCTCGACGGCGTCATCGCCCTGGTCCCGCGCAGCGCCGTGGGGGCCGGGCTGCGCCGGGCCCGCGACATGCTCGACTACGGGGACGCGGCCACGGTCGCGGCGGTGCTGGGCAGCGGCCGACGCACCAGCGCGCACGACACCGTGCCGTTCGCCCTCTGGTCGGCGGCCCGCTCGCTCGACGACTTCGAGCGGATGTTCTGGACGACCGCGGCCGTGGGCGGCGACGTCGACACCACCTGCGCCATCGCGGGCGGCGTCGTCGCCGCGGGCCCGGCGGGCCGGCCCCCGGCCGCATGGCTGGAGCAGACCGAGGAGCTCCCCGCGTGGGTGCCGACCACGGTGCGCCCGTAGCGGAGCCCGACACCGGACCGCCACGGCTCGCGCCGTGGCGGAATGTCACGGTCCTGCCACAGGGGCCGCCGAGGGGGTTCGCGAGGGCGGGGCGCGGTTAGAGTCGGCCCCTTCGAAGCGCTGATCATGACAAGAGCGCGCCGACGAGACACCCGGCACCAACCGCGCGCCGCCGCACGGCCGCGCCGGCGAACGCCGGGTCGGGAGGGGGTCCCGTGACCGACACACCGTCCGCACAGCCACCGAAGGACACAGGGCCGAAGGAGAACGAGCCGCAGGACGCCCCACCGAAGGGGGCCGACGGCTCGCGGAAGGACGTTCCGCCGACGGCGGAGTCGACGCCAGGGGCTCCGCCGAGCGGGGAGCCGGTGGCTGCGGCTACTTCGCCCCTGGAGCCGTCGCCCGTGGCCGCAGGTGCTTCCCCGAAGGTGCCGGTCGGTGCGCGTGCGGGCTCGCCCGGCGGGCACACGCGGGTCGTCGCGGCGACGACGGGTGGTGGTCCGCCGGGTGCGCCGCCCGGCTGGCCGGTCGGGCACGGCCTGCCGCACCACCCCTGGGCGCCGCCGAGGAAGCCGCCCGCCGCGAGCAGACTGCGGCCCGCGGCACCGGCGCCCGCGAGCGCCACGACGCTCGCGGCGATCGGAGCCACCGCCCTGCTCGCCGCCCTGCTCCTCGGCGACGGGGCCGGGGCGAACCTGCTGCTCGTCGCCGTCCCCGCCACCCTCGCCGGGGCCTTCGCCGCCCGTGCCGCCGGGCGCCGGCTCCGGCCCTGGACGCTGGTCTGGGCGCTCGGCGGCGCGGCGCTCCTGGCCGTTCCCGCGCTGAGCGACGCGGGCTGGCCGACCTTCCTCGCCGTCGTCGCCACGATCGGCGTCACCGGGTTCGCCCTGCACGGCGGCCGTGGCTGGCCCAGCATGCTGCTCGGACCCGTCGGCCTCTTCGACTCCGTCGGCGGTGGCATGCCCTGGGTCTGGCGCAGCGTGCGCGACCGCGCGGACGGCTCGCGCGGCCGATGGGGCCCGATCCTGCGCACCGCCCTGATCGCCCTCGGCCTGCTGGTCGTCTTCGGCGCGCTGTTCGCCGGGGCCGACGCCGCCTTCGCCGACCTGCTCGGCTCGCTCATGCCCGACGTCTCGGTCGAGCGGGCGCCCTGGCGCACCCTGTGCCTGTTGCTCGGCCTGCTCGGCGCCATCGCCGTCGCCCGCACGGCCGCCGCCCCGCTCCGCTGGGACCGGCTGTCCTTCGCCCCGGGCAAGGCCCGCGGCCGGTTGGAGTGGGCGCTTCCGCTCATCGTCCTGAACCTGCTGTTCGCCGCCTTCAACGCGATCCAGCTGGCCGTCCTCTTCGGCGGCTACGACAAGGTGCTCAGCGAGACCGGTCTGACCTACGCGGAGTACGCCCGCCAGGGCTTCTGGCAGCTGCTCACCGCCACGCTGCTCACCCTGGCCGTGATCGGCCTGGCCCTGCGCTGGGCGCCCCGCGCCGACGCGGGGGACCGGCGGCTCGTGCGGGCCGTGCTCGGCACCCTGTGCGTCCTCACCCTGGTCGTCGTCGCCTCCGCGCTGCGCAGGATGGACCTGTACGTGGACGCGTACGGCCTGACCCGGCTGCGGATATCCGTCGCCACCATGGAGATCTGGCTCGGCGTCGCCCTCCTGCTGATCATGGCCGCCGGGATCTGGGGCGCCCGCCTGCTGCCCCGCGCGCTCGCCGCCAGCGCGGCCGGATTCGTCCTGGCCTTCGGCCTCATCCAGCCGGACGCCGTCATCGCCCAGCAGAACGTCGACCGCCACGAACGGCTCGGCAGGATCGACGTGAACTACCTCGAAGGGCTGTCGGCCGACGCCGTCCCCGCCCTCGACCGGCTCCCCGAACCCCTCCGTTCCTGCGCGCTCGTCGACATCGACACCCGGCTCCGCGAGGACGACGGAGCCTGGTACGCCACCAGCCTGGCCGAGACCAGGGCCCGCGAGATCCTGGCCGCGCGCCCCCTGACCCGTACCGCCGACGAGTGCGGACCGCCCAGCCGCGAGGAGGGCTACGACCCCGACGCCGACCCGTACGGCGCCCCCTGACCCGTACCCCATGGGTCCGCGCGCACCGAGGGGCGTGTCCCCCTCCCCGTACGGGAAGGGGGACACGCCCCTCGGTCGTCGGCGCGGGACCGTCGTGCCGGTCAGGCGGCGGGCCCGGCGGCCTCGGCCTTGCCGCTGAGGGCCTCCAGATCGCTCTTGCGCACCCGGATCACGGTCACCGCCGTGACGAACGCGACCAGCGCCATGACGACGGCGGCGGTGAACGCGAGCGAGATGCCGGCCGTCAGCACGTCATGGGACCACGGCGGCGGCAGTTCGTGGGTCTTGGCGAACGACGCCTGCTGCTCGGGCGTCGCCTGGGCCAGGAACTCGGGCGCCAGCTGCCGCCCCTCGTCCCGGCTGGCCGTGCCGAAGACCGTCACCAGGATCGACAGGCCCAGCGAACCGCCCACCTGCTGGGTGGCGTTGAGCAACCCCGACGCGGCCCCGGCCTCGTGCTGCGCGACCCCTGAGACCGCGGTCAGGGTCAGCGTCACGAAGTTGAGCCCCATGCCGAAGCCGAAGACGAGCATCGGACCGAGGACACCGCTCACGTAGGTGCTGTCCGAGCTGATGAAACTCAGCCAGAACAGCCCGATCGCGGTGCACGCCGCACCGGTGACCATGAACGGCTTCGGGCCGAGGACCGGCAGCATCCGCTGGGCGAGTCCCGCGCCGAGGCCGATCGCGAGCGTGACCGGGAGGAAGGCGAGCCCGGAGCGGATCGGGCTGTAGCCGAGGACGTTCTGTACGAAGAGGACGATGAAGAAGAACATGCCGAGCATGGCGGCGGCCAGACTGAGCATGATCACGTACGTGCCCGAGCGGTTGCGGTCGGCGAACATCCGCAGGGGGGTGATGGGTTCGCGGGCCCGGGACTCCACGACGGCGAAGGCCGCCAGCAGGACGCCCGCGGCGACGAACGCCGCGATGGTCAGCCCGTCCCGCCAGCCCTCCTCCGAGGCGCGGATGAAGCCGTAGACGAGCGCGGTCATGCCGAGGGTGGACGAGAGCGCGCCCGCGAGGTCGAAGCGGCCGGGGTGCCGCTCGGACTCGTTGATGAAACGGGGCGCCAGGAAGGCGATGACAAGCCCGATCGGCACGTTCACGAAGAGCACCCAGCGCCAGTCGAGCCATTCGGTGAGCATGCCGCCGGCCAGGAGGCCGATCGCTCCGCCGCCGGCCGAGACGGCGGCGAAGACGCCGAACGCCCGGTTCCGCTCGGGGCCTTCGGGGAAGGTCGTGGTGATCAGCGCGAGGGAGGTCGGCGAGGCGATCGCGCCCCCGACGCCCTGGAGGGCGCGCGCGGCCAGGAGCTGCCAGGGCTCCTGCGCGAAGCCGCCGAGCAGCGAGGCGAGGGTGAAGACCAGGATGCCGGTCATGAACACCCGGCGGCGGCCGAGGATGTCACCGGCCCGGCCGCCGAGCAGCAGTAGGCCGCCGAAGGTCAGGGTGTAGGCGCTGAGCACCCACGACAGGTCGGTGGTGGAGAAGGAGAGCGCCTCCTGGATGTGCGGGAGCGCGATGTTCACGATCGTGGCGTCGAGGACGACCATCAACTGGCAGGCGGCGATGACGGTGAGAGCGATTCCCGGCCGATTCGGGTACCTGGCGGTGCCTGGACTTGTCCGGGTGTCCACCGGAGATGTTGTCACTGTGTATCCCCCACGGAAGAATCCAGTGAACGCACTCGTTCACTGTCTTCCACGGTAGTGATTCCCCCTCAGAGAACGCAACCGTTCACTGAGCACTGCCGGTTGCCCGGAGGCAGCCCAACAGAGAGGTTCTGATGGTTACTTCGCACTCCGTGGCCACCGCTCGGCCACAGGGGGTGGCGTCACGGCGTCGCGGCGCCGTACTGGAGCGCGCCATCCTGGAGGCGGCGCTCGAACAGCTGAGCACGGTCGGCTGGAACGGTCTGACGATGGAGGGCGTCGCCGTCGGCGCGCAGACCGGCAAGGCCGCGGTCTACCGGCGCTGGTCCTCCAAGGAGGACCTGGTCGCCGACGCGCTCCGGGCCGCGCTCCCCGCCCTGGGAGAGGCGCCCGACCACGGGAACCTCCGCGAGGACCTCTACCAGCTGTGCCGGAGGGTGCGGGCGGCGATGTACTCGAAACCCGGCTTCGCCCTGCGATCCGTCATTCACGAGTGCGACGCGGAGACCTCCGAACGCTTCCAGGCGTTGATCCTCACCGGTGTGACCGACCCGTCGAAGCAGTTGCTGCGCGAGGTGGTCGAGCGCGGTGTCGGACGCGGGGAGGTGCGCCCGGACGCGCCCGGCGACCTGGTCTACGACGTCATCCCGGCGATGATGATGTACCGCGCCAAGGTGTGCGGGAGCGAATGGAGCGATGCCGAGATCGCCGAGATGATCGACCACGTCATGGTCCCGCTCCTGCGGAGCCGGGGACCGGGGGGCGGGTCGCCGCCGACCGGGACGACGGGGGCGGGACCGGGCTGAGCGGGGCTGGAATCGGGTCTAGCCGGGTCTGGGATCGGGTCTAGGCGGGGCTGGAATCGGGGCGAGCGGGGGCTCGGATCGGGTCGGGATTCGGTCGGTCGTGGGTCACCAGATGGAATCCGGGTACCGGCGAAGGTATCCGTCGGCGTAACCTGTCAGGCGCCATGCCGTACGAACCACCCACCCACAGTGTCGAGCGATCGATCCGAGCCACCACCGGCGCCAAGATCGTTGCCGGGGTCGACGAGGTCGGACGCGGGGCGTGGGCCGGTCCCGTGACCGTGTGCGCCGCCGTCACCGGCCTGCGCCGCGCACCCGCCGGGCTCACCGACTCCAAGTTGATCACCCCCAAGCGGCGCACCGTGCTCGCCGCCGAGCTCCAGGAGTGGGTCACGGCGTACGCGCTCGGCGACGCCTCACCGGCGGAGATCGACGAACTCGGGATGACCGCCGCGCTCCGGCTGGCCGCCGTCCGCGCCCTGGAGGGCCTTCCGGTGCGCCCCGACGCGGTCATCCTCGACGGCAAGCACGACTACCTCGGCAGCCCCTGGCAGGTCCGTACGGTGATCAAGGGCGACCAGTCCTGCATCGCCGTCGCCGCCGCGTCCGTGATCGCCAAGGTGCGGCGCGACGCGCTGATGGGCGAGCTGGAGGCGGAGGCCGAGCAGTACGCCCCGTACGCCTTCGGGGCCAACGCGGGGTACCCCTCGCCGGTCCACAAGGCCGCGCTGGAGGAACTGGGGCCCACCCGGTACCACCGGCTCTCCTGGTCGTACCTGGACGCGATGCCCCGCTGGCGGCATCTGAAGAAGGTCCGCCTCTCCGCCGAGGCGGCCGCACTCGAAAGCGGGGGCCAACTCGGCTTCGACTTCTGACTTCCGGCCGCTGGATTCTCTCCGGCGGGATCCCGTGTCGGATCCCTCGGAGAAGCCCTTCTCAGCGGTCGGGGCGCACCTGTGCGCCCACCCGCCGGAGCTCCCTGCTCCGGCGTTTGATAGACATCCACCCATGCCTCTCATCCCCGAGGAGCCTCAGATTCACGAGAGTGCCCAGGGTCCCCGCGCGACTGCGGCCGCCGGCCGCCCCGTGCCGACCCCCCGACCCGTACCCGGCCCGCGCTCCGCGGCGACCCCGCGACCCGGAGGACCGGTCCCCGGTCCCGCCAGGCCCGCGCCGCCGGTGCCGCGCCCGCAGCCCACTGCGGGACCGACCCCTCCCGCTGCCGAGCAGAATCGTTCCGACCAGCGGTCCGGTGCCCAGATCCAGCTGATCCCCGCCACCGCCGACGGCGCTCTCGACGCCGCCGAGGAGGCCGTGGACCTGCTCCTGGAGTCCGGCCGCGCCCCCGGCGACGTGCTGGTGCTCACCACCGGCGAGCAGCACCCGTGGACGGCGCACGAGCTGTCCTTCGGTGAGAACGCCTACTGGGCGCAGCAGGACGCCCGCGAGGACGTGTTCTTCGCGGACGCCGCCGCCGTGGAGCGGGCCGCGGCCCGTCCCGTGGTGGTCGTCGCGGTCAACGGCGGTTCCGACGAAGCCGTCTCGCGCTCCCTGCCCGAGGCGCTGACGCGGGCGACCGCGCTGCTGATCGTCTGCGGAGACGCCGCTCGCGTCAACGCCGCGCTCGGCGCCGGCGTCTGACCGACGCCCGCCAGGACCCGGCTGCCCCCTAGCGGGCGGCCGGGCGGCGGTGCGTCCCGTAGGTGCTCTACGGGCGATCGTCGTACTCGTACTCGTACTCGTAGTTGTACGGGGCTCGTACCCGCCCTTGTACGGGCCCGGCGAGCGCCGTCGAGCCCCGGCCGCCCGCCGACCTTTCTCCGGCAGTGTCGGGCGGCGTATCGGATGGCGCGCCAGGTGGCCGTTTCTCAGCGTGCGGCTGCCCGGCGCAATGCCTCCGGAGCCCCGCTCGCTATCCGCGGCACGAGCCGCTCGTACGCGGATTCCTCGCCCAGCGCCAAGGGCGGCGAGTCCGAGCTCGGCCGTCGGCCGCCGCGGCCCTCGCCCAGCACCTGCCAGCCCCCGCGCGTGAGCGTGATGTACGCCCCGCAGCGCAGCCCGTGCAGGGTGCAGGCGTCCCGCAGCCCCCACATCCAGGCCCCGTCCTCCTCCGTCCAGCGCTCGTCGCCCTCGCGGCAGTAGAGCAGGACGGCCGTGCGCACGGGAGCGCGCCGGCGCAGGTCGTGCGGGAGGACCCGGCGCAGGTGGGCGAGGAGCGCGTTGCGGAACTCCCAGCCGTCCGCCGGGGCGGACCTGCGGGTGAACGAGGCGCTGGCGGCGAGCCGTTCCTCGTGGTCCAGGACGGCGATCACCGCGGTCGTGGGCGTGGGCAGATGCCGGGAGTGCAGGCCGCTGACGACCTCACGCGGGTTGCGCAGCAGCGGGATCCCGGCCGCGGCCCACTCCGCCGGTTCGAGCATCCGAGCGAGGCGGCTGGCCGACCCGGACGACGAACTGATCGGAGCGGCTGAGGACGGAGCGAATCCGAGGGTCACGATCCTCCCTTCGGATACGCGCCCGCTCCGCGGGCAGGGTCGGGTGGTGAGGGCGCACCACGGCACGGTCCATCCGGACCGCGTACGGGCCGTGCGGGGCAGATTCCCAATTGTTCCTGGCCCGTGCGCGAGCGGCAACGAGCAATTGGGGACGCTGACTGGAATGATCCGGTATGCCTCTCATATCCCTGCCCAGTTACCCATTGTTCACGCCCCGTTTCACCCCTGGACGGCGAGCACCAGCGGGAACACTCCCTCCGCTCCCGCGCGCCGCAGCAGCCTCGCCGCCACCGCCAACGTCCAGCCGCTGTCGGCGAGGTCGTCGACGAGCAGAACCGGCCCTCCCGCCGTGGCCAAACGCTCCGCCAGATCGCCCGGGACGACCAGCGCCCGCTGCAGTCCGACCACCCGCTGCGCGCTGTTGGTCCGGGAGATCCGCAGGTCGGCTGCCTCGGGCGCGTACTCCACGGTGCCGAGCAGCGGCATCCTGCCGATCTCGGAGATCCGCCGTCCCAGCGAGCCCACGAGCCGGGGCTTGCGGTGCGAGGCGACCATGACCACCCCGGCCGGCCGGGGCGGCGCGTCCGGCCCGCCGGAGGCCCAACCGCCCGGGCCCTTCGCCCAGTCGGCCAGCACCCGCACCACCGCCTGCACCACATCGTCCGGCACCTCGCCGTCCGGAGCGCCGTCGGAGAGCATCGGGCGCAGCCGGTTGCCCCAGCCGATGTCCGAGAGCCGGCCGAGCGCCCGGCCCGTGAACGCCTGCTCCCCGACCGGGATGCGGCCCTTCAGGTCCACGCCGACGGCGGCGAGCCCGGTCGGCCACATCTTCCGCGGCTCCACCTCGACACCCGCCCGGCGCAGCTCGCCCTTCGCCGTGTCCAGCGCCGAGTCCGAGACCTTCGCGTCGAACCTGACGCCCGCGCAGTTGTCACAGCGACCGCACGGGGCCGCCGCCTCGTCGTCCAACTGACGCCGCAGGAACTCCATCCGGCAGCCGTCCGTCGCCGCGTACTCCCGCATGGCCTGCTGCTCCGCCGACCGCTGCCGCGCCACCCAGGCGTACCGCTCGGAGTCGTACGACCAGGGCTGCCCGGTGCTCTCCCAGCCGCCCTTCACCCGCTTGACGGCCCCGTCCACGTCGAGGACCTTCAGCATCGTCTCCAGCCGGGTCCTGCGCAGCTCGACCAGCGGCTCGAGAGCGGGCAGCGACAGCGGACGGCCCGCCTGCGCGAGCACGTCCAGAGTGCGGCGCACCTGCTCCTCGGGCGGGAAGGCGACCGACGCGAAGTACTGCCAGATCGCCTCGTCCTCCTTGCCCGGGAGCAACAGCACCTCCGCGTGCTCCACACCACGCCCCGCACGGCCCACCTGCTGGTAGTAGGCGATGGGGGAGGAGGGCGAGCCGAGGTGCACCACGAAGCCGAGATCCGGCTTGTCGAAGCCCATGCCGAGCGCCGAGGTCGCCACCAGCGCCTTCACCCGGTTCGCCTGCAGATCGTCCTCCGCCTGCTGCCGGTCGGCGTTCTCCGTCCGCCCCGTGTACGAGGAGACCGTGTGCCCGCACTGGCGCAGATGGGCCGTCACCTCCTCGGCCGCGGCCACCGTCAGCGTGTAGATGATCCCGGAGCCGGGCAGCTCGTGGAGGTGATCGGCCAGCCACGCCAGCCGGTGCGCGGCGTCCGGCAGCCGCACCACGCCCAGGCTCAGGCTCTCGCGGTCCAGCGGCCCCCGCAGCACCAGGGCGTCCGTGTCCCCGCCCGTCCCCAGCTGCTCGGCGACGTCCGCCGTCACGCGGGCGTTCGCCGTCGCCGTGGTCGCGAGCACCGGGACACCCGCCGGAAGGTCCGCCAGCATCGTGCGCAGCCGCCGGTAGTCCGGCCGGAAGTCATGGCCCCAGTCCGAGATGCAGTGCGCCTCGTCGACCACGAGCAGACCGGTGGCGGCAGCCAGACGAGGCAGCACCTGATCGCGGAAGTCGGGGTTGTTCAGCCGCTCCGGACTGACCAGCAGCACGTCCACGTCACCCGCCGCGACCTCCTGCTGGACCGTCTCCCACTCCTCCTGGTTCGACGAGTTGATCGTGCGGGCGCGAATGCCCGCCCGCGCCGCCGCCTCGACCTGGTTGCGCATCAGCGCGAGCAGCGGCGAGACGATCACCGTCGGGCCGGCCCCCCGCTCCCGCAGCAGCGAGGTCGCCACGAAGTACACCGCCGACTTGCCCCAGCCCGTGCGCTGCACGACCAGCGCCCGGCGTCTGTCCGCGACCAGCGCCTCGATGGCCCGCCACTGGTCCTCGCGCAGTCTCGCCGTACCCGTCGGGTCGGAGACGAGTCGGGCGAGCACGGTGTCGGCGGCGGCGCGGAGGGCGGCGCGGTCTTCGGGACGGTCTGCGTGGGTCATGACCCCATGCAACCCGATCGGTCGGACAATCCGCGAACGGGCCGCCTCGCCTGTGGATAACTCTCGGCGGCGGTCACCGAGAGTTATCCACAGGGGTTTCGCGATCGGCCGTGTTCGCGGGACCGTCTGGCCATGAACACGAATCGCCACGAATCCCACGACCCCTCCGAGACCCCGCAGATCACTCTGCGTGGCCCCGCCGAGCTGGCCGACGCACTGCCGTTCATGCTCGGCTTCCACCCCACCGACTCCGTCGTCCTCGTCGCGCTGCACGGCGAGCGCGGCCGCTTCGGAGGCCGGGCCAGGCTCGGCATTCCCCGCGCGTCCCACGAATGGCCCGAGACCGCCGAGCACCTGGCCGAATGCCTCGTGGAGGGCAGCACCAGGCGCGGCGACCGCCCCGACGCCATCGCCGTCTTCCTCTGCCAGGACCCCGCGCCCGGCGAGACCGGACGCCGGGTCATGGAGCGGCTGCGCCCCTTCGCCCAGCGCCTGCGCACCGCCTGCGGCGCGCTGGACGTCCCCGTCCTCGAAGCCCTCTGCATCTCCGACGGCCTGTACTTCTCGTACTGCTGCCCCGACACCCGCTGCTGCCCGCCCGACGGCACGCCCCTCGCCCTGTCCGGTACGTCGGTGATGGCGGCGTCCGCGGCCTACGCGGGGATCCAGGTGCGCGGCTCCCTCAAGGACATGGAGGCCAGGCTGAAGCCGAGGGAGCACGGCGTGGACCCCGAGAGGCCCTCCGCACAGCGCGCGGCCCTCGGGGAAGCCGCCTACGTCCTCGTGCCCAAGATCCTCGACACGCCCGCCGGACAGGGACGGCAGGAGCTCCGCGCGACCACCATCGAGCTCGCCAGGACCCTCATCGACCGGTTCTCGCAGCCGGCCGAGGCCCCGGCCGCCCGTGCCGCCGACAGCCCCCACGACGTGCTGACCGGCCGCGCGAGCCTCGCATCGGACCGCTGGCACACCTCGGCCGACGCCGCCGACGACGCCCGGCTCACCCCCGAGGAGGCCGCCGCGCTGATCCTCGGCCTCCAGGACCGGGACACCCGTGACCAGGCCGCCGAATGGATGGAGGGACCCGAGGCCGACGGCGCCCTGCGGCTCTGGCGGGCGCTCTCCCGGCGCTGCGTCGCCCCCTACCAGGAATACGCGGCCGCCCCGCTCGCACTGGCCGGCTGGGTCGCCTGGTCCAGCGGCGACGAGCCCTCCGCCCGCGTCGCCCTCAGCCTCGCGCTGGACGCCGACCCCGAATACCTCTTCGCGCGCCTGCTGCACCAGGCGTGCAACGAGGGCCTCGACCCGGAGTCCCTCCGCAGCTGCCTGCGCAAGGAGCGCGACACGCGAGAGGCGGCGGGCACAGGGGAGACGGAAGCCGACGACAACGACGACCAGGCGTCCGACCACGGTTCCGACCCGGCGGGCCGGCGGCCGGGCGGCCGGTCGCCGTCGCGGAACCGCGAGCGGGTCGCCGACCGGCCCGCCGGACCGCGACCCAGGGTCCCCGCCATGCGGACCGCGCGCCGGGGCGGACCGGGACGCGTGCCCACGCGGGCCGCCGGAGCGGTACGGCGCGGGGCGACGGCCCCCAGGAGCACGGTGGTCCGGCGGGCCGGGCGGCGCGGCACCGGGAGCGGTGGATGAGGCCCGTGACCCCGCGGGCCGCGGCGGCGTTCACCTGTGTGGCGGTTCCGCACGAGCAGGGCCGCCGCCCCACTGCCGGAAGCGCGGACCGACCGAACGGCTCCCGGCGCGCCAGCCGCCCGGGCCGGCCGAGCCGCCCGGACCGCACAGAGAGCGTCACTCACCCGTCATGGCCCCCAGCTCCGCCCAGGCCCCCGGGCCCCCCGCCGGACACCCGTCCCTCGCCGGAGCCACCGGGGCGAGCCGCCCCGGTGAACTGCCCGCCGTGCACGACGCCCTCATCGGCGTCGCCCTGCCCGCCCTCGCCGTCAGCTCCCGGCACGCCCAGCTCACCGGCAGCGGCCTCGAAGGCGTCTATCTCTCCGGACGCAGACTCCTCTCCCGTTGCGTCCTGCGCGTCGCCGGGCGCGAACCCGTCCCCCTCCAAGGCCGGTCGACGGCGGCGGACCGCGCCGACTTCCTCGGCGTCGTGCGCACGCCCGGCGACACCGGCCCCGACCCGGGGCTCACCGTGGAGCGCTCACGCGAGGCCGACGGGACCGAGCGGATCACCCTGCGGAGCTCCGCCGCCCGTGCCCTGCGGCTCCCCGTGGAGATCGCTCTGGGCACGGATCTCGCGGACCTGGGCGCGGTGGCGGCCGGACGGCAGGGGCCCGAGCTCTCCGCCAGCGTCCACGGCACCGGGCTGCGCTGGACGGCCGCCGACGGCAGCGCGGCCGCTGTCACGGCGGACCCTCCGCCCAGCGACGCCCTCGCGGCGGCCGGACTGCTCCGCTGGGAGGCCGAGCTCGCCCCAGGAGACAGCTTCGTCCTCACCCTCCGGGTCCGCGGCGAACGGACCGCCCGGCACCCGGGGCCCGGCGTCGGCCGTCCCGGCGGCCACATCCTCGCCGACGCCGTCGCCGAGGGCGACGACCCCCGCCTCGGGGAGCTGCTGCGCGTCTCGACCGACGACCTGCGCGCCCTGCTCCAGCGCGACCCCGCCCACCCCGCCGACGTCCACCTCGCCGCCGGAGTGCCCTGGCGCTGCGGCCCCGTCACCGCCGAAGCCCTCTGGGCGGCCCGCATGGCCCTGCCCCTCGGCACCCGGCTCGCCGTCACCACCCTGCACGCCCTCGCCCGCACCCGGCTCCGGGCACCCGGCACCGCGTCGGGCCGCATCCCCGGGCCGCTCAGGGACGCCGGCCCCCACCTCCCGCCCCGCTGCACCGGAGTCGAGGCCACGCTCGCCTTTCCCACTGTGCTCGCCGAAGCCCGGCGCTGGGGCCTGCCCGAGCAGGACCTCACCGAGCTGCTCCCGACGGCGGAGCGGTGCCTGGAGTGGCTGCGCGGCGCCCTCGACGACGACGGCTTCGTCCAGGAGCAGGGGCCCTCCGGGCCGGCACGGGCCGAGACCCAGGCCCACGCGCACCGGGCCGCCGTGCTCGGCGCCGACCTCCTCGACGCCTGCGGGCGGCCGGGCGGTGACACCTGGCGGGAGTGGGCGAGGGCGCTGCGCGACCGGTTCCGTGACCGGTTCTGGCTCGACGACCCCCACGGCGGACGCCCCGCGCTCGCCAGGACCCCCGACGGACGTCTCCTGCCGTATCTCGGGAGCTGGGCGGCACACCTCCTCGACACCGGCCTCACGGCCGGGGGCCGGCCGGCTCCAGGACTGCTCGACAAGGCCCAGACCGAGCGCCTTGCCCGGCTGCTCACCTCGCCCGCGATGGACTCCGGCTGGGGGCTGCGCGGCCTCGGTACGAAGGAGCCGGGGTACAACCCGTTCGGGCACCGCTCCGGAGCGGTGCGGGTGCACGAGACGGCGGTGGCCGTCGCGGGGCTCGCGGCGGCGGGGTACGAAGCGGAGGCGGCCGCGCTGCTGCGCGGGACCCTCGACGCGGCGGCGGCCTTCGACCACCGTCTCCCCGAGATGTACGCGGGGGAGCGGCGGACGTCCGGATCCCTGCCCGTGCCGCACCCGGCCGCCTGTCGGCCGGCGGCGGTGGCGGCGGCCGCCACGGTCCAGTTGCTGACCGTGCTGGTCGGCGTCCGGCCCGACGCGCCCGGCCGGAGCGTCGCCCTGCACCCGCTCCGCTCCGCCCCGCTGGGCGAGGTCCGTCTCTCCGGGCTGCGCGTCGCGGGCGAGCCGTTCGCCGCACGGGTCGGCAGGCTCGGCCTCGGCATGGTCGAGGAGGCCGCCCCCGGCCTTCAGCTGGGGGTGTGACGAGATGCCGGACACCGACTGGCCCGAGGGCCCCCAAGAAGTGGAAGGGGATCCTTCCCGCAGGCGTGTTTATCGTCAAGGAGACGACTATGATCGCCGCATGCCTCCCTACGACCCGTCGGCCTTTCCGCCCTTCGCCGTCACCGTCGACCTGGTCGTGCTCACCGTGCGGCGCCACGCCCTGTGCGCGCTGGTCGTGAAACGGGGAGAGCAGCCGTTCCAGGGGCGCTGGGCGCTGCCCGGCGGGTTCGTCCGGGCCGACGAGGATCTCGACGGTGCCGCCGCGCGCGAGCTGGTGGAGGAGACCGGGCTGTGCGTGCACGACCCGGGTGCCCCCGGGCCCGTACCGGGGACGGGAGCGCATCTGGAGCAGCTCGCGACCTACGGGGCGCCCGACCGGGATCCGCGGATGCGGGTCGTGAGCGTGGCGCACCTGGCGCTGGCCCCGGACCTTCCGGCGCCTCGCGCGGGCGGTGACGCCAACAGTGCGCGCTGGGCGCCCGTCGAGGAACTGCTGGGGCCGGCGGGGGCCGGAGCGCACGAGGACGGGCAGCCGGAGCCGCTCGCCTTCGACCACGCCCGGATCCTGTCCGACGGCGTGGAGCGGGCCCGCTCCAAGATCGAGTACTCCTCGCTGGCCACGGCGTTCTGCCCGCCCGAGTTCACGGTCGGCGAGCTCCGGCGGGTCTACGAGGCCGTGTGGGGGGTGGCGCTCGACCCGCGCAACTTCCACCGGAAGGTGACCGGCACGCCCGGCTTTCTCGTGCCGGCCGGCGGTACCACGACCCGTCAGGGCGGCCGCCCCGCGCAGTTGTTCCGCGCTGGTGGGGCCACCCTGCTGAACCCGCCGATGCTCCGCCCGGAGGTCTGACGGGCGGTCCACGGGCCGCCCCGATCCATCAACCCTGCGCCAAAAGTCCGAAATGTGGCGTTATCTTGCTGGAGTAGCCGCCCTGCCGCGGAGCGGTCTCACCTACCCGCGAGAGAAGCGATGCTCCAGGCCATCGGACTCACCAGCACCCCCCGCCGGGACCGACCGCCCGCCGTGGACGATCTCACCTTCGAGGCCCGGCCGGGCTCCGTCACCGCGCTGCTCGGGCCGGCCGGTTCCGGCAAGACCACCACCCTGCGCCTGATGCTCCAGCTCGAACCCGGCCGTGGCGTCACCTACTTCCGGGGCCGGCCGCTGCACCGCGTCGCCCATCCGGCGCGCGAGGTGGGCATCCTCCTCGGCGACGTCCCCGGGCACCCCTCGCGCACCCTGCGCAGCCAGCTGCGCATGCTCTGCGCCGCCGCCGGGGTGCCCGGCGGCCGGGCCGACGACATGCTCCAGGCGGTGGGCCTCACCGGCGTCCACGACCAGCGGATCGGCACCCTGCCGCTCGCCATGGACCGCCGACTCGGTCTCGCCTCCGCCCTGTTGGGCGAGCCGCACGCCCTGCTGCTCGACGAGCCGGCCGCCGGGCTCTCCGTACGCGAGAGCGCCTGGCTGTACGAGCTGCTCCGCGCCCACGCCGACGACGGCGGCACCGTCCTCTACACCACCACGGACCCCAAGGACGCGGCCCGCAACGCCGACCGGGTCGTCGCGCTCGACGGCGGGCGGCTGGCCGCCGACCAGGACGCCGCCGAGTTCGCCCGCACCCGGCTGCGCCCCCGGGTCGCCGTCCGCACCCCGCACGCGGCCCGGCTCGCCGCCGTACTCGCCCAGGAGTCGCGCGCCGCCCGCCGCCCCGTCGAGGTGGTCGAGGAGGGCGGGAACCGTCTCTCCGTGTACGGCAGCGACTGCGCGACCGTCGGCGAGAGCGCCTTCCGCAACGGCGTGCTCATCCACCGGCTCGCGGATGAGACCGGCGCCGCCCGCCCGCCCGCCGACGCCTCCGGGCCCTCCGCCCCCGCCCCCACCGCCTCCGTGCCCCCCACCGCCCCCCACGACGCCGGCCCTGGCGCGTCGTCGCCGCCCCCCGCCTCCGAGGCCTCCCCGGGCGAGCGTCCCCCCGTCCGGTCGCGCCGCGTCTGGAGCCGCTCGCCGCTGCGGCCCCTGCGCTACGAGATCCGGCGGCTGCTCGGCGTGCCCTCCACCCCGCTCGTCGTGGTGGGCGTCCTGCTGGTCTCGGTGGCCCTCTCCGTGTTGCTCGCCCGCAGCGGGCGGACGGCGCTGCCCGCCGTCCTGGCCGGCTGGCCGGGGATCTCCCCACTGCCGCCCGCAGCCCTCGGGGCCGGTCTGCTCGGGGCCTTCTCGTTCGCCGAGGAGTACCGCTACCCGGCGCTCGCCACCGGGCGCGGCGCCGTCCCGCGCCGCCTGGGCCTGCTGCTCGCCAAACTGGCCGTCGCGGCGGTCGTCGGAGCGGTCCTCGCGGTCCTGGTCGTCGCCGTCGACCTGGAGGCGCTGCGCCTCGTCTACGGGGGAGAGTTGATCCCCGTACCGAAGAACTGGGCGACCCTGTGCGCGAATTGGTTCGGGCTCGTGATCGGCTGCGCCTGGGCCGGGGTGCTCGGGGCCGGTGTCTTCAGGGCCGCCGCCGCCGGGCTCGCCGCGGTCCTCGCCGTACCGGTGCTCTTCGCCCCGCCGCTGCGGACGGCGCTCGCGGGGGCGTCGGGCCGCTCGGTGGCGGGACTCCCGGCCCGGCTCCGAGAGTTCGCGAGCGTCGAGTGGTCCTCGGCCGCCGACCGGTGGGTCATGGGGGCGCTGCGGGTGGTCGGGCAACCCGTGGGGGTGGCGTTCGCGCTGACGTTGACGGTCCTGCTCTGCGCCTATGTGCTCACCGGCCTTCGCGGCAGGGCCCGTTGGTGATCACAAGCGGACCGAAAGGTTCCGGTTTGCCGTCAACTCCCTTGAAAAGGGCCCTTTATGTCCGATTAATCGTCAATTGTGTAGGGGGTGCCGATCACCCTTTCGTGTGCTTTTCACCAAAGACCTCAAGGGTCACGAGAGGCACGCCGACAAAGGATGCGTGAGTACCCTTGCGCACACGATGATGACCGCCGCCCGTTCCGTCGAGTCCGGCCTCGGCGCCCCGGGCGATCTCGACCGCTACCCCTACGCGGAGGCGCCCGGAGCCGACCGCGTCGGACCGCCCGCCTGGGAGGGGGCGGAGGCCGACCTCGGCCGCGTCGGCCGCAGGAGCGCCGGCAGCCGCGGCCGCGGACTGCACGGACAGCTCGTCCAGCAGCTCGGCCAGATGATCGTCTCGGGCGACCTCGGCGCCGACCGTCCTCTCGTACCGGAGGAGATCGGCCAGCGCTTCGAGGTCTCGCGCACCGTCGTCCGCGAGTCGCTGCGCGTGCTGGAGGCCAAGGGTCTCGTCAGCGCCCGCCCCAACGTCGGCACCCGGGTCCGGCCGGTCAGCGACTGGAACCTTCTGGACCCCGACATCATCGAGTGGCGCGCCTTCGGCCCGCAGCGCGACGACCAGCGCCGCGAGCTGAACGAGCTGCGCTGGACCATCGAGCCCCTCGCCGCCCGGCTCGCCGCCGGTCATGGGCGTGAGGACATCCAGCAGCGCCTCGCCGACATGGTCGAGATCATGGGGCACGCCTACGCCCAGGGTGACGGCATCACCTTCTCCCGCGCGGACGCCGAGTTCCACGCGCTGCTCATCCAGCTCGCGGGCAACCGCATGCTGGAGCACCTCTCCGGCATCGTCGCCGCCGCGCTCCAGGTGTCCGGCGGCCCCGCCACCGGCTGCGACCGCCCCGGCGAGGCCTGCCTCGCGCACCACGCCCGGATCGTCGACGCCCTCGCCGCGGGAGACGCGCACGGCGCCGAGTCGGCCATGCGGCAGCTGCTGACCGTCCACCCCGAGGTGGAGCGCGTCGTCCCGGCTCCCCGCGAGCACTGACGCGCGCCGTGGCGCCGCGGGCGGACCGGTCGCGGCGCCTTCGTGCCGGGCCTGCGGGCCGTGCCGGGCGGGCGGATCGCGCCGAACGGGTCGAACGTACCGAGTCAGGGTGATCAAGAAGATCCAGCCGATCGGGCTGATCGAGGCATGTTCGGACCGTTTCGTTCAATAATGGGCGTGAATGGGGTGTGACTCGGGCCACGCGGATTGGGCGTAACACTCCTGGAAGCCGCGCGATGACCTAAGAGGTGACAGCCGAGGAAGGAATACAGCCGCCGCTGCAGGCGCTGTGCAGTTCCCCGGTCCAGCCCGCGCCGTCGGCACATTCCAGGCCGACGGTCGTCGGCTCCAGCCCGATCCAGGGCGGGGCCGGAAGCCGTTTTCCATCGTTCCGAGAGGTTGTTCGTGTCGGCCAGCACATCCCGTACGCTCCCGCCGGAGATCGCCGAGTCCGAGTCTGTGATGGCGCTCATCGAGCGGGGAAAGGCTGATGGGCAGATCGCCGGCGATGACGTGCGTCGGGCCTTCGAGGCTGACCAGATTCCGCCAACCCAGTGGAAGAATGTTCTGCGCAGCCTCAATCAGATCCTCGAGGAAGAGGGTGTGACGCTGATGGTCAGTGCAGCGGAGTCGCCGAAGCGCGCCCGCAAGAGCGTCGCCGCGAAGAGCCCGGCCAAGCGCACCGCCACCAAGACCGTCACCGCCAGGACGACCGTGACGAAGACCGTCTCGGCCGCCACCGCGGCCTCGACGGCCGAGGGCGCGGACCCGTCCGACGAGGCCGGCTCGCCTGCCAAGAAGGCCGCCGCCAAGAAGACCGTCGCCAAGAAGGCGGTGGCCAAGAAGACCGTCGCCAAGAAGACGGCCGCCAAGAAGACGTCCAAGAAGGACGACGAAGAGCTGCTCGAGGGCGAGGAGCTGCTCGAGGACGTCGCGCCCGGCAAGGACGAGGAAGAGTCCGAGGGCGAGAGCAAGGGCTTCGTCCTGTCCGACGAGGACGAGGACGACGCGCCGGCGCAGCAGGTCGCCGTCGCCGGTGCCACCGCGGACCCGGTCAAGGACTACCTGAAGCAGATCGGCAAGGTCCCGCTGCTCAACGCCGAGCAGGAGGTCGAGCTCGCCAAGCGCATCGAGGCCGGTCTGTTCGCCGAGGACAAGCTGGCGAACTCCGACAAGCTGGCGCCGAAGCTCAAGCGCGAGCTGGAGATCATCGCCGAGGACGGCCGCCGCGCCAAGAACCACCTCCTGGAGGCCAACCTCCGTCTGGTGGTCTCGCTGGCCAAGCGCTACACCGGCCGCGGCATGCTCTTCCTGGACCTGATCCAGGAGGGCAACCTGGGTCTGATCCGCGCGGTCGAGAAGTTCGACTACACCAAGGGCTACAAGTTCTCCACGTACGCCACCTGGTGGATCCGTCAGGCGATCACCCGCGCCATGGCCGACCAGGCCCGCACCATCCGTATCCCGGTGCACATGGTCGAGGTCATCAACAAGCTGGCCCGTGTGCAGCGCCAGATGCTCCAGGACCTGGGCCGCGAGCCCACCCCGGAGGAGCTGGCCAAGGAACTCGACATGACCCCCGAGAAGGTCATCGAGGTCCAGAAGTACGGCCGTGAGCCGATCTCGCTGCACACCCCGCTGGGCGAGGACGGCGACAGCGAGTTCGGTGACCTCATCGAGGACTCCGAGGCGGTCGTCCCGGCCGACGCGGTCAGCTTCACGCTGCTCCAGGAGCAGCTGCACTCCGTCCTCGACACGCTCTCCGAGCGTGAGGCGGGCGTCGTCTCCATGCGCTTCGGTCTCACCGACGGGCAGCCGAAGACGCTCGACGAGATCGGCAAGGTCTACGGCGTGACGCGTGAGCGCATCCGCCAGATCGAGTCGAAGACCATGTCGAAGCTGCGTCACCCGTCGCGTTCGCAGGTGCTGCGCGACTACCTCGACTGATCCTCGGCAGTGACGTGCGAAGGGCCCGGTTCCCCCGCGAGGGGGCCGGGCCCTTCGTCGTGCGCGCGTGCGAGGGAGGCGGGCGTGGACGACTCTGGGTGAACCGACATCACCGGAGAGTCAGGAGACTTCATGCGTCGTCCCATCGCCCGAGCGCTGACCGGCGCCCTGGGCCTGATCGCCGCGGCGGCGCCGCCGCTCGCCGCCGCCGCGCCCGCGGCCGCGGACAGTGTCGTGGTCGGCGGTCAGCCGGCCCGGATCGACGACGCGCCCTGGGTCGTCGCGCTCTCCAGCCGTGACCGGTTCGGGGGTACGCGGGCGGGGCAGTTCTGCGGCGGGGTGGTCGTCGCGCCCACCAAGGTGCTCACGGCGGCCCACTGCCTGGGTCGTGAGGCCCTCGGGGGCGAGCCGTGGCAACTGTCCGACTTCCAGGTGATCGCGGGCCGTACGTCGCTGCGTGGCCACGGCGGGCAGGAGGTCCGGGTATCCGGGACCTGGGTGAACCCGGACTACGACCCGTCGACCAACTCGGGGGACGTGGGCGTCCTCACGCTGGAGAAGGCGCTGCCGGCCTCGTACGTGCTCGCGGTGGCCGCGCCGGGGGACTCCGCCCTTGAGCCGGGGACGGCGGCGGACGTGTACGGCTGGGGCGACACGAGCGGCAACGGTACGTACGCGATGTCGCTGCGGTCGGCGCGCGTGCAGGTCCTGCCGGACGCGGCCTGCGAGCGGGCGTACCCGGGCGGTGCCGGCGTGGCGTACCGCGGCGACACCATGCTGTGCGCGGGAGATCCCCAGGGGGGCAGGGACGCCTGCCAGGGGGACAGCGGAGGCCCGCTGGTGGCCAAGGGCCGGCTGATCGGTTTGGTGTCCTGGGGGAGCGGCTGTGGCCAGGCGGAGAACCCCGGGGTCTACACCCGGGTCCCGGCGGTGCTGCCGCAGCGCTTCTGACGGTCCGGGAGTGGCGCTCGTGACGGTGTGAGAACGGGCGGTCACCCCCCTTGTGGTGCGGGGGTGACCGCCCGTCGGCCGGTCTCAGGTACCGGCTCCTGGCTCGTCGTGGATGAGAAGCGTCAGTGCTCGTCGCCCATCGTGCGGGCCGGCACATCCGTGAGCCGGTCCGTCTCGTCCTGTATCTCTGCGGCGATCTTCTTGAGTTCCGGCTCGAACTTGCGTCCGTGGTGGGCGCAGAAGAGCAAGTCACCGCCGCTCGTCAGGACGACGCGCAGGTATGCCTGGGCGCCGCAGCGGTCGCAGCGGTCAGCGGCCGTCAGGGGGCTCGCGGGTGTCAGAACAGTAGTCACGTCGCCTCTTCTCTAGCTCGACGAGCTGTCGTACCAGGGTCAACATCCAACCAGGCCGAAAACGTTCCCGCTCGTGGCTTTTCCTCGAAACTTCTTCTACCCAAGGTGGCTGTCTGCTGCCGGTTGGCGGCGAATGAGCCGTATTGCTTCGCTCTACGGGTTTCGCATTGCTGTGTGTGGTCGCATCCTCCCGGCGGGTTGCCGGTTGTTCATGAGGACGTGCCCGAACCCTAAATGGTTCATGCCTCGAAGGGAACGTGATGTTCGCGTCACCCCATCGAGGGATCGAACATCCATACGACTCTGGACTAGCATGAGGAATCAGGGTGGGTGGCGTTACAACGGCTCTACCAGGCATCGGTACCCTCTGACCGGTGACCGAAGCCGGGCCTTACCCCACCGGGCCAGATTTCAAATTCAGCGAGGAGCGAACCGCGTGACCGCCGAGACGTCCAGTGCGCTGCTGACCGCAGACCGTGACGGTTCCAACTACACCGCGCGGCACCTGCTCGTCCTGGAAGGGCTCGAAGCCGTTCGCAAGCGACCCGGTATGTACATCGGGTCCACCGACAGCCGTGGCCTGATGCACTGCATCTGGGAGATCATCGACAACTCCGTCGACGAGGCGCTCGGCGGCTACTGCGACCGCATCGACGTGATCCTCCACGACGACGGCTCCGTCGAGGTCCGCGACAACGGCCGCGGCATCCCCGTCGACGTCGAGCCGAAGACCGGCCTGTCCGGCGTCGAGGTCGTCATGACCAAGCTGCACGCCGGCGGAAAGTTCGGCGGCGGCTCCTACGCGGCCTCCGGCGGTCTGCACGGCGTCGGCGCCTCCGTGGTGAACGCCCTCTCCGCCCGGCTCGACGTCGAGGTCGACCGCAACGGCGCCACGCACGCGATCAGCTTCCGCCGCGGCGTCCCCGGGATGTTCACCGAGCAGGGCCCCGACAGCCCGTTCGACCCGTCCGGCGGCCTGATCAAGGGCAAGCGCGTCCCCAAGACCCGCACCGGCACCCGCGTGCGCTACTGGGCCGACCGCCAGATCTTCCTCAAGGACGCCAAGCTCTCCCTGGAGACGCTGCACCAGCGCGCCCGCCAGACCGCCTTCCTCGTCCCCGGTCTCACCATCGTCGTCAGCGACGAGCGCGACCTGGAGGGCGTGGGCAAGAGCGAGGAGACGTTCCGCTTCGACGGCGGCATCAGCGAGTTCTGCGAGTTCCTCGCCCAGGACAAGGCCGTCTGCGACGTGCTGCGCCTCACCGGCCAGGGCACCTTCAAGGAGACCGTCCCGGTCCTCGACGACCGCGGCCACATGACCCCCACCGAGGTCACCCGCGAGCTCGGCGTGGACGTGGCCCTGCGCTGGGGCACCGGTTACGACACCACGGTCAAGTCCTTCGTCAACATCATCGCCACCCCCAAGGGCGGCACCCACATCTCCGGTTTCGAGCAGGCGATCACCAAGACGGTGAACGAGGTGCTGCGCTCCGCCAAGATGCTGCGCGTCGCCGAGGACGACATCGTCAAGGACGACGCCCTGGAGGGCCTCACCGCGGTCGTCACCGTCCGCCTGGCCGAGCCGCAGTTCGAGGGCCAGACCAAGGAGGTGCTCGGCACCTCCGCGGCCCGCCGTATCGTCGCCACCGTGGTCGCCCGCGAGCTGAAGGAGTTCCTCACCTCCACCAAGCGCGACGCCAAGGCCCAGGCCCGCGCCGTCCTGGAGAAGGCCGTCGCCGCCGCCCGCACCCGGATCGCGGCCCGCCAGCACAAGGAGGCGCAGCGCAGGAAGACCGCGCTGGAGACCTCCTCGCTGCCTGCCAAGCTGGCCGACTGCCGCAGCGACGACGTCGAGCGCAGCGAGCTCTTCATCGTCGAGGGAGACTCCGCGCTCGGCACCGCCAAGCTGGCCCGCAACAGTGAGTTCCAGGCGCTGCTCCCGATCCGCGGCAAGATCCTCAACGTCCAGAAGTCCTCCGTCTCGGACATGCTCAAGAACGCCGAGTGCGGAGCGATCATCCAGGTCATAGGGGCGGGCTCGGGCCGCACCTTCGACATCGACGCGGCCCGGTACGGCAAGATCGTGCTGCTGGTCGACGCCGACGTCGACGGCGCCCACATCCGCTGCCTGCTGCTGACCCTCTTCCAGCGCTACATGCGCCCCATGGTCGAGGCCGGCCGGGTCTTCGCCGCGGTGCCGCCGCTGCACCGCATCGAGCTGATCCAGCCCAAGAAGGGCCAGGACAAGTACGTCTACACGTACTCGGACGGGGAGCTGCGCCAGACGCTGCTGGAGTTCCAGCGCAAGGGCGTCCGCTACAAGGACTCCATCCAGCGCTACAAGGGCCTCGGCGAGATGGACGCGGACCAGCTGGCGGAGACCACGATGGACCCGCGCCACCGCACCCTGCGCCGGATCAACATCGGCGACCTGGACTCGGCCGAGCAGGTCTTCGACCTCCTCATGGGCAACGACGTGGCCCCGCGCAAGGAGTTCATCACCAGCTCCGCGGCGACCCTCGACCGCTCGCGCATCGACGCCTGACCGACGCCGGCCCGACCGGCACCGCCTTCTGACCGGCCCGTCCGATATGCCTATCGGACGGGCCGGTCACGTGTATCGGGGGATCCGTCACCTGATGGGGTGAAGAGCGCGGGAGAAGAGTCCGGGATCTTCCCGCTCTGTCCATCCTTGGGCACGCGGCCGAAACGGTTCGCTGACAAGGAGAGTTCACCAGTGGAGAAGCAGGAGGGGCGCGAGCCCGCGGCGGTGCGGATCGACGACCCCTGGTACGACGCTCCGGCCGCCGGCCGGGGCGAGCACGCCGAGCCCGGAGCAGCCGCCCCGGCACCGCACGGCGGCCTCCCCCGGCAGCAGGCCCACAGCGCGGCCGACATCTATCTGGAGGTCCAGCGCAGCCCCGCCTTCCAGGAAGTACGCGCCCGCTACCGCCGCTTCGTCTTCCCGGCGGCCGCCGCCTTCGTCCTCTGGTACCTCGCGTACGTGGTCGCCGCGACCGCCGCCCCCGGACTCATGGCCCGGCCGGTCGCCGGAGCGGTGAACGTGGCGATGCTCGCCGGACTCGGCCAGTTCGCCACCACCTTCCTGCTGACCTGGGCGTACGCCCGGCACGCCCGGCTGCGCAGGGACCGCGCCGCCCTGGAACTGCGCTGGGACACCCAGGAGATGACCCGGGGGGTGCGGCGGTGACCGGAAACCACCAGACCCTGTCCCTGCTGCTCTTCAGCGCCTTCATCGCGGTCACCCTCGGGATCACCACCTGGGTCGGCCGCAAGCGGCAGGGCTCGGCCGAGGAGTTCTACGCCGGCGGCCGGCTCTTCTCGCCCATGGAGAACGGGTTCGCCATCGCCGGCGACTACATGTCGGCTGCCTCCTTCCTCGGCATCTCCGGACTGATCGCCCTCTTCGGCTACGACGGCATGCTGTACTCCGTCGGCTTCCTCGTCGCCTGGCTGGTCGTGCTCCTGCTCGTCGCCGAACTGGTCCGCAACTGCGGCCGCTTCACCCTCGCCGACGTCGTCGCCTCCCGGATGGCCGAGCGCCCCGTCCGCATCGCCGCCGGAACCTCCTCCGTCACCGTCTCCGTGCTCTACCTCGTGGCCCAGATGGTCGGCGCCGGAAGCCTCGTGGCCCTGCTCCTCGGCGGCAGCAGCGAAGCCGCCCGCTCCTGGACCGTCATCGGCGTCGGCGCGCTGATGGTCGTGTACGTGTCGCTCGGCGGCATGCGCGCCACCACCTGGATCCAGATCGTCAAGGCCGTGCTCCTGATGGCCGGCACGATCGCCCTCACCGTGCTCGTCCTGGTCCGCTTCCACGGCGACTTCGACCAGCTGCTCACCGCCGCCGCCGACCGCAGCGGCCACGGCCGGGCCTTCCTCGCGCCCGGGCTGCGCTACGGCGGCGACTGGACCGCGCGCGTCGACTTCGTCAGCCTCGGTCTCGCCCTTGTGCTCGGCACCGCGGGACTGCCGCACATCCTGTCCCGCTTCTACACGGTGCCCACCGCGCGGGCCGCCCGCCGCTCCGTCGTCTGGTCGATCGGCCTCATCGGCTGCTTCTACCTGATGACGATCGTCCTGGGCTTCGGCGCGGCCGCCGTCGTCGGACCGGACACCGTCCGCGCCTCCAACAGCGCGGGCAACACCGCCGTGCCCCTGCTCGCCCTCGACCTCGGCGGCGGCGCGGGCTCCACCGGCGGCACCGTCCTCTTCGCGGTCGTCGCCGCCGTCGCGTTCGCCACGATCCTCGCCGTCGTGGCCGGTATCACGCTGGCCTCGTCCGCCTCCGTCGCCCACGACCTCTACGCCTCGCTGCGCCGCCGCCACGCCAAGCAGTACAGCGAGGTGACCGTCGCGCGGTGCGCCGCCGCCGGGATCGGGGTGGCGGCGATCGGCCTCGGTCTGCTCGCCCGCGACCTCAACGTGGCCTTCCTCGTCGGCCTCGCCTTCGCCGTCGCGGCCTCCGCGAACCTGCCGGTGCTGCTCTACTCGCTGTTCTGGCGCCGCTTCACCACCCGGGGCGCGGTCTGGTCGGTGTACGGCGGTCTGATCCCCGCCGTCCTGCTGGTGCTGGTCTCCCCGGTCGTCTCCGGCAGCCCGGAATCCCTCTTCCCGGGCATCGACTTCCAGTTCTTCCCGCTACAGAACCCGGGGCTGGTCTCCATCCCCCTCGGCTTCCTCGCGGGCTGGCTCGGCACCGTCACCTCGGTGGAGCCACCGGACGAGGCCCGGCACGCCGAGACGGAGGTACGGGCGCTCACGGGGGCGGGGGCCGTCTGAGGGCCCCGGGGCAGCGCCTGGGCCTCGCCCGGGCGTCTCAGCGGGTCGTGGAGGCGGCCCATTCGTAGCGGTGTTCGGGGCGGCCCGTTTCGCCGTACTTCAGGGAGAGGCGGACCCGGCCCGTCCGCTCCAGCAGTTTGAGGTAGCGCTGGGCGGTCTGACGGCTCACCCCGGCCCGTTCGGCGATGTCCTGGGTCGACAGCGCGCCCTCCGCCGCGAGCAGCACCTGCCGTACCAGTTCGGCCGTCGTCGGGGAGTGGCCCTTCGGCAGCTCGGGGGCGACCGTGCCGGCCGAGAGCGCCGCGAAGATGCGGTCGACCTCGGCCTGTTCCGCCTCGCCGCCGCCGTCCAGGGCCCGCCGCAGCGCCGCGTACGCCTCCAGCTTGGCCCGCAGCCCCGCGAAGCTGAACGGCTTGACCAGGTACTGCAGTGCCCCGTGCCGCATCGCCGCCTGGACCGTGGCCACGTCGCGCGCCGCCGTCACCATGATCACGTCGCACTGGTGGCCGAGGGCGCGCAGCTCCCGCACCACCGCGAGGCCGTTGCCGTCGGGGAGGTAGTGGTCCAGCAGGATCAGGTCGACCGGGGTCTGCGCCCCGGCGAGCCCGGCCAGGGCCTCCGTCGCCGAGTGGGCGACGGCGACCACCTGGAAGCCGGGCACCTTGGCCACGTACGCGGCGTTGATCCGGGCCACCCGCGTGTCGTCGTCGACGACCAGGACGCCGATCACCGGGCCTCCCCGAAGGACCGGGGCGAGAGCTCCCCCGCGGGCGAGGGAACCGTCGGCTCGGCCTCGCCCAGCGCGTCCGGCAGGACGACGGTGAACTCCGCGCCCCCGTCCGCGCCGGTGTCGACCCGGGCGGAGCCGCCCCGGCGCTCCGCGAGCCGGCGCACCAGGGCGAGCCCCAGGCCCCGCTTGCCGTGCGCCGGAAGCTCCTTCGTGGTCCAGCCCTCGGTGAAGATCAGCTCGCGCCGCTCGGCCGGGACGCCGGGGCCGCTGTCCGTGACCCGAAGGACGACCGTGCGGCCCTCGGCCCGCAGATCCACCTCCACGCGCGCGTCAGCGGTGCCGGAGGCGGCGTCCAGGGCGTTGTCGACGAGGTTGCCGACGACCGTGACCAGCTCGCGCGGGTCGACCAGGCGGTCCGGGAGCAGCGAGCCGGGGGCGATGCGCAGCGACACTCCCCGTTCGGCGGCGACGGTCGCCTTGCCGACGAGCAGCGCGGCCAGCAGCGGGTCGCGGACCTTCTCGGTGACCTGCTCGGCGGTGGTCCGGTGCACCCCGACCACCTCGTTGACGAAGTCGGCGGCCTCCTCGTACATCTCCAGCTCCAGCAGGCCGAGCAGCGTGTGCAAGCGGTTGGCGTGCTCGTGGTCCTGGGCCCGCAGGGCGTCGATCAGGCCGCGCGTCGAGTCCAGCTCGCGGCCCAGCCGCTCCAGCTCGGTGCGGTCGCGCAGGGTGGCGACCGCGCCGCCGTCGTGGGTGGGCATCCGGTTGGCGATCAGCACCCGGTTGCCGCGCACCGTCACCAGGTCCTCGCCGGTGGCGCGGCCCGCGAGCACGTCCGCGGTACGGCCGGAGCCCAGGACCTCGTCCAGCGGGCGTCCGGTCGCCTCGGGACCCAGCCCGAGCAGCCGCTGGGCCTCGTCGTTCATGAGCCGGATCCTGCCCGTGCGGTCGAGGGCCACCACGCCCTCACGGATGCCGTGCAGCATTGCCTCGCGCTCGGCGAGCAGCGCCGAGATGTCGGAGAAGGCCAGGTCGTGGGTCTGCCGCTGGAGCCTGCGGGAGATCAGATACGCGGCGAGCGCACCCGCCGCGAGAGCGCCGCCCGCGTACGCGAGGAGGCCGGGGATCGCGCCCAGGAGCCGGTCGCGGACGCTGTCGTACTCGATGCCGACGGACACCGCGCCGACGATCTCGCCCTTGCCGTCCCGCAGCGGCGCCTTGCCGCGCGCGGAGCGGCCCAGGGTGCCGCTGTCGATCTCCATCACCTGGTGGCCCGCGAGCACCTCGCTCGGGTCGGTGGAGACGGTCCGGCCGATCTGGGCGAGGTCCGTGTGGGACCAGCGGATCCCGCGGGTGTCCATCACCACCACGTACTCGGCGCCCGTGGACCGCCGGATCCGCTCGGCCTCCGCCTGCACCGGCCCCTGTGCGGAGGGCCGGGTCGACAGCAGGTCGGCGGCCACCCGAGGGGAGGCCGTGGTCTGGGCGATGGCGAGGGCTCTGCGCATCGCCTGGTCGTCGAGCTGGGCGCTCAGCGGGGCCAGGAAGAAGCCGGTGGCCAGCACGGTCACGCCGGTGGCGATGGCCAGCTGCATCAGCAGGACCTGCGAGAACATCCGCCGAGGCCACCCGAGCCTGCGCCGGCGGACGGGCGGCCGCGCGAAGGAGGTGGCTGCGGGGCTCATGGCGGAAACGGTACGGGGACGAGGGCGCCGACCGGAAATGCCGCTGCCCGGATCCCGGGGGCGGCCTGCCTATCCTGGGGGCTTCGCGCGCGGGCTCCGACGACCCGCGCGGGCACCGAAGGCCCGGAGGACAGAGCCCTTGACCACCCAGCAGATCCCCGTCGTCGTCCTGGCCGGGTTTCTCGGGGCGGGGAAGACCACCCTGCTCAACCATCTGCTGCGCAGCGCGCGCGGGACGCGGATCGGGGTCATGGTCAACGACTTCGGCGACATCGGCATCGACGCCATGACCGTCGCCGGCCAGGTCGGCTCCACCGTCTCCCTCGGCAACGGCTGTCTGTGCTGCGCGGTGGACGCCGGCGAGCTCGACGAGTACCTGGAGGTGCTCACCCGCCCCGAGGTCCGCCTGGACGTGATCGTGATCGAGGCCAGCGGGCTCGCGGAGCCGCAAGAGCTGGTCCGCATGCTGCTGGCCAGCGACAACGAGCGGATCGTGTACGGCGGGCTGATCGAGGTGGTCGACGCCGCCGAGTTCGCCGCCACGCGCGCCCGGCACCCGGAGACCGACCGCCATCTCGCCGTGGCCGACCTGGTCGTCGTCAACAAGGCCGACCGGGTCCCGGCCGAGGACCTGCGGACCGTCCGCGACACGGTCGCCGCGCTCGCCCCGCGGGCGGCGGTGATCGAGGCGGCGCACGGGCGGATCGATCCCGAGCTGCTCTTCGACCGGGTCGTGCCGGAGGACGAGATCGAGGGGCAGATGTCCATCGAGGACATCCTGTACGGCCCCGACGAGGAAGACGCCGCCGGGCACGCGCACCCGCACGCCGCGTACGACACGGTCTCCCTGAGCACGGCGACGCCGCTGCACCCTCGCCGGCTGATGGCCTTCCTCGACGGGCGCCCCGAGGGCCTCTACCGCCTCAAGGGCTTCGTCGACTTCGGCTCCGCCGACCCGGCCAACCGCTACGGCGTCCACGCGGTCGGCCGCTTCCTGCGCTTCCTGCCGGAGCCGTGGCCCGCGGGCGAGGAGCGGCTGACCCAGCTGGTCCTCATCGGCACCGGTGTCGACGCCGCCGCCCTGCGCAAGGAGCTGGCCGACTGCGAGCAGAACGGTCCGCAGGACACCCCGGACGAGCACGCCATGTGGGGCGTCCTGCGCTACGTACCCGGCAGCGAGGAGGAGCCGGAGGACACGGCGCATGCGCCCTAGCCCCGCACCGTAGCGGCCGTGGTGCCGAGGGCGGCGAGGTAGCTGTCGAGGCCGTCGGCGTCGGCGCCCGCCCAGCCCACGTACCCGTCGGGGCGGATCAGGAACAGGCCCGTGCCGTACGGCTCGTACGCGGCGAGGCGGGCCGTGCGCACCGTCCCGTCCGCCAGGGGCGGGAGCGGGACGCCGACCGCGAGCAGCGTGAGGTGCGGGCCCCGGAAGACGTCGAAGAGCCGGGCGCCGTCGCCGTACGGTCCGTCCGGTGCGCGGTCGCCCGCGCGCAGGGCGCCGTGGGCGAGCCCGCTCCGGGTCTCCACGGCGAGCGGCGAGTCCCGGTAGCCGAGCGTGAGCTGCTGGACCTCCTCGCCGCGCTGGGTGGTCTCGCGCGTGGCGCTCTCCCGGTGGAGGCGGGTGCTGATGCCGAGGACGTCGGCGGCGACCGGAAGGCGCTCGGCCTCGTAGGAGTCGAGCAGCGCCGTCGGGGCGCCGTGCCGCAGGACCCTGTCCAGCTTCCAGCCCAGGTTGTACGCGTCCTGGATGCCGGTGTTGAGGCCCTGGCCGCCGGCGGGGGAGTGCACATGGGCCGCGTCGCCCGCGAGGAAGACCCGGCCGTCGCGGAACCGGTCCGCCATCGCCGCGCGGGCGCGGAAGTCGGAGGCCCAGAGCACCTCGACGACGTCCGTCGCGGCGAGCGGCGCGCGATCGGCGAGGAGCTCGCGGACGGCGAGCGGGGCGGTGTCCACGGCGGCGGCCTCGTCGTCGAAGGTGGCGATGAGCTGGAACTGGTCGCCCCCGGGCAGCGGGCACAGGGCCACGGCTCCGCCCGGCGCCTTCGGCCAGACATGCCAGTTGCCACGGTCCACGATCGCGCCGGGGGCGAGGCGGACGTCCGCGACGAGCATCGGGCGGGGGTCGACGGTCTCGCCCGTCATGCCGATGCCGAGCGCCGCGCGCACGGTGGAGCGCCCGCCGTCGGCCGCCACGAGATAGGCGGCCCGCACCGTCGCGCCGGTGAAGAGCTCCGCCTCGACCCCGTCCTCGGACTGGCGGAACCCCGTGAGCGCGGTGCCGAACCGGACATCGCCGCCGAGCTCCCGAAGGCGCGCGTACAGCACCTCCTGGGTGCGTGACTGCGGGATCAGCAGCACATTCGCGTACGGCACCCGCTCGGTCGGCTCGGAGCGGGCCATCATGTCCCACTCGCCCCGCCGCTCGGCGCCCTCCCAGGCGCGCATCCGGGGGTAGGGCGAGCCCGCCGCCAGGATCCCGCCCAGCGCCCCGAGGTCGTCGAGCACCTCCTGGCTGCGCGGCTGGATGCCCTTGCCGCGCGAGCCGGGGAAGAGCCGGTCCGCCTTCTCGACGAGCAGGGCGCGCACGCCCCGGCGGGCCAGGTCGATGGCGAGCACCAGTCCGGTGGGTCCCGCTCCGACGATGACGACGTCCGTCTCCGCGACGCCGACGGTCTCCCCGCTCTGCCCACACTTCCTGCTCGTCATGACGATCCCTCCTGAGGCCCGCATCCTTAACAGCGTTAAATTCCGACATCACGAGGATCTCTTTAACGGTGTTAAGTTGTCAAGGGGATACCGTGACGGAGTGGCGACCAAGAAGACGACCCGGCTGGACCCCGCATCGGTGGCTGAGACCGCTCTGAGCCTGCTCAACGAGCGGGGCCTCGACGGGCTGACGCTGCGCGCCATCGCCCAGGAGCTGAACGTCCAGGCGCCCGCGCTCTACTGGCACTTCAAGAACAAGCAGGCGCTGCTCGACGAGATGGCGACCGTGATGTACCGGCGGATGGTCGTGGACCCCGAGGGGCGGCCGCCGGGCGAGCTCACCTGGCAGGAGCGGATCCTCGCGGTCAACCGGGGCCTGCGTGCCGGACTGCTGCGCTACCGCGACGGCGCCAAGGTCTACAGCGGCGCCCGCTTCACCGGGACCGACTTCGCCGCGGACATGGAGCTCCAGCTGGGCTCGCTCGTCGACGCGGGCTTCTCGCTGCACCAGGCGGTGCGGGCCAGCACCACGGCGTACATGTACACGCTCGGCTTCGTCACCGAGGAGCAGGGCACCGAGCCGGTGCCGGGGGAGCCCCGGGAGGGCTTCGACCTGGAGGGGCGCGCCGAGCGGCTCGCGGACTACCCGCTCGCGGCGGCGGCCGGACCGGAGCTCTTCGCCGACTACGACAACGGCTTCGAGGAGGGGCTGCGGCTGATCGTCGCCGGGATCGAGGCCGTCTACGCCCCGACCGCGCCCCGGCCCGCGTAAACCCTCCCCCCCCAGGAAGCGGAAAGGCCCTCTGCCCCGCGCGCGGGCGCGGGGCAGAGGGCTTGCGTGCGGAGCCGGGCTAGCCGAGCGGCCCCGCCACGACCTCCACCGGCATCGCCAGCGGGGTGCCCGAGCCGTCGCGGCGCGGGTCCGGGGCCGGGAGCTTGGACGGGGTGCCGTTCTTCTGGGCGGCGTGGGCCGGGACGGCGCCCGCCCAGGCCAGGAGGAGGATGTCCTCGCCCTTCAGGAAGCGCTGGCAGCGCACGCCGCCCGTGGCGCGGCCCTTGCGCGGGTACTGGTCGAACGGGGTCAGCTTCGCCGAGGTGCCGGCCGAGTCGTCCAGCGTGCCCGTGGAGCCCGCGACCGTGAACACCACCGCGTCCACCGCCGGGTCCACGGCGGTGAAGGAGATGACCTCGGCGCCCGCCGACAGCTTGATGCCCGCCATGCCGCCCGCGGGCCGGCCCTGCGGCCGCACCTGGGAGGCCGGGTAGCGCAGCAGCTGGGCGTCGGAGGTGATGAAGACCAGGTCCTCCTCACCGGTCCGCAGCTCCACCGCGCCCACGATCCGGTCACCGTCCTTGAGGCCGATGACCTCCAGCTCGTCCTTGTTGGCCGGGTAGTCCGGCACCACGCGCTTGACCACGCCCTGGAGCGTGCCGATCGCGAGGCCGGGGGAGGCCTCGGCGAGGGTGGTCAGGCAGACGACCGTCTCGCCCTCCTCCAGGGAGAGGAACTCGGAGAGCGGCGCCCCGCCCGACAGATTCGGCGCGGCCGCCGTGTCGGGGAGCTGCGGGAGGTCGATCACGGCGAGCCGCAGCAGCCGTCCGGCCGAGGTCACCGCACCGACGTCGCCGCGCTGGGTGGCCGCGACCGAGGAGACGATGGCGTCGTGCTTGACGCGCTTGGCCTCCGGGTCGGCGGCCGCCACCTCCGCCGTGGCCGTACGGGCGAGCAGCCCCGTGGACGACAGGAGCACCCGGCACGGGTCGTCCGCGACCTCCAGGGCCACGGTCGTGACGGGGGCGCCCGCCGACTCCAGCAGGACCGTGCGCCGGTCGGTGGCGAACTTCTTCGCGACCCCCGCCAGCTCCGCAGAGACCAGCTTGCGCAGCTCGGCGTCGGACTCCAGGATCCCGGTCAGCTCGTCGATCTCGCCGGTGAGCCGGTCGCGCTCGGTCTCCAGCTCAAGCCGGTCGAACTTGGTGAGCCGGCGCAGCGGGGTGTCCAGGATGTACTGCGTCTGGATCTCGCTCAGCGAGAAGCGCTCCATCAGGCGCTCCTTCGCCTGCGCCGAGTTGTCGCTCTCCCGGATCAGCCGGATGACCTCGTCGATGTCGAGGAGCGCGACGAGCAGGCCCTCGACCAGGTGCAGCCGGTCGCGCTTCTTGCCGCGGCGGAACTCGGAGCGGCGCCGCACCACCTCGAAGCGGTGGTCGAGGTAGACCTCCAGGAGCTCCTTGAGGCCGAGGGTGAGCGGCTGGCCGTCGACCAGGGCCACATTGTTGATGCCGAAGGACTCCTCCATCGGCGTCAGCTTGTACAGCTGCTCCAGGACCGCCTCCGGCACGAAGCCGTTCTTCACCTCGATCACCAGGCGCAGGCCGTGGTTGCGGTCGGTGAGGTCCTTGACGTCGGCGATGCCCTGGAGCTTCTTGGAGCCGACCAGGTCCTTGATCTTGGAGATCACCTTCTCCGGGCCGACGCTGAAGGGCAGTTCGGTGACGACGATGCCCTTGCGGCGGGCCGTCACGGTCTCCACGCTCGTGGTCGCACGGATCTTGAAGGTGCCGCGGCCCGTCTCGTACGCGTCCTTCACGCCGGACAGGCCGACGATCCGGCCACCGGTCGGCAGGTCGGGACCCGGCACGAAGCGCATCAGCGCCTCCAGGTCCGCGTTCGGGTGGCGGATCAGATGGCGGGCGGCCGCGATGACCTCGCCCAGGTTGTGCGGCGGCATGTTGGTCGCCATGCCGACCGCGATGCCGGAGGCGCCGTTGACCAGCAGGTTCGGATAGGCGGCGGGGAGCGCGACCGGCTCCTGCTCCTGGCCGTCGTAGTTCGGCGCGAAGTCGACGGTGTCCTCGTCGATGGACTCCGTCATCATGAGCGCGGCCGGGGCCATCCGCGACTCCGTGTACCGCATGGCGGCGGGCGGGTCGTCGTTGCCGAGGGAGCCGAAGTTGCCGTGGCCGTCGACCAGCGGGAGGCGCATGGAGAAGGGCTGGGCCATGCGCACCATGGCGTCGTAGATCGACGCGTCGCCGTGCGGGTGCAGCTTGCCCATGACCTCGCCGACGACACGGGCGCACTTGACGAACCCGCGGTCGGGCCGCAGGCCCATCTCGCCCATCTGGTAGACGATGCGGCGCTGCACGGGCTTCATGCCGTCGCGGGCGTCGGGCAGCGCGCGCGAGTAGATCACCGAGTACGCGTACTCGAGGAAGGAGCCCTGCATCTCGTCGACGACGTCGATGTCGAGGATTCGCTCCTCGAACGCGTCGTCCGGCGGCGGTGTCTTCGTGCTGCGGCGGGCCATCGCGGCTGCGGCTCCTTCACCAACAAGGTAGATCTGACGCGGACCATTGTGGACCGTGCCACTGACAACCGGGACCTCGACCCGGGCCTGACGGCGGGCGGGGTCACCGGCGCGCCCGGTCACGACACGGAAGAGGGACGTCGTGGAACGACGGGAACTTCGCGAGGTGTCGGCGCGCTTGCATACAGTGGCAGGACTTTTCCACATCGCGATCGAAGGGACGTACATGCCCATGGGTCACACGGCCACGGCCGAGGCCGGCTCCGGCGGCCTGACAGCGACCGAGCACCGGCTGGCCAACGGCCTGCGCGTGGTGCTCTCGGAGGACCACCTGACCCCGGTCGCCGCGGTCTGCCTCTGGTACGACGTCGGCTCGCGTCACGAGGTCGCCGGCCGGACCGGTCTCGCCCACCTCTTCGAGCACCTGATGTTCCAGGGCTCGAAGCAGGTCCACGGCAACGGGCACTTCGAGCTGGTGCAGGGTGCCGGCGGTTCGCTCAACGGCACCACCAGTTTCGAGCGCACCAACTACTTCGAGACCATGCCCGCGCACCAGCTGGAGCTCGCGCTCTGGCTGGAGGCCGACCGGATGGGCTCGCTGCTCGCCGCCCTGGACGACGAGTCCATGGAGAACCAGCGCGACGTCGTCAAGAACGAGCGCCGCCAGCGCTACGACAACGTGCCGTACGGCACCGCCTTCGAGCGCCTCACCGCCCTCGCGTACCCCGAGGGCCACCCGTACCACCACACCCCGATCGGCTCGATGGCCGACCTGGACGCCGCCACCCTGGAAGACGCGCGGAACTTCTTCCGTACGTACTACGCGCCGAACAACGCGGTCCTGTCGGTCGTCGGCGACATCGACCCCGAGCAGACGCTCGCCTGGGTCGAGAAGTACTTCGGCTCGATCCCCGGCCACGACGGCAAGCCCGAGCCGCGCTCCGGGGAGCTGCCCGAGGTCATCGGCGAGCAGCTGCGCGAGGTCGTCGAGGAGGAGGTCCCCGCGCGTGCGCTGATGGCCGCCTACCGGCTGCCGCACGACGGCACGCGCGCGTGTGACGCCGCCGACCTGGCCCTGACGATCCTCGGCGGCGGCGAGTCCTCCCGCCTCCACAACCGCCTGGTCCGTCGCGACCGCACCGCCGTCGCCGCCGGCTTCGGGCTGCTGCGGCTGGCCGGCGCGCCCTCGCTGGGCTGGCTGGACGTCAAGACCTCCGGCGGTGTCGAGGCGCCGCAGATCGAGTCGGCGGTCGACGAGGAGCTGGCCCGCTTCGCCGCCGAGGGCCCGACGCCCGAGGAGATGGAGCGCGCGCAGGCGCAGTTGGAGCGCGAGTGGCTGGACCGGCTCGGCACGGTCGCGGGCCGCGCCGACGAACTGTGCCGGTACGCGGTGCTGTTCGGCGACCCCCAGCTCGCGCTGACCGCCGTGCACCGGGTCCTCGACATCAGCGCCCAGGAGGTGCAGGAGGTCGCCAAGGCCACCCTGCGCCCGGACAACCGCGCCGTGCTGGTCTACGAACCGGTGGGCGCCGACGGCGACAGCGACGACGAAGAGGGAGCGGACCAGTGACCGACGCTGCCGCGTTGACCAGCATGACCTTCCACCCGCAGCCCCAGCCGGGCGAGGCCAGGCCCTGGGCCTTCCCCGCGCCGGAGCGCGGCGCCCTGGACAACGGGCTGACCGTGCTGCGCTGCCACCGCCCCGGCCAGCAGGTGGTGGCCGTGGAGATCTCCCTCGACGCCCCGCTGGACGCCGAGCCCGAGGGCCTGGACGGCGTGGCCACGATCATGGCCAGGGCCCTGTCCGAGGGCACCGACCAGCACACCGCCGAGGAGTTCGCCGCCGAGCTGGAGCGCTGCGGCGCCACCCTCGACGCGGCCGCCGACCACCCCGGCGTACGGGTCTCCCTGGAGGTCCCGGTCTCCCGGCTCCCCAAGGCGCTCGGGCTGCTCTCCGAGGCGCTGATCGCCCCCGCGTTCCTGGAGACCGAGATCGAGCGGCTGGTGAACAACCGCCTCGACGAGATCCCGCACGAGATGGCCAACCCGGCCCGCCGCGCCGCCAAGCAGCTCTACAAGGAGCTGTTCCCGGCCACCGCGCGCATGTCCCGGCCGCGCCAGGGCACCGAGGAGACCGTCGCCGCGATCGACGCCGCCGCCGTCCGCGCCTTCTTCGACGCGCACGTCCGGCCCGCCGCCGCGACCGCGGTGGTCGTCGGTGACCTCACCGACGTCGACCTCGACAAGGTGCTGGCCGAGACGCTGGGCGCCTGGACGGGCGCCCCGGCCGACCCGCGGCCCATGCCGCCCATCACGGCCGACGACGCCGGCCGGGTGGTCATCGTGGACCGCCCCGGCGCCGTCCAGACGCAGCTGCTCATCGGCCGCGTCGGAGGCGACCGCCACGACCGTGTGTGGCCGGCCCGGGTGCTCGGCACGTACTGCCTCGGCGGCACCCTCACCTCCCGTCTGGACCGCGTCCTGCGCGAGGAGAAGGGCTACACGTACGGCGTGCGCGCCTTCGGCCAGGTGCTGCGCTCCGACGGCGAGGGCAACGGCGCGTCGCTGCTCGCCATCAACGGCTCGGTCGACACCCCCAACACGGGCCCGGCACTTGAGGACCTGTGGAAGGTGCTGCGCACCCTCGCCGCCGACGGTCTGACGGACGCCGAGCGCGATGTGGCCGTGCAGAACCTGGTGGGGGTGGCGCCGCTCAAGTACGAGACGGCCGCCTCCGTCGCGGGCACGCTCGCCGACCAGGTTGAGCAGCACCTCGCGGACGACTACCAGGCGCAGTTGTACGCGCGGCTCGCCGAGACCGGCACGGTGGAGGCGACCGCGGCCGTGGTCAACGCCTTCCCGGTGGACGGGCTCGTCACCGTGCTCGTCGGCGACGCGGCGCAGATCGAGGAGCCGGTGCGGGCCCTCGGCATCGGTGAAGTGACGGTCGTGACCGGCTGATTGAGCCGCTGTCACACCGGTTCGGGGACCCCGGCGACCTGGTTCGTCGGGGTTCTCCCTTTTGTCCGTATTGCTGTGAGGTGTGATCTTCTGCCCTGTGGCATGTCTTACAAAACGGCGTGTCTGTTTGGCGATTGACAGAAGATCGGCCTAGCTTCGATCCGGCTGTTCGTCCGTTGTACGACGTCGCATCCGCGGCAACGGACAGTCATCGCCGAGTCCCCGTAAGGCGCGAGCCTGGGGAGCCGGGGACCCATCGCAGTCCCTGGGGTGAATCGGACGCCTTCGCTCGATGAGCGGAGGGGCCCGTAGGAGACCTTCCTGCTCCGAACCCGTCAGCTAACCCGGTAGGCGAGAGGGAAGGAAAGGATCAGCCACTACATGGCGTTCACCCGTGCCACCGGGAAGCATCGTGGACCGAGCCGTCTGGCGCGCCGCGGAGTGGGAATCGCCGGTGTGGCGACCCTCGCGACGACCGGCGTGATCGGCACCCTGGCCTCCCCGGCGCTCGCCGCCGACACGGAGCCCGCCTCCCCGGAGGACACCGGCCTCACCCAGGTGATCACCGCCGACTCCCTCGCGGACCGGGTCGACGCCCAGGCCGCCGCCCAGGAGAAGGAGGCGGTCGAGACCGCCGCCCGGGAGAAGGCCGCCGCCGAGGCGAAGCGCAAGGCCGAGGCCCGCGCCAAGGAGGTCCGCGCCGAGCGGGAGCGTGCCGCCCGCGAGGCCGAGCGCAAGCGCCTGAACTCCTTCCAGCTCCCCGTCGCCGGCTCGTACGTGAGCACCGGCTACAAGACCGGCGGCTCGCTCTGGTCCTCAGGCCACCACTCCGGCATCGACTTCCACGCCGCCTACGGCACCACGGTCGTCTCCGTCGGCTCCGGCACCGTCGTCGAGGCCGGCTGGGGCGGCGCGTACGGCAACAACATCGTCATCCGGATGAACGACGGCACGTACACCCAGTACGGCCACCTCTCCTCGATCGGCGTCTCCGTCGGCCAGACGGTCACCCCCGGCGACCGGATCGGCATCTCCGGCTCCTCCGGCAACTCGACCGGACCGCACCTCCACTTCGAGGCGCGTACCACCGCCGAGTACGGATCGGACATCAACCCGGTCTCCTACCTCCGCGCTCGCGGGGTCAACGTCTGACGTGTGCATTCCGTGAAGAAGCCCCGGCTCGTTCGAGCCGGGGCTTCTTTTTTGTGTCCGTATGACCGGGTGGCATCGGAAATTCCGGCGACCTGCAATAGAGTCGCCGGACGGGCGTCACCCGACGGTGTTCCGCGCGGATCAAATACGGAGGTCGGACATGCGTGTTCCCGCGCACTCGGTATGCACGGCGATCCGGGACGACATCGTCTCCGGTGTCTTCGAGCGGGGCGCCCGGCTGACGGAGGAACAGCTCGCCCGCCGTTACGGGGTCTCCCGCGTCCCGGTCCGCGAGGCGCTGCGCACCCTGGAGTCCGAGGGCTTCGTGGTCACCCGCCGCCACGCCGGCGCCCATGTCGCCGAGCCCACCGAGCGGGAGGCGGCCGACCTGCTCGACGTCCGGACCCTGCTGGAGCCGCTGGGGGCCGCCCGCGCCGCCCAGCGCCGCACCGAGGCCCACCTCAAGGTGCTGCGCGGGCTGGTCAGGCTGGGGCAGGACCGGGCCAGGCGCGGCCAGGGCGACGACCTGAGCTCGCTCGGCGCCTGGTTCCACGAGACGCTCGCCCAGGCCTCCGGCAGCCCGCCGCTCACCGCGCTCCTCACCCAGCTGCGGCACAAGATCGCCTGGATGTACGCGGTCGAGCCGACCGCGCGGCCCGTGGAGGCCTGGGCCGAGCACGGGGCCATCGTCGACGCCGTCGCGCGCGGGGACGCCGAACGGGCCCGCGCCCTGACCGCCCTGCACGTGGAGCGCGCCCTGCCGCTGCACCGGCCGCGGCGGCCGGAGCGTACGCGTGTGAGGGTTTCGCAACATGCCGTCAACACCGCGGGTCGGCGGAATTAACGGGGGCGCCTTATAAAAGAGGCGGGGAATTCGGGGCTGCCTCTTGATGGGGCGTGCCAGAATTCCTGGCTTCCCTTGATGGCTGTTGCCCGGATTTCGATCGCCCGAATGCATCGCCGCTATTCTTCCCGCTGCCGCATATGCGAAAAGGGCCGCGCCGGCCGGAATTCCGGCAGGTGCGGCCCTTCGCGATCCGTCGTCGGGGAGGAGACGGGTCAGACGGTCTCGGGGAGCTCCTCGAGACCCTCGGCCACCAGCTTCGCCAGGCGGTCGAGCGCGGCCTCGGCGCCATCGGCGTCCGAAGCGAGCACGATCTCCTCGCCGCCCTGGGCGCCCAGGCCGAGCACCGCGAGCATGGACGCGGCGTTGACCGGGTTGCCGTCGGCCTTGGCGATCGTCACGGGGACGCCGGCGGCCGTTGCGGCACGGACGAAGATGGAGGCGGGGCGGGCGTGCAGGCCCTCGGCCCAGCCGACGTTGACGCGGCGCTCAGCCATGGTGGTTGCCCTTCAACTTTCAGCGGTTGTCTAGACCAGTCTCTCACGGGCGGCGTCGTGCTCGTACCGACCTTCGGCCCCTTTGGGGGCGGCCATTAGGCCCTCCCTACCTTGCCCGGCGGGCACCCGCCGCGCGACCGGTGCCGCTGTCGTACCCCGGCCGTAGTCTTGCCCCATGCAGAGCGCGTCGGAACAGTCCGAACAGCCGGAACACGCGTATCCCGACCACTGGGAAGCGGACGTGGTCCTCCGTGACGGCGGCACCGCGCGCATCCGGCCGATCACCGCCGACGACGCCGAACGGCTGGTCAGCTTCTACGAGCAGGTCTCGGACGAATCCAAGTACTACCGCTTCTTCGCGCCCTACCCGAGGCTGTCCGCCAAGGACGTGCACCGCTTCACCCACCACGACTTCGTGGACCGGGTGGGGCTCGCCGCCACGGTGGGCGGGGACTTCATCGCCACCGTGCGCTACGACCGCATCAACGCCCTGGGGCGCCCGGCGTCCGCCCCGGCCGACGAGGCCGAGGTCGCCTTCCTCGTCCAGGACGCGCACCAGGGGCGCGGGGTCGCCTCCGCCCTCCTGGAGCACATCGCGGCGGTCGCGCGGGAGCGCGGCATCCGGCGCTTCGTCGCCGAGGTGCTGCCCGCGAACACCAAGATGATCAAGGTCTTCACGGACGCCGGCTACACCCAGAAGCGCAGCTTCGAGGACGGTTCCGTCCGCCTCCACCTCGACCTGGAGCCCACCGACCGCTCGCTCGCCGTCCAGCGCGCGCGAGAGCAGCGCGCCGAGGCCCGGTCCGTGCAGCGGCTGCTCGCCCCCGGCTCGGTCGCCGTGATCGGCGTGGGCCGCGCCCCCGGCGGGGTCGGCAGGACCGTGCTGCGCAACCTCCTCGACGCCGGCTACACCGGACGGGTCCACGCCGTGAACAGCGCCCTGGGGGAGGGGCGGCACGAGCTGGAGGGCGTGCCCGCCTTCCGCAGCGTCGCCGACATCGGCGAGGACGTCGACCTCGCCGTCGTCGCCGTCCCCGCCGAACGGGTCCCCGACGCCGTCGCCGACTGCGGCGAGCACGGGGTGCGGGGCCTGGTCGTGCTCTCGGCCGGATACGCCGAGAGCGGGAGCGAGGGGCGCGAGCGCCAGCGCGCGCTGGTCCGCCAGGCCCGCTCGTACGGCATGCGGATCATCGGTCCCAACGCCTTCGGAATCATCAATACGGCCGAGTCCGTACGGCTGAACGCCTCCCTGGCCCCGCAGATGCCTGCCGCCGGGCGCATCGGGCTCTTCACCCAGTCCGGCGCCATCGGCATCGCCGTGCTCGCCGGGCTGCACCGGCGCGGCGCCGGACTCTCCTCCTTCCTCTCCGCCGGCAACCGGGCGGACGTCTCCGGCAACGATCTCCTCCAGCACTGGTACGACGACCCCGCGACCGACGTCGTCCTCCTCTACCTGGAGTCGATCGGCAACCCGCGCAAATTCACCCGGCTCGCCCGCCGCACCGCCGCGGTCAAGCCCGTCGTGGTCGTCAAGGGCGCCCGCCACAGCGGCAGCGCCCCGCCCGGCCACCGCGTCCCCGTCACCCGTATCCCGCACGCCACCGTCTCCGCGCTGCTGCGGCAGGCCGGTGTCATCCGGGTCGACACCGTCACCGAGCTCGTCGACGCGGGCCTCCTCCTCGCGGACCAGCCGCTGCCCGCCGGACCCCGTGTCGCCATCCTCGGCAACTCCGAGTCCCTCGGGCTGCTCACCTACGACGCCTGCCTCACCGAGGGCCTGCGCCCGCTGCGGCCCCTCGACCTGACGACCGCGGCCACCCCCGCCGACTTCCGCACCGCGCTCGCCGCCGCCCTCGCGGACGACGCCTGCGACGCCGTGGTGGTCACCGCGATCCCCTGGGTCGGGGAGAACGGCGCCACCGAGTCCGGCGACGGCGAGGTCCTGGCCGCCGCCCTGCGCTCCGCCGTCGCGGACGCTTCGGGCGCTTCGGGCGCTTCGGGCGCGGCCAAGCCCGTGGTCGTCGTCCATGTGGAGATGGGCGCCCTGGCCGAGGCCCTCGCGGAGGCGACCCGCACCCGCCCGACCGGCCGGACCGCACCGCCGTCCCGCGCGCCCGGGACGCCCGACGCGAAGCACCCCACCGCGCACGAGCCCGCGCAACCGGCGTCCCCGGGGCAAGGGGACGCACAGCCCCGGCACAGCGAACAACCCGACCCCTCTACCCCCTCCGATCCGCCCGCCACCCGCCCCATCCCCGCCTACCCCGCCGCCGAGCGGGCCGTCCGGGCCCTCGCGGAGTCCGTGCGGTACGCGCAGTGGCGACGCCAGGCCGCCGCCGATCCCGGGCGGGTGCCCGAGTTCGACACCATCGACGAGACCGGGGCCGCCGGCCTCATCCGGCGAGCGCTCGGCGAGGAGGGCGCCGACCCGCGCGGGGTGACCCTCGGCTGCGCGGAGACGGGCGAGCTGCTCGGCCGGTACGGGATCGGCGTGCGGCCCACCCTCCCCGCGCCCACCCCCGACGAGGCCGTCCGCGCCGCCGCCCGGCTCGGCTTCCCCGTCGCCCTCAAGACCACCGCACCGCACCTGCGCCACCGCCCCGACCTCGGCGGCGTACGGCTCGACCTGGCGACCGAGGAGCAGCTCCGTACCGCGTACGCCGAGATCACCGAGACCCTCGGCAAGCCCGAGGAGCTCCAGCCGGTCGTCCAGGCGATGGTCCCGCGCGGGGTCGACACCGTCGTACGCGCGGCCATCGACCCCGCCGTCGGCGCCGTCCTCTCCTTCGGCCTCGCCGGAGCCGCCTCCGAGCTGCTCGGCGACATGTCCCACCGGCTCGTCCCCGCCACCGACCGGGACGCCGCCGAGCTCGTCCGCTCGATCCGCACCGCCCCGCTCCTGTTCGGCTGGCGCGGCTCCGCCCCCGTCGACACCCCGGCCCTCGAAGAGCTGCTGCTGCGGGTCTCCCGGCTGGTCGACGACCACCCCGAGGTCGTCGCCATCTCCCTCGAACCGGTCGTCGTCGCCCCCCGCGGCCTCTCCGTCCTCGGCGCCACCGTCCGCCTCGCCCCGCCCCCGCCCCGCACCGACCTCGGCCCCCGGCGCCTGCCGAGCTACCAGTGACACGACCGGTCCGACGAGCCTCGCGCAAGGAGGAGGGAAGGCCTCGCCGGCCCGGAGGGAGGCAGATGTCACAGCCTCGGCGTTCTCGAACGTCCCGACCCCATTCACAATCGGCCAAGCCGTCCTTGCGCACGGATTAGGATGGAGTCCATGGCAAAGAGCGGTACGACGACCCAGGGGCTGCGCGCGGCGATCGAGCGCAGTGGCTATTACCCGGCCCTCGTGGCCGAGGCGGTGGAGTCCGCCGTCGGCGGCGAGGCCGTCTCCTCGTACGTGGTCCACCAGGAGACCACCTTCGACGCGAACGAGGTCCGCCGCCATGTCACCGTCCTCGTCCTGACGGCCAACCGCTTCATCGTCAGCCACACCGACGAGCAGGCCGCCGACACCAGCTCCCCGACGCCGTACGCGACGACCTCCACCGAGTCGGTCAAGCTGGAGCGGATCTCCTCGATCGTCGTCAGCCGCGTCGTCGCCAACCCGGAGTCGTACACCCCGGGCACGCTGCCCCGCGAGGTCGTCCTGACCATCGGCTGGGGCGCCGTCTCCCGGATCGACCTGGAGCCCGCCGCCTGCGGCGACCCCAACTGCGACGCCGACCACGGCTACACCGGCAACTCCACCGCCGACGACCTCAGCCTGCGCGTCAGCGACGCCGGCGACGGCCCGGACACCGTCCGCCAGACCCTGGCCTTCGCCCAGGCGCTCTCCGAGGCCACCGCGGACACCGCGGTCAGCCGCTGATGGCCCAGCCCACGGCCGTCGCCCAGGGGTGGCCGGACGACCCCGTTCCGCTCGACCCCGCCACCGCGCCGCTCCCCGAGTACGGCAGCGGTTCCCTCGGCGACCTGCTGCCGACGCTCGTCTCCGGACAGGGCGTGCCCGGCTGCGAGCCCCGGATCGCCGAGCTCGCGCCCGCCGACCGCAACTGCGTCTTCCTCATCGACGGGCTCGGCTGGGAGCAGATCAAGGCCCATCCGGACGAGGCCCCGTACCTCACCTCGCTGCTCGGGAGCTCGCGCGGCGGCACCGGTCGTCCGCTCACCGCGGGCTTCCCGGCCACCACGGCGACCTCGCTCGCCTCGGTCGGCACCGGCCGCTTCCCCGGCGAGCACGGCCTGCCCGGCTACACCGTGCGCAACCCGGGGACCGGCGAGCTGATGAACCAGCTCCGCTGGAAGCCCTGGACCGCGCCGCGCGCCTGGCAGCCGTACCCCACGGTCTTCCAGCTCGCCCACGAGGCCGGGATCCACACGGCCCAGGTCTCCTCGCCGATATTCCAGGACACCCCGCTCACCAAGATCGCGCTGAGCGGCGGCACGTTCCACGGCAGGCTCTCCGGCGAGGAGCGGATGGACTTCGCCGCCGAGCAGCTGGGCGCCGGGGACCGCTCGCTCGTCTACACGTACTACAGCGAGCTCGACGGCGCCGGACACCGCTTCGGCATCGACTCCGACGCCTGGCGCGGCCAGCTGATGTGTGTCGACCGGCTCGTCCAGCGCCTCGCCGAGCAGCTCCCGTCGCGTTCCGCGCTCTATGTCACCGCCGACCACGGCATGGTCGACATCCCCTTCGACGAGGACCACCGGATCGACTTCGACGAGGACTGGGAGCTGCGCGCCGGCGTCGCCCTCCTCGGCGGCGAGGGCCGCGCCCGGCATGTCTACGCCGTCCCGGGCGCCGAGTCCGACGTCCTCACCTGCTGGAGCGAGGTCCTCGGCGACCGGTTCTGGGTGGCGAGCCGGGACGAGGCCATCGCGCTCGGCTGGTTCGGCGACCAGGTCGACGAGCGGGTGTACGGGCGTATCGGCGACGTGGTCGCCGCGGCCCAGGACGACCTCGCCATCACGGCCTCCGTCAACGAGCCGAACGAGTCCGCCATGGTGGGCATGCACGGGTCGATGACCCCGGCGGAACAATTCGTCCCGCTGCTGGAAGTACGCTCCTGAGGCTCGGCCGCGCGCCGGCCGGACCACCCGTCCCCACCCCTGTCCGCACTCGTCACTCCCCTGACCCGAAAGGTCCCCGACCTCCCATGCCCGAGCTGGTGTTCTTCTCCGGAACGATGGACTGCGGAAAGAGCACCCTCGCTCTTCAGATCGAACACAACCGGTCCGCCCGCGGACTCCAGGGCATGATCTTCACCCGGGACGACCGGGCCGGCGAGGGCAAGCTCTCCTCCCGCCTCGGCCTGGTCACCGACGCCGTCGAGGCGGCCGAGGGCTTCGACTTCTACGCGTACCTCGTCACCCACCTGTCGAAGGGCGGGCGCTGCGACTACGTCATCGCCGACGAGGCCCAGTTCCTCGCGCCCGAGCAGATCGACCAGCTCGCCCGGGTCGTCGACGACCTCGAACTCGACGTCTTCGCCTTTGGTATCACCACCGACTTCCGGTCCAAGCTGTTCCCGGGCTCGCAGCGGCTCGTCGAGCTCGCCGACCGGGTCGAGGTCCTCCAGGTCGAGGCCCTGTGCTGGTGCGGCGCCCGCGCCACCCACAACGCCCGCACCATCGGCGGCGAGATGGTCGTCGAGGGCGCGCAGGTCGTCGTCGGCGACGTCAACGCGGGGGACCAGGTCGGCTACGAGGTGCTCTGCCGCCGCCACCACCGGCGCCGGATGACGGCCGCCTCGGCCCGCGCGGCCGCCCTCTCCCCGGACGTCCTGCCGGTCCCGCAGGTCTGAGCCCCCGCCCGCCCCGGCGCTACGTCCCGGACCCGATCTGGTCGGGGACGGCACGGAAGCGGCGCCGGTACTCCATCGGCGTCGTGTCGAGGCGTCGGCGGAAGGCCCGTATCAGCGTGTCCGTCGTCCCGAACCCGCAGAGGGACGTGATCCGTTCCAGAGTGGCGTCGGTGGACTCCAGCTCGTGGCGCGCCCGCTCCACCCGCGCCGACTCGACGTACGCGCTCGGAGTCGTACCCAGCTCGGCCTTGAAGATCCGGGTGAGCTGCCGCTCGCTGATGTGGGCGGCCGCGGCGAGGTCCGCGAGGGTGAGCGGCCCGCCGAGGTGGCGCGTGATGTGGTGACGCAGGTCCTCGATCCGGCGGGTGGTGGAGACCGGTTCGAGGGGGACGCTGAACTGGCTCTGGCCGCTGGGCCGCTTCAGATACATCACGAGCTGGCGGGCGACCCGCAGCGCCGTCGTCTCGCCGAAGTCGTCGGCGACCAGGGCGAGCGCCAGGTCGAGGCAGGAGCTGATGCCCGCGCCCGTCCACACGTCGCCGTCGCGGATGAAGATCGGGTCGGCGTCGACCTCGACCGCCGGATGGTCGGCGGCCAGCTGCTGCGCGGTCGACCAGTGGGTGGTGGCACGCCTGCCGTCCAGGAGGCCGGCGGCGGCGAGGATGTGCGCCCCGACGCAGACCGAGGTCACCCGCCGGGTCCGCCCGGCCAGCTTCCGCACCCAGTCGACGACGACCGGGTCGACCAGGGCGCGGACCCGGCGCCGGTCGTCGACCTCGACCGAACCGGGCACCAGGAGGGTGTCGATGGGACGCGCGGCCACCTCCTCGAAGGTGACGTCCGGGAGGACCCGCACCCCGGCGGAGGTGGTGACCGGGTCCGTCGTCCCGGCGGCGAGCAGCACCCGATAGCCCGCCGCGTCGTCGGTCTCGCGCCGCAGCAGGGCGAACACCTCCGGCGGCCCGGTGACGTCGAGCAGGTCGACGCCCTCGAAGAGAACGATGACGACGAGCCGTTCGGAGGCGCTCATGGGGGACTCCGTCCGGTGTGCGGGCCATGGGCCATGACCCATGGGCGATGTGATGTCACGGGCCATGTGATGTCCGAATCCGCATGCTAGGGGACGCCACTGACATCGCATGAGGCCGGTGGCCACGGAGCGACGGTCGCGCGGCGGGCGGCCGCGGGCACCGGCTGTTCACCTGAGGTGCGCCCGGGGACCTCCTCCCGCTCGGTCGGGGGTCGTGCGCCTCGGCGGTAATGCGTCTCTACGACGATCACCCGCCCGGCCCAACCGCCCCTGGAGGACGTGTGTCACCCGCTGCCGAGACCGAGCCCTCCCCGTCCCGGCCGAGGTCCCGGCCGAGGCTCCGGGCGGCGGCCGGAGCGGCCCTCCTCACCGGCCTGCTCTTCTGCCTCGCCGGAGCGCTCGCGGGCAGCTACCCGTTCGGATCCAGGACCCGCAACATCGTCGACCTGGGACAGCAGTACCTGCCGTTCCACGCGTACTGGCGGCGGTTGCTCCTCGGCGAGACCCCCGGTGACCTCTTCCTCAACTGGACGTCGGGTTTCGGGGCCAACTTCCTCGGCGACTTCGGCACCTACCTGAGCAGCCCCTTCGACCTGCTCGTCCTCCTCTTCCCCGCCGACCGGCCCGAACTCGCCCTGTACGTCGTCACCGTCGCCAAGATCGCGACCGCGGCGGCGGGCATGGCGGCCCTGCTGCTCACGCTGCGCCGCGGCCCCTGGCCGGTGGCGGCGGTGCTCGGCACCGCCTACGCGCTCTCCGGCTGGACCTTCAACTACGGCGCCACCGTGCCGATGTGGCTGGACGGGCTCGCGGCCTTCCCGCTGCTGTGCCTGGTGGGGGAGTGGGCCAGGCGCGGACGCCGGCCGGTGCTCGGGCCGCTGGTGGTGGCCCTCGCCTGGTTCGCCAACTTCTACACCGCGTACATGGCGACGATCGGCGCCGCCGTCGTCCTCGCCGTACGCCTCCTGACGGCGGACGAGACCGGGAGCGGGACGGGCACCACCGGGACCACCGGCACTACTGGCACTACTGGCACCACCAGCACCACAGCCACCACCCGCCTCGCCGCCCTGCTCAGGGCCGTCCGCAGCGTGCTCATCGGCGTCGGTCTCGCCGCCCCGCTCGTCGTGGTCGTCTTCCTCGCCACCAGGGTCGCCGACCCCACCCCGCCCACCGCCTTCGCCCCCGCGGCCTGGACCGACGTCCTCGCCCGGCTGCTGCCCGCCACGGCGAGCGTGGCCACCCCTGCCCTGTTCATCGGCACGCCCGCCCTGGCGCTCGCCCTCACGCTGCCCTTCAACGGCGCGGTCGCCGCCCGCGTACGCGCCGGGTGGACGGCCGCGATCGTCCTGGTCACCCTCTCCCTGCAATGGGAGCCGACCCATCTCCTCTGGCACGCCGGAGCCTCGCCCAACGGCATTCCGTACCGTCAGACCTTCGTCCTCTGTGGGCTGCTGCTGATCGCCGCCTGGCTCTCGACAGCCCAGGGAACGCCCCGGCCGGCGGCGCTCCTCGGCGGCGGCGCGCTGCTCGCGGGCGCCGCCTGGGCCGCGCGCGGCAGCGCCGACATCGACCGCTGGACCTACCCCGCCGTCGCCGGGGCCGCCACGCTCGCGGTGCTCGCGGCCACGGCCGCCCTGTGCGCCGGACGCCGCACCGGAAGGGTCCTGCCCGCGCTCGCCGTCCTGCTGCTGCTCGCCGCGCAGGCGGGCGAGACCCTGGTCACCGGCAAGCGCATCGAGGAACAGCAGCTGGCGAAGGTCTCCTGGGCGCCCCGGGTCGGCCCCTGGCACACCGACATGGCCCGCGCCGTCGCCGAGAAGGACGCCTGGCCGCGCCACCGCACCGACCCCGGCGAGGTCCCCGGCGGCAACGACGTCCTCCTCGTCGGCGGCCAGGGCGCCGAGTACTACAGCAGCCTCACCGCCGACACGTACTCCCGCACCCTCGCCGGCCTCGGCTTCGGCTACTACGCCAAGGGCCGGCACCCCGTCAGCCTCGACAACCCCGTCACCGACGCGATCTTCTCGATCGGCACCCGGATGCGCTCGACCCCCGAGGCCCCCCTCGCCGTCGACCGACGCCCCAGGGCCACGATCACCGTCACCGACACCCCCGTGCCGCCGCTCGTCACCGTCCACCCGGAGACTCCGCCCGAGGCGGACGCCGACTCCGCCTTCGTCCGCCAGGAACGGCTCCTCGGCCACACCGTGTACGACGTGCCGGACGCCCGTCGCGACGGCACCACGCTCACCGCGCGCTGCCCGGTGGGCTCCCAGGTCTGGTTCTGGGCCCCCGAATACCAGGGCGGCGCCGCCCTCGACGGCCGCCCGTCCGTCGGCTTCGCCGGCAAGTTGCCGTCCGTGCTCGCGCCCATGCGGCCGCTCGGCACCGTCCCGGACACCGGCGAGGTCCGCGTCGACCTCACGCCCGAGGCCGGGGCCAGGCCCCGGCTCAAGCTGCCCGAGCACCCCGTCGGCTGCCTCGTGCGGGAACGCCTCACCAGCGCCGTACAGCGGCTCACCGCCACCGGCGCGACCGACGTCCGCACCACCGGCCACACCCTCACCGCCGACCTGCCGTCCGGCAGCACCGGCACCGCCGTCCTCGCCGTGCCCCGTGTCTCCGGCTGGCGCTGTGCCGCCGGGGACGCGCCCCTGGAGCCCGCCCGTAGCCGCCTCGGTCTCCTCGCCGTCCCTCTCGACGGCCGGGCCACGTCTGTGACCTGCTCCTTCCGGCCGCCCGGCCTGCGGCTGGGCGGCGCGGTCGGCGCGACGGCCCTCGCCGCCCTCCTGGCCACCGCGTGGCTCAGCCGCCGCCGTACCCGCGAACCGGCAGGACGGCAAGAGTTCACCGCCCGTGCACACGAGGCTCGTCCGGCCGAGAAAAGCGCTGTCTAGTCTGCCCGCCAGTACCTGTACGCGAGTACGCGAGTTGGGGATCTCCGAGTGCCGAAACTGTCCGTCGTCGTGCCCTTCCACAATGTCGGTCCCTACGCCCCCGACACCCTGCGCAGTCTCGCGGACAACGCGGACGCGGACACCGAGTTCCTGCTGATCGACGACCATTCCACGGACGAGACGCCCGACCTCCTCGACCGCTGGAAGGACCGCATCCCGCAGGCCAGGGTCATCCGCCACGAGACCAACCTCGGTGTCGCCCAGGCCCGAAACACCGGAATCGACGCCGCCACCGGCGACTACCTCACCTTCCTCGACGGCGACGACTGGTACGCCCCCGGGCACCTGGCCGCCATGACGGCCGGGATCCACCGCCTGGGCTGCGACTTCGCCCGTACCGACCACGTCCTGTCGACCGCCCGCAACCGCCAGATCCGCTACGCCCCGGCGAAGGCGCGCGACACCGTCATGGACCCCCGGGACGGAATCGCCCCCGCCAGCATGGTGACGATGGTCGACTACCCGTTCGTCCCGTTCGGCATCTACAGCGCCCGCCTCTTCGAGAACGGCGCCTCGCGATTCGAGACGACACTGCGGACCGCCGAGGACCGCCTCTGGATCTGGCGGCTGCACCTCACCGCCCGCACCTATGCGGCGCTCTCCCTGCACGGCGTCTTCTACCGGCGCGGAGTCACCACCTCGCTCACCCAGATCACCGACAACCGGCAGCTGGACTTCATCCCCTCCTACGACCTCCTGCTCGACGAGGTCTCCCGGGACCGAGACGCCGACCGCTTCCTCCCGAAGGCCGTGCGCACCTACTGCGCGATGATCGCCTTCCACATGGCGAAGTCCGACCAGTACGAGTCGGCCGTGGCCAAGCGGCTGCGGCGCGACGTCACCGACGCCCTGCGCCGGATGCCGCGACAGGTCCTCGACGAAACCCTCGCGTCGATGGATTCGACTCGCGGCACCCTCCTGAGGAGCCTGCGCGACACCGGAAAGGCCGCCTGACCATGTCGACCACCGACCGAGTCCAGATCTTCCAGGTGTCGACGCTGTACGGGGCCGCCACGGTGGCCGCCGCGATCGACGCCGGGCAGTTCGGCGCCCCGGGCGACGCCCGCCGTGTCCTGCTCGTCTCGAACAACGCCGAGATCCCCGAGACCGCCCTCCGGCTCGACGCCATGACCGGCTACGACCGGATCGCGGCCCGCTTCGACGAGACCGTCGACTGGAACGAGGCGATCCACCCGCACCACCCCAGCTCCTGGTCGCCCCGCCCCGAGGAGTCCCCCCTCTGGCAGCGGGTCCTGCGCACCGCCTGGGGGCTCGGCGCCGCCACCGTCGAGCTCGTCGTCGAGTCGATCCAGGTCAACCCCGCCAAGGCGCTCGCCGCCGTCTTCGCCGAGAGCGGCGTGCGGGTCTACGCCGACGGGCTCATGAGCTACGGCCCGACCCGCGACGACCTGCCCCAGTCCATTGCCTGCCGCGTCCAGGGCGTCCTCCATCTCGACCTGGTGCCGGGACTGCGCCCGCTGCTGCTCACGGAGTACGGGGTCGGGGCCGAGCTGGTCCCCGACGAGGCCTTCCGCGCGGTGCTCCGGGAGATCGCCGAGGCGGCCGCCGACGACACCGGGCTCGCCGCCGCGGCCGCCGCCGGGCCCACCGCCCTGCTGCTCGGGCAGTACCTCGCCGTCCTCGGCATCCTCACCGCCGACGAGGAGGAGGAGCTGCACGCACGCATGCTGCGCGGTGCCGCGGCCGCCGGGCACCGCAGCGTCGTCTTCAAGCCCCACCCGACCGCCCCCGTGCGCCACACCCAGGCCCTGCACGAGGAGGCCGCCCGCGCGGGCGTCACCCTCACCGTCCTGGACGGGCCCCTGCTCGCCGAGACCTTCTACGAGCGCTGCCGGCCCGAGCTCGTCGTCGGCTGCTTCTCCACCGCGATGCTGACCGCCGCCGTCTACTACCGCGTCCCCGTCGCCCGCGTGGGCACGGAGACCGTCCTGGCCCGGCTCACCCCGTACGAGAACAGCAACCGCATCCCCCTGACGGTCGTCGACCATCTCGTGCCCGACCTGGAGAGCGGATCCGCCCCCCGCGTACCCGGCGCCGCACCCAACACCCTCGCCCCTCTGGTCCGCGCGGTCGGCTACTGCATGCGCCCGACCGCGCACCCGGGGCTGCGGGGCGAGGCGGTCCGGTACGTGGAGGAGCGGGGCGAGGAGCTCCACTTCCCGGCGGAGCGGCTGGCGGAGCTCGGCCTGAAGGTGCCCGCCGGGCGCTAGGGCGACGCCGAACGCCCTCAGCGCCCGCCCGTCGACCGCACCAGCGTGAACACCGCGCCCTCCGGGTCCGCCACCAGCGCCAGCCGTCCCGCCGTGCCTTCGCGGGGCGGGCGCAGCACCGTGCCGCCCAGTTCGGTGACGAGCCGCGCGGAGGCGTCCACGTCGTCGACCTCGAAGTACGTCATCCAGTGGGCGCCCCGGTCCCGGGGCAGGCCGGAGCCCACGCCGTGCAGGGAGGCGACCGGGCGGCCGTCGAGGTGGAGGGTGAGGTAGTCGAAGTCGGCCGAGACGACGGGCTCGACCTCGTACCCGAAGATCGTCTGGTAGAACTTGCCGACCGAGCCGGTCTCGTACGTCAGGAGCTCGTTCCAGACGGGCGTCCCCGCCGGGCCGGCCGTCGCGGTCCCGTGGTGGGCCTCGGCCTGCCAGACGCCGAAGACGGCGCCGGCCGGGTCGGAGCAGATCACCAGGCGGCCGGCCTCGCCCGCGTCCAGCGGACCGACCGCGACGGTGCCGCCGCAGCAGCGGATGCTCTCCGCGGTCTCGTCGGCGTCGTCGGTGGCCAGGTACGTGGTCCAGGCGATCGGGAGATGCCGGTCCGGGGGCAGCTGGCCGATCCCGGCCACCTCCCGGCCGTCGAGCAGCGCGCGCACATAGGGTCCGAGCTGCTGGGGTCCGGGCACGAACTCCCACTCGAACAGTGCTCCGTAGAACTCCCGCGTCGCGTCAAGTCCATGCACCATCAAGCTCACCCAACAGGGTGTACCGGGTGTGCGCCGAGTCGCCTCGGTCATCGTCTTCGTCTCCTCGCCAGTGGCCGTACGAGGTGGGGCCGGTGTGTCCGCACAGAACGAACGGCTCCCCGGCGGGTCCTGCCCGCCGTCCGCCCGTCGTACACACGGAGCGGTCGAGCGTCCCGTGTCGATCGTCGCACCACGGGGCGGGCCGCGCGCCCTGGCGGATTCGGTGTGAGGGCCGTGCTCAGGGGGCGGGCTGCGCGAGGATGGCACCCATGAAGCCCATCATCTCCGCAAGCGAACTCGTGAGCGAGTCGGCCGGGGCGACGCCCCCGGTCCTCCTGGACGTCCGCTGGACCCTCGGCGGCCCGCCCGGACGGCCCGAGTACGAGGCAGGCCACCTTCCCGGCGCCGTGTACGTGGACCTGGACGCCGAGCTCGCCGGCCCGCCCGGGAGCGGCGGCCGGCACCCGCTGCCGGACGTCGCCGCCTTCGGCGCCGTGATGCGCCGCGCGGGTGTCTCGGCGGACCGGCCCGTCGTCGTCTACGACGGCGGCCTCGGCTGGGGCGCCGCCCGCGCCTGGTGGCTGCTGCGCTGGGCGGGTCACCCGGACGTCCGGGTCCTGGACGGCGGCCTGGCTGCCTGGACGGGGGAGCTGTCGAAGGACATTCCGACTCCCCTGGAGGGCGATTTCGCCCCCGCGCCGGGCGCTCTGGGCCTGCTGGACGCCGACGCCGCCGCCTCGCTGGCCCGCTCGGGCCTGCTTCTCGACGCCCGCGCGGGGGAGCGTTACCGGGGCGACGTCGAGCCCATCGACCGGATCGGCGGGCACATCCCGGGCGCGGTCTCGGCCCCGACGACGGAGAACGTCGCCCCGGACGGATGCTTCCTGCCCGCGGACGCCCTCACGGCCCGCTTCGCCGCCCTGGGCGCCGCCGACGCCCCCGAGGTCGCCGTGTACTGCGGCTCGGGCGTCTCCGGCGCCCATGAGGTGCTCGCCCTGGAGATCGCGGGATTCCCGGCGGCGCTCTACGCCGGCTCCTGGTCCGAGTGGTCCTCCGACCCGGCCCGGCCGGTGGCCACGGGCCCGGACCCGCAGTAGCCCGCGTCCGTACGCGGAAGGGGCCCGCGCCATCACGGCGGCGCGGGCCCCTTCCGCGTACGAGAGCGGTCAGTCCTGTTTCTTCCTGCGGGTGCCGAAGACGATCTCGTCCCAGCTCGGGACCGCCGCGCGGCGGCCCGGGCGGACGCCGTCCGCCTCGGCCTGGCGGTCGGTGGTCCCGGTGAGGCGGTCGCGGTGACCCGACACCGCGCGGGGCATCAGGACGTCGGCGTAGGCCGCGCCCGCGCCGGCCGAGGCGGCGGGAGCCGGGGGCTCCTCGGCCTCGATCTCGTCGGAGGGCTCCGTGTCGGCCGGCTCGGGGACGATCATGTCGCCCCGGAAGCTGGGGACCGCCTCCAGGAGGCTCGTCAGGGAGTCGCGCTCCTCCTCCGGCTCGGGCGCCGGGACCGGCGCCCGCTCCAGCTGGCGGTCGAGCGCGCGGTCCAGCGGCCTGTCCCGGGGCAGCCGGGCGATCCGCGGGACGAAGGGGAAGCTGGGCTCCGGCACGGCGGCGAGGGTGTCGTCGGTCTCGCCGATCAGCGCCCGCGCCTCGTCGTCGACGGCCTGGACGAGCCGCCTGGGCGGGTCGTACGTCCAGCTGGCGGTGTGCACCTCGCCGGCCACCCGGTAGACGAGCAGCACCTCCCAGGTGCCGTCGTCACGGCGCCAGGAGTCCCACTGCACGGTGTCCTTGTCGGCGCCGCGCAGCAGCAGCCGCTCCTGCACGGCCTCGCCGAGCTGGGGGCCGGTGTTCTCGCCGGGGCGGCGTACGGGGGTCTTGCGGGCCCGCTCGGCCATGAACGCGCGCTCGGCGAGCACGGGGCCCTCGAAGCGCCGGACGCGGTCGACTGGGATGCCGGCGAGCTGTGCGACCTCCTCGGCGGACGCACCCGCACGTATCCGTGCCTGGATGTCGCGGGGGCGGAGGTGGCTCTCCACCTCGATCTCGATCTGGCCGAGGCGCGCGCGGTCGTTGCGTACGGCGGCGCGCAGCCGCTCGTCGATCGGAAGCGTGTACTCCGTGCTGTCAGCAGCCTTCAGCACCAGTCGTGTGCCGTCGTTCGAGACGGCCACGACACGCAGTTCGGGCATGGGAACCTCCCGGGTGGTGCCTGCCGACGTCACGTGCGTCGCTGCTTCCGCTAGTCGAGTGTGGCCTGCCCGGGTGCAGCCTGCCACAACCCTGCCGAGTTGCCCGGCGTGTCGGGCCTGGACCCTGGAACGCCGTTATGGCACGTTTACCTATTGCGACGCAGAGTGACAGGCCGTCACGCTGTGTCGCGGGTCTCCGTGCGGTGCCGTGGCGCCGTCGGTTCGAGTGCCACCTTCGGCTCCCTTCCGTCGATTCCGGACACCCATGAGGGAATCCGGACCCAGGGTTCGCCACAGTACTCCATTCGGGCCACCTGGGTGGACCGGCGCGCCGCCCAACTTCTCGGGGGGTACGGGAGTTGAGTCTCCGCGATCTTCCGGCGCGCGTGTCCCTCTTCACAGAAGCGCCAGAAACGGAACTAATCCCTTCGTCCATTTGTCCCTTCTGGGTGCACGGTGGAACGAATGAACAAGCAGGGGTTGGACATGCGTCAGAGGCCGGATCCCGGCACGGAGGCCACGGAAGAGAAGAAACGGTTCGACCTGAGCGTGCCTCAGGTCGCGGGCAGTGCCGTCGCGGCGGTGGTCGCCGCCAAGCTGGCGTCCTCGCTGGGCGTCTACGGCACGATCCTCGGCGCCGGTGTGATCAGTGTCATCGCCACCTGCGGCGGCCCGCTCCTCCAGCACCTCTTCAAGCGCACCGGTGAGCAGGTGCGCGACGCCACCGCCACGACCAGGCCGAAGGGGCAGCGGATACCCGCGCTCCCCGGCGATGAGCCGTACGGAGCGTATCCGCACGGAGCGGAGCCGTACAGCGAGGAGTTCGGCGAGGCCACCACGCACGGCACCCGGGTGCGGGGCTGGAAGCGCTCCGCCGTCGGCGCCGCCGCGGTCTTCCTCCTCGCGATGGGCGGCATCACCGCGTACGAGCTGACCTCCGGTCAGGACCTCAGCGGCACCAAGGGCACCACGACCTTCGGATCCGCGGTCCGCGGCCACGGCGGCGGCCAGGGCGAGGAGCAGCCGGACCGGGGCGGCACACCGTCCTCGACGCCGAGCGGCGACGGGCGGCAGGAGCAGAAGGGCACCGGGACCCCGACGCCGGACACCACCCCGACGGACCCCGCCACCCCGGACCCCACGGCCACTCCCACGCCGACGCCCTCGGACTCGACCGAGCCCACCGACGGCGGCACGACCCCGCCCCCGACGACGCCGCCGACCACCGCCCCGACCGCCCCCCCGACCGCCCAGGCCCCGGAGGCCGGCGCGACCGGGTGACCGTCAGTCGCCCAGCACCCGGCGCAGATAGTCGTTGGCGAAGCGCCGCTCCGGGTCGAGCCGGTCGCGCAGCGCCGTGAACTCGGCGAACCGCGGATAGGCCTTCTCGAAGTAGGCGGCGTCCCGGGTGTGGACCTTGCCCCAGTGCGGGCGGCCGCCGTGCGCGGTCATGATGCGCTCCACCGCGGTGAAGTACGCGCGGTGGGGCGTGCCCTTAAAGAGGTGCACGGCGATGTACACCGTCTCCCTGCCGGAGGCGGTCGAGAGCGCGATGTCGTCGGCGGGCGCCGTGCGCACCTCCACCGGGAAGCTCACCTTCAGCGGCGAGCGCTCCACCATCGCCTTCAGCTCCCGCAGCGCCGTGACGGCCGCCTCGCGCGGCAGCGCGTACTCCATCTCCAGGAAGCGCACCCGGCGCGGCGAGGTGAACACCTTGTACGGGATGTCGGTGTACGTACGGGCCGACAGGGCCCGGCTGGAGACCTTCGCGATCGACGGGACCAGCGGCGGCACGGCGCGGCCGACCGCGCAGGCGACCTGGAAGATCCCGTTGGAGAGCAGCTCGTCCTCGACCCAGCCGCTCAGCTTCCCGGGCGGGGCGGCGGGGCCCGCGCTGCGGTTGTTGCGCTTGGTGTTGCAGTTGTCCGTGTGGGGGAACCAGTAGAACTCGAAGTGCTCGTTCTCCGCGTGGAGCGCGTCGAACTCCGAGGTCACCCGGTCGAAGGACATGGGCTCCTCCCGCGCGGTGAGCAGGAAGACCGGCTCCACGGCGAAGGTGAGGGCGGTGATCACGCCGAGGGCGCCGAGACCGATCCTGGCGGCGGCGAACACCTCGGGGTTCTCCGTGGCGGAGCAGGTCATCAGGCGTCCGTCGGCGGTGACCAGTTCGAGCGCGCGGATCTGCGCGGCGATCGAGGCCGAGTCGCGGCCGGTGCCGTGGGTGCCCGTGGAGGTGGCCCCGGCGACCGTCTGCTCCATGATGTCGCCCATGTTCGTGAGCGACAGGCCCTCCCGGGCCAGCGCCACGTTGAGCCGCTTCAGCGGCGTGCCGGACTCCACGGTGACGGTCATCGCCTCGCGGTCGATCCGGCGGATCCCGGTGAGCAGATGGGGCCGGACGAGCACGCCGTCCGTGGCGGCGATCGAGGTGAAGGAGTGGCCGGTGCCGACCGTCTTCACCCGCAGCCCGTCCTCGGCCGCCCCGCGCACGGCGTCGGCGAGCTCCTCGGCCGAGGCCGGGCTCACCTCCCGTACGGGACGGGAGGTGACGTTCCCGGCCCAGTTACGCCAGGTGCCGCTCGTGCTGGTCGTCGTCCCGGTGTTCCCCCACCGCTGTGTCCTGCTCTCGCCCACTCTGCCCCTCCCGCGTCGGCACCGGCCTGCGCAGCCGGCGGTGGCCGAGCACCGCCACCACGACCGCGAGCGCACCCGAGGCGACGGGCACCACGTACCCCGCCTCCGCCCCTGAGGCGTCGACCACCCAGCCGGCGGCCGAGGAGCCGAGCGCCACACCGATCGCGAGGCCGGTCCCGGTCCAGGTCATGCCCTCGGTCAGCTGGGTGCGCGGTACGTGCGCTTCGACGAGGGCCATGGTGGTCACCATCGTCGGCGCGATGGAGAGGCCCGCGACAAAGAGCGCCACGGCCAGCAACGGCAGGTTCCCGGCCAGTAGGAGGGGGATCATACTCACGGCCATCGCGCAGACGCCCACGAGCCAGCGGACCGACGGCTCGCCCTTGAGGTGGAGGAGTCCGAAGACGGCGCCGGCGAGGCAGGAGCCCAGCGCGTAGACGGCCAGGACCAGGCTCGCGGCGGCCTTGTGGCCCTGCTCGTCGGCGAAGGCCACCGTGACGACGTCGACCGAGCCGAAGATCGCGCCGGTGGCGATGAAGGCGAGCGTCAGGACCTGGAGCCCGGGGGAGCGCAGGGCGGAGCCGCCGCCCTGGGCGCTGCGGGGGTGCGGGGCGGGCTCGGTGGCGCGCTGGGCGGTGAGCCAGAAGACGCCGATGGCGAGGAAGACGCCGGCGAGCAGCGGGCCGGCCTCCGGGAACCAGATGGTCGACAGGCCGATGGAGATGATCGGGCCGAAGATGAAGCACACCTCGTCGACGATCGACTCCCAGGAGTACGCGGTGTGCAGTCGCTGGGCCTCGCCGCGGTAGATGTTCGCCCACCGGGCCCGGGTCATCGCGCCGAGGCTGGGGACGCAGCCGATGAAGGCGGTGAACAGGAACAGGGTCCAGTCCGGTGCCTCCTGCTGGACGCAGAGCAGCAGGCCCGCGCCGGCGACGAGGGATATCAGGGTGGCCGGGCGCAGCACCCGGCGCTGGCCGTAGCGGTCGACCAGGCGGGAGATCTGCGGGCCGAGCACGGCGGCGGAGGCCGCGAGCGTCGCGGACAGCGCTCCGGCGAGCCCGTACCGACCGGTGACCTGCGAAATCATGGTGACGATGCCGATGCCCATCATGGACAGCGGCATGCGGCCGAGGAAGCCGGCGACGGAGAACAGGGTGCTGCCGGGGGCCGCGAAGATCGCGCGATAGGGACTGGGCAAGAGGATCTCCGGGCTTCCGTGCGGGGCGGCGACTCCACACGTGTCGGCGCAACACGTGTAATTAATAGCTAAAGCCTACGGTGTTGAACTGCTGAGGTCACCCACTTTTTCGGTCGGGGCGCGACTTCGGCTGTCAGCGGCGGGTGGCAGGATCGGTGCCATGTCCGACGAGCTCGATCCCGCCCCGTACGACGCCCTGCTGCTGCTCTCCTTCGGTGGCCCGGAGGGCCCGGACGACGTGGTCCCGTTCCTGGAGAACGTGACCCGCGGCCGAGGCATCCCCAAGGAACGGCTGAAGGAAGTGGGGCAGCACTACTTCCTCTTCGGTGGCGTCAGCCCCATCAACGGCCAGAACCGCGCCCTGCTCGACGCCCTGCGCGCGGACTTCGCCGAGGCCGGCCTCGACCTGCCGGTCTACTGGGGCAACCGGAACTGGGCGCCGTACCTCACCGACACCCTGCGCGAGATGGTCACCGACGGCCGGCGCCACATCGCCGTCCTCGCCACCAGCGCCTACGCCTCGTACTCCGGCTGCCGCCAGTACCGGGAGAACCTGGCCGACTCGCTCGCCGAGCTGGAGGCGGAGGGCCTGCCGCTGCCCCGGGTCGACAAGCTGCGGCACTACTTCAACGACCCCGGCTTCGTCGGCCCCATGGTCGACGGCGTGCTCGCCTCGCTCGACGAGCTCGACCCGTCGGTACGGGCCGGGGCGCACCTCGCCTTCACCACGCACTCCATCCCCGACTCCGCCGCCGACACCTCGGGGCCCGTCGCCGACCACGGCGACGGCGGCGCCTATGTGAAGCAGCACCTGGACGTGGCCCGGCTGATCGTCGAGGCCGTCCGCGCGAAGACCGGCGTCGAGCACCCCTGGCAGCTCGTCTACCAGTCGCGCAGCGGCGCCCCGCACATCCCGTGGCTGGAACCGGACATCTGCGAGCACCTGGAGGAGCTGCACAAGGGCGGTGCCCCCGCGGTCGTCATGGTGCCCATCGGCTTCGTCTCCGACCACATGGAGGTCCTCTACGACCTCGACACCGAGGCCACCGCCAAGGCCGCCGAGCTGGGCCTCCCGGTCCGGCGCTCGGCGACCGTCGGAGCCGACCCGCGCTTCGCGGCGGCCGTGCGCGAGCTCGTCCTGGAGCGCGCCGAGTCGGAGCGGGGGCTGCGCGCCGAGCGCTGCGCCCTGGGGGCGCTCGGCCCCTCGCACGACCTCTGCCCGATCGGCTGCTGCCCCGCGCGCGCGGAGCGTCCCGCGGCGGCCGGCGCCGACAGCCCGTACGCCTGAGGAGCCCTCCCGTGACTGTTCCCCCCGGTTCTCCCGGTTCTCCCGGTTCTCCCGCGACCGACCCGCTGCTGCGCGAGCTGCTCGACCTGGCCCTGGAGGCCGGACGCCGGGCCGGGGCGCTGCTGCGCGACGGGCGGCCCGACGACCTGGCCGTGGCCAAGACCAAGACCAGCCCCATCGACGTCGTCACCGAGATGGACATCGCCGCCGAGAAGCTGATCACCGGCTTCCTCGCCGAGCACCGCCCCCAGGACGGCCTGCTCGGCGAGGAGGGCGCCGCCAGCCCCGGCACCAGCGGGATCCGCTGGGTGATCGACCCGCTGGACGGCACGGTGAACTATCTCTACGGGCTGCCGACCTGGGCCGTCTCCATCGCCGCCGAGCGCGACGGGGAGAGCGTCGTCGGCGTCGTCGAGGTCCCGCTGCGCGGCGAGACCTTCCACGCCGTCCGCGGCGGCGGCGCCTGGCTGGGCGACCGGCGCCTCGCCGTCCGCCCCTCCCCGGAGCTCGACCAGGCGCTGGTCGGCACCGGCTTCGCGTACGTCCAGACCCGCCGCGCCCACCAGGCGGACGTCGTCCAGCGGCTCATCCCGCGCGTGCGCGACATCCGCCGCGGCGGCTCCGCGGCGATCGACCTCTGCGACGTCGCGGCGGGCCGCCTGGACGCCTACTACGAGCGCGGCCTCAACCCCTGGGACCTGGCCGCGGGCGACCTCATCGCCCGCGAGGCGGGCGCGCTGACGGGCGGCCGGCCGGGCGAGCGCGCGTCGGGGGAGCTGGTGCTCGCGGCCTCCGAGGGCGTCTTCGGGCCGTTGCAGGAGTTCCTTGAGGAGGCCGGGGCCTGGCACGACTGACGCGGCCCCGCGCGGACATGGACGGGCCCCCGGAGCCGATGGCTCCGGGGGCCCGTGTCGCGGGGTCAGACGCGGCTCGCGCCGACCTCCACACCGTGTTCGGCGGCCAGGCGGTGCAGGTCGTCCAGCTCGGCCTGCTCGACGTCCGCGAGGAAGTCGTCGCCCGTCTCACGAGCGCGCGTGAGGTCGGTCTGAGCGGCCTTGATGCGGTGCAGCAGGCCTGCGGTGAAAGCGTCCATCGTGCGCCCCCTCGTCGTGGGTCGGTGGCACGGGGAGTGCCGGGGGTGGGCGGATCACACACTGCTACCTCTGGGGGACAGAGAGCGGTAGGTGGCGTGCCACCTACAGGGCGTGATCTCGGGGTGTGCAGTCGTCCTCCCCAGACCGTTCCGCGCAGAAACCTCAACTGGCGCGCGAATCAGGTGAATTCTTCCGGACGGGACACGGGCGGACCCCTCGCCGGCGGCCCCGGACCGCCGTCTTACAGCCGGTTTACGCGCGTTCGGGGCAGGATGGACACGCACAGTCAGTGCGGAGACCCGCCCCGTCCGCGGTCCGGACCAGGGCGCCAGGAAAGGACTTACAGACGTGCGCGTACTCGTCGTCGAGGACGAGCAGCTGCTCGCCGATGCGGTGGCCACCGGACTGCGCCGGGAGGCCATGGCCGTCGACGTCGTGTACGACGGCGCCGCGGCCCTGGAGCGTGTCGGGGTCAACGACTACGACGTCGTCGTGCTCGACCGGGACCTCCCGCTCGTCCACGGCGACGACGTGTGCCGGAAGATCGTCGAGCTCGGCATGCCCACCCGCGTCCTGATGCTCACCGCCTCCGGCGACGTCAGCGACCGCGTCGAGGGCCTGGAGCTGGGCGCGGACGACTACCTCCCGAAGCCCTTCGCCTTCACCGAGCTCACCGCCCGCGTGCGGGCCCTGGGCCGCCGCACCACGGTGCCGCTCCCGCCCGTCCTGGAGCGGGCCGGCATCAAGCTGGACCCCAACCGCCGCGAGGTCTTCCGCGACGGCAAGGAGGTCCAGCTGGCGCCCAAGGAGTTCGCCGTCCTGGAGGTCCTGATGCGCAGCGAGGGCGCGGTCGTCTCGGCCGAGCAGCTCCTGGAGAAGGCCTGGGACGAGAACACCGACCCGTTCACCAACGTCGTCCGGGTCACCGTGATGACCCTGCGCCGGAAGCTGGGCGAGCCGCCGGTCATCGTGACGGTCCCCGGCTCGGGCTACCGGATCTGAGCCGATGGCCCAGACCCCGGCGCCCCTGAACGCGCCTCCGAAGCCGACCTGGGACCCCCGTGACCCGGTCCGCCCCCTGCTGCGTCCGACCATCCGGATAAGACTCACGCTGCTGTACGGCGGGATGTTCCTGATCGCCGGCATCCTGCTGCTGGCGATCATCTACCTCTTCACCGCGCAGGCCCTGCGGGACAGCACGTCCCAGCTGCCCTTCAAGGTCGTCAGCGGCACCGTGCAGCCGACCACCGACTGGTGCGAGCTGCCGGAGAAGTCCACCGGCGAGATGCTCAACAACGCGGTCACGATGTGTCTGCGCCACCAGAGCGACCTCGCCCTGGACGACCTGCTGCGCCGCTCCCTGTTCGCCCTGCTCGGCCTCAGCATCATCGCCTTCGCCTTCGGTTACGCGATGGCCGGCCGGGTGCTCTCCCCGCTGGGCCGGATCACCCGGACCGCCCGCCAGGTGGCCGGATCCGATCTCTCCCGCCGGATCGAGCTGGACGGCCCGGACGACGAGCTGAAGGAGCTCGCGGACACCTTCGACGAGATGCTGGAGCGCCTGGAGCGGGCCTTCAGCGCCCAGCAGCGCTTCGTCGCGAACGCCTCGCACGAGCTGCGCACGCCGCTCGCGATCAACCGCACCCTGCTGGAGGTGCAGCTCTCCGACCCGGACGCCCCGGTGGAGCTCCAGCAGCTGGGCAAGACGCTGCTCGCCACCAACCTGCGCAGCGAGCAGCTGGTCGAGGGCCTGCTGCTGCTGGCTCGCAGCGACAACCAGATCGTCGAGCGCAAGCCCGTCGACCTGGCGGAGGTGGCCTCGCGCGCCGTCGACCAGGTGCACGCGGAGGCCGAGGCCAAGGGCGTGGAGATCCGGGGCGAGCGCGCGCTGGCGGTCGTCCAGGGCAACGGAGTCCTGCTGGAGCGGATCGCGCTGAACCTGGTGCAGAACGCCGTGCGGTACAACGTGCCGGAGGGCGGCTGGGTCGACGTCACCACCGAGACCCAGAACGGCCAGGCGGTCCTGGTGGTCGCGAACACCGGCCCGGTGGTCCCCGCGTACGAGATCGACAATCTTTTCGAGCCATTCCGGCGCCTGCGGCAGGAGCGCACCGGCAGCGACAAGGGCGTCGGGCTCGGCCTGTCGATCGCGCGCTCCGTCGCGCGCGCCCATGGCGGCCGTATCATCGCGGAGCCCCGCGAGGGCGGTGGCCTCGTGATGCGTGTCACTCTGCCGATCTGACACACTGCGCGAGCCGACCGGATCTGTTCGCTTTGCGCGGAATTTCCGGTCCCCACTTCTGAGACGATCCTGTGTGATCGATCACAGGAGTGGGTGTCCGAACCTCCACTCTCCGTGATCGCGAATTCCCGCAAAAAACCCGGAAAAGTCCGGGTTTCCGGGGCCCTGATTGACGGGAAGTACACGGGGTGGCACCCGAGAGGGACGGCCGACGGACCGTGTACGGTCCGGTTCGCCACCCAAAGCCGCTCGCTCCTGAGAGGGCGGTTTGGGTGTCGATTGAGTAACAGACCTTGATGTGAGGCAAAATCTCCGCCTCAGGTCGGGCACAAGTCCGGCCTCTCACGCGTTACGTGCGCTGGAGACACCGCAACCGACCCAGAGGGGGAGAGCGACATGGCAACGGATTACGACACCCCACGCAAGACCGACGACGACGTCGACTCGGACAGCCTTGAAGAACTGAAGGCCCGCCGGAACGACAAGTCGACCTCGACCGTCGACGTCGACGAGTTCGAGGCCGCAGAAGGCCTGGAACTTCCCGGCGCAGACCTCTCGAACGAGGAACTGGCCGTCCGGGTCCTGCCCAAGCAGGCCGACGAGTTCACCTGCATGAGCTGCTTCCTCGTGCACCACCGGAGCCAGCTGGCCCGGGAGAAGAACGGTCAGCCGATCTGCCGCGACTGCGACTGAGATCGGTCGACCGTGGCAGGCGACACACCGTCTCGGAAGCGGCGGCTCCGGCTCCCTGGGATGCCGGGGACGTACCGGGGCGGCTCAGGCCCGGTGGAGGACGCCCAGCAGGGCTCCTCGGCCGAGCACTCCGCCCCCCTGCCCACCTCCGGCGCACGTGACGACGGGCGAGGCCCCATGGCCTCGCTCGAAGCAGCGCACGCGCCCTACGAGGACGTCCCGCCCTACGAGGGCGATCGCCTCCCCGAGCCGCCGGAACAGGGCGACGGGGCCAGGCGCGGCGCGCTGCGGCGCGTCACGGACCCGGCGCGCCACCAGCTGGAACGCGTCAAGCTGGACAGCGCCCGCATCGAGGCCGTACGGCGCGGTGTGAAGCGCGGCGGCCAGGGCGCCAAGGCCGGTATCGGCTATCTCGTCGACCGGGTCATCGAGCTCGCGCCCCGGGTCCCCGTCCGGGACCTGGCGACCCTGCGTCGGCACTTCCCCGGGCTGGGCCCCGAGGAGATCGCCGACAAGCTGGTCGCCGGCGCGTCCAACGCCAGCGCCACCGTCGGCGCGGGCATCGGCGCCGCGGCCATGCTGCCGGTGCCGCCCGCGATGCCCGCCGAGCTCGCCACCGAGATCACCGGCGTCGCGGCCATCGAGCTGAAGCTCATCGCCGAGCTGCACGAGGTCTACGGCCTGCGCCCGCCCGGCACGCTCACCCAGCGCTCGACCGCGTACCTGACCTCCTGGGCCGAGGAACGCGGCATCGACCCCACCAAGCCCACCACCGTCAACGCGGCCCTCGGCGGCCAGCTCAAGCGCGAACTGCGTCAGCAGATCACCAAGCGCATGGTGCGCAACCTGCCGAACCTCACCCCGTTCATGGTGGGCGCGGCCGTCGGCGCGGTCATGAACCGGCGCGACACCAGAAAACTGGCCGCGCACATCCGCAAGGACCTGCGCGGCCGCCAGATCCCCTGGGACGCCCTCCCGGCCCTGCCCCCGCTGGAGCAGCCGGAGAACCCCAAGGAGATCGACTTCTAGGCCCCCTGGGCCTCGCTGTGCTCACCGTGCTCGCTGCGGGCCGCCTCCAGAGCCGCCGCGAGGCCCTCGGGGTCACGGGTGGACAGGTAGACGTACGGCGTCGGGTCCGCCGGGTCCGTGACCTCGATCCGCACCGCCGTCGGCACATAGCTGCGCATCAGCAGGAAGGCGCGCGGATCGGCCTTGTAGGTGCGCCAGGCGCGCGCCTCCTCGGCGTCCAGGACCTCGGCCGCCCCCAGTGCCGACACCGGGATGCGGGCGTCCCCGGCGACCAGCGAGCCGGCCACCACACGGATCCGCGCCGAGCCGTACGAGGACACCGCCACCGCGGCGAGCGCGCCCGCGCCGATCAGACCGCCGAGCGTCGGCACCGTCCCCAGGGGGAACGTGATCAGACCGCCGGAGAGGCCGAGAAGGGCGACGATCACCCACCAGGAACGGGGTGCGTGGAGGCGCTCGTCGAAGCTCGGAGCGGAAGGCTGTGCGGAAGGCTGCATGCCTCCCAGCTTGGCACGGCGCGACCGGCGCCCGGCCGCGCGGGTAAGGTCTGCGCCTGTGACTGGAACATCTGCCGCTCTCACCCCGCCGGCCGACGCCATACCGCCGGTACGGCACCCCGACGCGCCCGCCCCCGGCGAGCTGCTCGGCGCGCACTACGCGTACTGCTTCGGCTGCGGCGGCGGACAGCCCCACGGGCTGCACCTGGAGGCGCGTGCGGGCGAGGGCGTGACCGTCACGGCCGAGTTCACGGTGACCGCCGACCACCAGGGCGCCCCCGGTCTCGCGCACGGCGGCGTGCTCGCCACCGCGCTCGACGAGACCCTCGGCTCCCTGAACTGGCTGCTGCGGGTCATCGCCGTCACCGGGCGCCTGGAGACCGACTTCGCGCGGCCCGTTCCGGTCGGCACCGTGCTCCACCTGGCCGCCGAGGTCACCGCGGTGCACGGCCGCAAGATCTACTCGACCGCCGTCGGCCGGATCGGCGGGCCCGAGGGCCCCGTCGCCGTCCGCGCCGACGCCCTCTTCATCGAGGTGAAGGTCGACCATTTCATCGACAACGGCCGGCCGGAGGAGATCCAGGCCGCCATGTCCGACCCCGACCAGGTCCGGCGCGCACGCGCCTTCGAGGTGAACCCCTGATGCGCCATCCCGTCGACGTACTCATCCGCCGTGTGGACCCCGAGGTGCCGATCCCGGCCTACGGGCACCCCGGCGACGCCGGAGCCGATCTGGTGACCACCGAGGCCGCCGTGCTGGCCCCGGGAGAGCGGGCCGTGCTGCCCACCGGGGTCTCCATCGCGCTGCCCGACGGCTACGCGGCCTTCGTCCACCCCCGCTCCGGGCTCGCCGCACGCTGCGGCGTCGCGCTCGTGAATGCCCCGGGGACGGTCGATGCCGGGTACCGTGGAGAGATCAAAGTGATCGTGGTCAATCTGGACCCGCGTGAGAGCGTGCGGTTCGAGCGATTCGACCGGATTGCCCAACTGGTCGTCCAGCAGGTCGAGAAGGTGCGCTTCCACGAGGTGGCGGAGCTTCCCGGCTCGGCGCGGGCCGAGGGGGGCTTCGGGTCCACCGGCGGTCACGCCGCCGTGGACGGCACTACGGGTGGGAATCGATACGCTTCGGTCGTATCCGACCGGGAAGGACAGTGACGTGTTCGGACGTCGCAAGAAGAGCGGTGCCGCCGAGGACGCGGCGGGCGAGGCCGAGCAGGTCGTCGACGCGGTGGATTCCGAGGACGCCGAGGACGCGGCCGCGCCGCGCCGGGTGAACCTTCCGCCGGCGCCCCGGCCCGACGGTCCCTGGGACATCTCCGAGGTCACCGACCCCGAAGAGGGCCGGGTCGACCTGGGCGGCATCTTCGTGCCCGGAGTCGAGGGCATGGAGCTGCGCGTGGAGGTGGCGGGCGACGCGATCGTCGCGGCCACCGTGGTCCTGCGCGACAGCGCCGTGCAGCTCCAGGCGTTCGCCGCTCCCAAGAAGGAGGGCATCTGGGGCGAGGTCCGCGACGAGATCGCGGGCGGCATCACCCAGCAGGGCGGTGCCATCGAAGAGGTCGAGGGCCCGCTGGGCTGGGAGCTGCGTGCCCAGGTCCCCGTGCAGCTTCCGGACGGCAACCGCGGTGTGCAGCTCGTGCGCTTCGTGGGTGTCGACGGACCGCGCTGGTTCCTGCGCGGCGTGATCTCCGGCCAGGGCGCGGTGCAGCCCGAGGCCGCCGGTCTGCTGGAGCAGATCGTCCGGGACACCGTGGTCGTCCGCGGCGAGGGCCCGATGGCCCCGCGCGACCCGATCGTCCTCAAGCTGCCGAACGACGCGCAGATGGTGCCGGACGGCGTGCAGCAGGACGACCAGGCCGGCTCCCGGTTCTCCGGCGGCATGGGCCAGCTGCAGCGTGGTCCGGAGATCTCCGAGATCCGCTGACCAGCTGACCCGCTGGGAAAGCACAAAGGTGGGCCGTGCCTTCCCTTCCCCCGCTCGTGCCGGGGGAGGGAAGGCACGGCCCATCGGGTTGTCCACAGGTGGTTGTCCACAGGCCTGGCCCCGGCCCCCGTGCTCGGACCATACTGACGGCGCACACGTTCGATCGAGGGGGGCACCACGGTGAGTGAGAGCAACGCGCGGACCGGCACGGCCGTGATCGAGGACCCGGCCGGGGCGCCGATGGTCCGGATCGAGAACCTGAAGCGGTCGTACGGGACGGGCGAGGCGGCCGTGCACGCCCTGCGCGGGGTCTCCTTCGACATCCCGCGCGGCGAGCTGGTCGCCCTCAAGGGCCGCTCCGGCTCCGGCAAGACCACCCTGCTCAACCTCGTCGGCGGCCTCGACGCCGCGGACGAGGGGCGCATCGTCATCGACGGCACCGATCTCGCCGGGCTCGGCGAGGAGGGGCTCCTGGAGCTGCGCCGCGACCGGATCGGATTCATCTTCCAGTCCTTCGGGCTCATCCCGATCCTGACCGCCGCCGAGAACGTGGGCGTGCCGATGCGGCTGCGCAAGGCCGACCCGAAGGAGCGCGAGGACCGGGTCGCCCTGCTGCTCGCCCTGGTGGGCCTCGCCGACCACGCGGCCCAGCGGCCCGGCGAGCTCTCCGGCGGCCAGCAGCAGCGCGTCGCCATCGCCCGCGCCCTGGCCAACCGGCCGGCCCTGCTGATAGCCGACGAGCCGACCGGACAGCTCGACGCGGAGACGGGTCTCGCGGTCATGGAGCTGCTGCGGGCCGTCGTGCGCAGCGAGGGCTGCACGGCGCTGGTCGCCACCCACGACTCCCAGCTGCTCGGCCTGGCCGACCGGGTGCTTGAGCTCCGCGACGGCGAGATCATCGAGCACTGAGCAGGGGCGACGGGCCCGGCGAACCGGTGCACCGACGGCCGCGCGGAGGACATCAGGATCACGTCAATACGGTCCTGACCTCCCACGGCCGTGCGGAATGTCTGTTTGGTGGGACGTAAGGTCGAGCCATGGGACGCGGCAAGCTACGTATCTACCTGGGGGCGGCACCGGGCGTCGGCAAGACGTACGCGATGCTCTCCGAGGGGCACCGGCGCGTGGAGCGCGGTACGGACTGCGTGGCCGCGTTCGTGGAGCACCACGGCCGGCCGCGTACCGAGGTGATGCTGCACGGTCTGGAGCAGGTGCCGCGCCGGGAGATCGAGTACCGGGGCACCACCTTCCCCGAGATGGACATAGACGCGGTCCTCGCGCGCCGCCCCGCCGTCGCGCTCGTCGACGAGCTCGCCCACACCAACGTGCCCGGGTCCCGCAACCCGAAGCGGTGGCAGGACGTGGAGGAGCTGCTCGCGGCCGGGATCGACGTCGTCTCGACGGTGAACATCCAGCATCTGGAGTCGCTGGGTGACGTGGTCGAGTCGATCACGGGGGTGCGGCAGCGCGAGACGGTGCCGGACGAGGTGGTGCGGCGGGCGGACCAGATAGAGCTGGTGGACATGTCGCCGCAGGCGCTGCGGCGGCGGATGGCGCACGGCAACATCTACAAGCCGGACAAGGTCGACGCGGCCCTGTCGAACTACTTCCGGCCGGGCAACCTGACGGCGCTGCGTGAGCTGGCGCTGCTGTGGACCGCCGACCGCGTCGACGAGTACCTGCGCCAGTACCGCGGCGAGCACAACATCCAGTCCACCTGGCAGGCCCGCGAGCGGATCGTCGTCGGCCTCACCGGCGGCCCCGAGGGGCGCACCCTGATCCGGCGGGCCGCCCGGCTGGCGGAGAAGGGCGCGGGCGGTGAGGTCCTCGCCGTCTACATCTCCCGCAGCGACGGCCTGACCTCGGCCTCGCCCAAGGAGCTGGCGGTCCAGCGCACCCTCGTCGAGGACCTGGGCGGCACCTTCCACCACGTCATAGGCGACGACGTCCCCTCGTCGCTGCTGTCGTTCGCGCGGGGCGTCAACGCGACCCAGATCGTCCTCGGCTCCAGCCGCCGGCGCTCCTGGCAGTACATCCTCGGCCCCGGCGTCGGCCAGACCGTCGCCCGGGACTCCGGTCCCGACCTGGACGTCCACATCGTCACCCACGAGGGCGCGGCCAAGGGACGCGGCCTGCCCGTCGCCCGAGGCGCCCGGCTCGGCCGCGCCCGGATCGTCTGGGGCTGGATCGTCGGAGTCGGCGGACCCGCGCTCCTCGCGCTGCTGCTCACCCATGTCGACGCGGACCTCGGGCTCGCCAACGACATGCTGCTCTTCCTGGCGCTGACCGTCGCCGCGGCCCTGCTCGGCGGGCTGCTGCCCGCGCTCGCCTCGGCGGCCTTCGGGTCCCTGCTCCTCAACTGGTTCTTCACCCCGCCGCTGCACCGGCTGACCATCGCCGACCCCAAGAACATCGTGGCCATCGCCGTCTTCTTCGGCGTCGGCGTCTCCGTGGCCTCCGTGGTGGACCTGGCCGCCCGCCGCACCCACCAGGCGGCCCGGCTGCGCGCGGAGTCCGAGGTCCTCTCGTACCTCGCGGGCAGCGTCCTGAGGGGCGAGACCAGCCTGGAGGCGCTGCTCGAACGGGTCCGCGAGACCTTCTCCATGGAGTCCGTCGCCCTCCTGGAGCGCACCGGCGACCTCGAACCGTGGACCTGCGCGGCGAAGGTCGGCTCCCACCCCGTGGCCCGGCCCGAGGACGCGGACGTCGACATGCCCGTCGGCGACCACCTGGCGCTCGCGCTGACCGGCCGGGTGCTGCCCGCCGAGGACCGGCGGGTGCTCGGCGCCTTCGCCGCCCAGGCCGCCGTCGTCCTCGACCGGCAGCGGCTCGTCGGGGAGGCGGAGGAGGCCCGCAAGCTGGCCGAGGGCAACAAGATCCGCACCTCGCTCCTCGCCGCCGTCAGCCACGACCTGCGCACCCCGCTGGCCGGCATCAAGGCCTCGGTGTCCTCCCTGCGCTCCGACGACGTGGAGTGGTCCGAGGAGGACCAGGCCCTGCTCCTGGAAGGCATCGAGGACGGCGCGGACCGCCTGGACCACCTGGTCGGCAACCTCCTCGACATGTCCCGGCTCCAGACCGGCACGGTCACCCCGCTCATCCGCCCCACCGACCTGGACGAGGTCGTGCCCATGGCCCTCGGCGGCGTCCCCGACGGCAGCGTCGAGCTCGACATCCCCGAGACGCTGCCGATGGTCGCCGTCGACCGGGGCCTCCTGGAGCGGGCGGTCGCCAACATCGTCGAGAACGCGGTCAAGTACAGCCCCGACGACATACCGGTCGCCGTCGGCGCCAGCGTCCTCGGCGAGCGCCTGGAACTGCGCGTGACGGACCGGGGCCCCGGCGTCCCGGACGAGGCCAAGGACGGGATATTCGAGCCCTTCCAGCGCTTCGGCGACGCCCCGCGCGGCGCGGGCGTCGGCCTCGGCCTCGCGGTCGCCCGCGGCTTCGTCGAGGCCATGGGCGGCACCATCACCGCCGAGGACACCCCCGGTGGCGGGCTGACCATGGTCCTCACCCTGAGGACCATCGGGCCTCCGCCGCCGGACACCGCCGCCCCCGCGATGCCGGCGCACATCATGACCTGACCCGGGCCCCGGCCCCGTACCCCCTCCATACCCCAGCACCCCCCTCTACCCCTCCGTACCAACGACAAGGAAGGCACCCCTTCATGACCCGGGTCCTCGTGGTCGACGACGAGCCTCAGATCGTCCGCGCCCTGGTGATCAACCTCAAGGCGCGCAAGTACGAGGTCGACGCGGCCCCCGACGGCGCCACCGCGCTCCGGCTCGCCGCCGAGCGCCACCCCGACGTCGTCGTCCTCGACCTCGGGCTGCCCGACATGGACGGTGTCGAGGTCATCAAGGGCCTGCGCGGCTGGACCCGGGTGCCGATCCTGGTGCTCTCCGCCCGCCAGACCTCCGACGAGAAGGTCGAGGCGCTCGACGCGGGCGCCGACGACTACGTCACCAAGCCCTTCGGCATGGACGAGCTGCTGGCCCGGCTGCGTGCCGCGGTCCGCAGGGCCGAGCCGGTCGGCGGCGCCGAGGACGGCGTCGTGGTCGTCGAGACCGAGGACTTCACGGTCGACCTGGCCGCCAAGAAGGTCCACCGCGACGGCAAGGACGTGCGGCTCACCCCGACCGAGTGGCACCTCCTGGAGGTCCTGGTCCGCAACAGCGGCCGCCTGGTCAGCCAGAAGCAGCTGCTCCAGGAGGTCTGGGGCCCCTCGTACGGCACCGAGACGAACTACCTGCGGGTCTACATGGCACAGCTGCGGCGCAAGCTGGAGCAGGACCCTTCGCACCCGCGGCACTTCGTCACCGAACCGGGCATGGGTTACCGCTTCGAACACTGAGTTCGGTGTCGGCGGGGGCCGGTACGCTTTCTGTATGAGTGCTGCACCGCGTACAGAGAAGCCGGCCGGACGGTTCCGCCGGATGCTCGACCGCCTGTCCACCTCCCAGGAGGAGCTGGAGTCGGTCGAGCTCCAGGAGGACTCCGCGGCGTCGGGGTGCACGCGCATCTGCGACTGCTCCGACCGCCAGATAGTCAAGGTGACTGGTACGTTGCGGACGGTCACCCTGCGTCCCAGGGCCGGTGTGCCCGCGCTGGAGGCCGAGCTGTTCGACGGCACGGCGCCGCTGGACGTCGTGTGGCTGGGCCGCCGTTCCATCGTGGGCATCGAGCCGGGCCGTAAGTTGATCGCCTCCGGCCGGATCTCCATGAGCCATGGCCGGCGGGTCCTCTTCAACCCCAAATACGAGCTCCGACCGCTCGGACAGGAGTAGCCGGTGACGTCAGTCGACAAGCCGACCACCGAGAAGCCCACGCCCGACCAGGACGCCCAGGCCGACAAGGCGGTGACCGAGGCCGCGCTCTTCGAGGCGTTCGGCGGCGTGCGCGGCATGGTGGAGACGGTCCTGCCGGGCCTGCTCTTCGTGACGATCTACACGATCAACAAGGACCTGCGTTCCTCGGCGATCGCGGCCGTCGCGGTCTCTCTCGTCCTCGTCGTCGTCCGGCTGATCCGCCGCGACACCGTCAAGCACGCCTTCAGCGGTGTCTTCGGCGTCGCGTTCGGTGTGGTCTTCGCGATGATGACGGGCAACGCGAAGGACTTCTACCTGCCGGGCATGCTCTACACGCTCGGCCTCGCCCTCGCGTACATCGTCACGACCCTCGCCGGCGTGCCGCTGATCGGCCTCATCCTGGGCCCGGTCTTCAAGGAGAACCTCTCCTGGCGCACCCGTAACCCGGGCCGGAAGAAGGCGTACGCCAAGGCCAGCTGGGCCTGGGGACTGATCCTGCTCGCCAAGTGCGCGATCCTCTTCCCGCTGTACTGGTGGGCCGACACCACGCAGCTCGGCTGGGTCCTGGTCGCCCTGAAGATCCCGCCGTTCCTGCTCGCGGTCTACCTGACGTGGGTCTTCCTCGCGAAGGCGCCGCCGCCGATCGACGTCTTCGCGGAGATGGAGGCCGAGGAGCAGGCCGAGAAGGCCCGTAAGGCCGCGGCTCAGGGGCACCCTGAGGTGTAGGGCCGTACGTGGGTACGCGGAAGGGGCCCGGGACCTGTCACAGGTCCCGGGCCCCTTCCACGTACCACCGTCCGTCAGGACTCCGACGGGTCCCGGCGGACCGACAGCAGGTCCTCCAGCTGCTCCTCGCGAGCCTGGGTGGCCACGAACAGCAGCTCGTCGCCCGCCTCCAGGGTCTCCTCCGGGCTCGGCGTGAGGACCCGCGAGCCACGGATGATGGTGACCAGCGAGGTGTCCGGCGGCCAGGCCACGTCGCCCACCGCGGTGCCCGTGACGGCCGACTCCGGCGGCAGCGTCAGCTCGACCAGGTTGGCGTCGCCGTGGCTGAAGCGCAGCAGCCGGACCAGGTCGCCGACGCTCACCGCCTCCTCGACCAGGGCGGACATCAGACGCGGCGTCGAGACGGCGACGTCCACGCCCCACGCCTCGTTGAACAGCCACTCGTTCTTCGGGTTGTTGACCCGGGCGACCACGCGCGGCACGCCGTACTCGGTCTTGGCGAGCAGCGAGACGACCAGGTTCACCTTGTCGTCGCCGGTCGCCGCGATGACGACGTTGCAGCGCTGGAGCGCCGCCTCGTCGAGCGAGGTGATCTCGCAGGCGTCGGCCAGCAGCCACTCGGCCTGCGGCACCCGCTCCACCGAGATGGCGGTCGGCGCCTTGTCGATGAGCAGGATCTCGTGCCCGTTCTCCAGCAGCTCGCCCGCGATGGAACGGCCCACGGCGCCCGCGCCGGCAATAGCGACACGCATCAGTGACCGCCCTCCTCGGGACCCTCGGCGAAGGCCGCCTCGACCTTGTCGATCTCGTCCGTCCGCATCATCACGTGCACGAGGTCGCCCTCCTGAAGCACCGTCTGCGAGGTCGGCAGAATCGCTTCGCCCAGCCGGGTGAGAAACGCCACGCGCACCCCGGTCTCCTCCTGGAGCCGGCTGACCTTGTGGCCGATCCACGCGGGGGAGGTGTGCACCTCGGCGAGCTGCACTCCGCCGCTCGGGTCACGCCACAGCGGCTCGGCGCCGGACGGCAGCAGCCGCCGCAGCATCTGGTCGGCGGTCCAGCGGACCGTGGCGACGGTCGGGATGCCCAGCCGCTGGTAGACCTCGGCACGCCGCGGGTCGTAGATCCGGGCGGCGACGTTCTCGATGCCGAACATCTCGCGCGCTACCCGCGCGGCGATGATGTTCGAGTTGTCGCCGCTGCTCACGGCGGCGAAGGCGCCGGCCTCCTCGATCCCCGCCTCGCGGAGCGTGTCCTGGTCGAAGCCCACGCCCGTGACGCGGCGGCCGCCGAACCCCGAGCCCAGACGGCGGAAAGCCGTCGGGTCCTGGTCCACGACCGCGACCGTGTGGCCCTGCTGCTCCAGGGTCTGCGCGAGAGCGGCTCCCACGCGCCCGCAGCCCATGATGACGATGTGCACGTCCCCTTACCCCGCACTCCTGATCGCCCTGCTGACCTGCGAAAACACGCTTCTCACAACTTTCCTGGCCCTAGCGGCCACGTATGTCGACCCCGTACGGCGCCCGGTGGGGCGGCCCGTACCCGGCCCGACTGGCCGGGCCGTGGCGGACACGCACACGCGTACTGTCCGGTCCGAGCTTATGCGGCAACGATGGCCGGGACCTCACGCAGCCCTCGTTAGGAACGCGTCAAGACCCCGTCATGGCCGCGTCAGCACGGAAGTGGGAGCTCGCGCAGGTCTCCGTAGAGGTGGTATCCAGGGAGATTCGGTGCGGATCGGGGGTGCTGGTCGGCGGGGCTCATTTCGAACGCTTACGATCCTCTGCGTGTCCAAACTGACCGACGTGCCCAAACGGATCCTGATCGGGCGGGCCCTGCGCAGCGACAAGCTGGGCGAGACCCTGCTCCCGAAGCGGATCGCCCTCCCCGTCTTCGCCTCCGACCCGCTCTCCTCGGTGGCGTACGCCCCGGGCGAGGTCCTCCTCGTCCTCTCCGTAGCGGGCCTGTCGGCCTACCACTTCAGCCCGTGGATCGCGCTGGCCGTCGTGGTGCTGATGTTCACGGTCGTCGCCTCCTACCGGCAGAACGTGCACGCGTACCCGAGCGGCGGCGGCGACTACGAGGTCGCGACCACCAACCTCGGGCCGAAGGCCGGACTCACCGTCGCGAGCGCCCTGCTCGTCGACTACGTCCTGACCGTGGCCGTCTCCATCTCCTCCGGCATCGAGAACCTCGGCTCCGCCGTGCCGTTCGTGGTCGAGCACAAGGTCCTCGCCGCCATCGCGGTGATCGTCCTGCTCACCCTGATGAACCTGCGCGGCGTGAAGGAGTCCGGCGGCCTCTTCGCCATCCCGACGTACGTCTTCGTCTTCGGCGTCTTCGCCATGATCATCTGGGGCGCCTGGCGCGGTCTCGTCCTCGACGACACCATGACCGCCCCCACCGCCGACTTCGAGATCAAGGCCGAGCACCAGGGACTGGCCGGATTCGCCCTGGTCTTCCTGCTGCTGCGGGCCTTCTCCTCCGGCTGTGCGGCGCTCACCGGCGTCGAGGCCATCTCCAACGGTGTGCCCGCCTTCCGCAAGCCCAAGTCGAAGAACGCGGCCAGCACCCTCGCGCTCATGGGCGGCCTGGCCGTCACCATGTTCTGCGGCATCATCTTCCTGGCCATGGCCACCAACGTCCGGATGGCCGAGAACCCCGCCCACGACCTGCTCAAGAACGGGCAGCCGGTCGGCGAGGGCTACGTCCAGGACCCGGTGATCTCGCAGGTCGCCGCCGCCGTCTTCGGTGACGGAACGTTCTTCTTCATCCTGCTCGCCGCCGCGACCGCGCTCGTCCTCTTCCTGGCCGCCAACACGGCGTACAACGGCTTCCCGCTCCTCGGCTCGATCCTCGCCCAGGACCGCTACCTGCCCCGCCAGCTGCACACCCGCGGCGACCGCCTCGCCTTCTCCAACGGCATCGTGCTGCTGGCCGGCGCGGCCGCCCTGCTGGTCGTCATCTACGGGGCCGACTCGACCCGGCTGATCCAGCTCTACATCGTCGGCGTCTTCGTCTCCTTCACCCTCAGCCAGATCGGCATGGTCCGGCACTGGAACCGGCACCTGCGGACCGAGAAGGACCCCGCCAAGCGCCGCCGCATGATCCGCTCCCGCGCGATCAACGCCTTCGGCGCCTTCTTCACGGGCCTGGTCCTGGTCGTCGTCCTCGCCACCAAGTTCACCCACGGCGCCTGGGTCGCGCTGCTCGGCATGGTGATCTTCTATGTGACGATGACCGCGATCCGCAGGCACTACGACTCCGTCGCCGCCGAGATCGCCGCCGCCGAGGAGCGCCCCGACGAGTACGTGCGCCCCTCCCGGGTCCGCTCCGTCGTCCTCGTCTCCAAGCTGCACAAGCCCACGCTGCGCGCCCTCGCCTACGCCAAGCTGCTGCACGCCAACGAGCTGGAGGCGCTCACCGTCAACGTCGACGCGGCCGAGACGAAGGCGCTCAAGGAGGAGTGGGAGCGGCGCGGCATCAACGTGCCGCTGAAGATCCTCGACTCGCCCTACCGCGAGATCACCCGGCCGGTCATCGAGTACGTGAAGAACCTCCGCAAGGAGAGCCCGCGCGACGCCGTCTCGGTCTACATCCCCGAGTACGTGGTCGGCCACTGGTACGAGCACATCCTGCACAACCAGAGCGCCCTGCGGCTCAAGGGCCGGCTGCTCTTCACGCCGGGTGTGATGGTGACCTCGGTCCCGTACCAGCTCCAGTCCTCCGAGGCCGCGAAGAAGCGGGCGAGGAAGCGCCAGGAGTGGAACGCCCCCGGATCGGTCCGACGCGGACCGGTCGAGAAGGGCGCCGCGAAGGCTCCGGCCGAAAAGAGCAACTAGACTGGTGGGCTGCCCGAGGATGTCCCGAACGGCAGCCCACCATCTCTTCCTCTTGGAGTCCCCCCGTCATGCAGAACGTGCCCGTTGCTTCGCTGGTCGGGGAAGAGTACGAGGTCGAGGTCGGCCGGGTCGCCCATGGAGGCCACTGCATCGCCCGTACGGAGGGCGGCCGCGTCCTCTTCGTCCGCCACGCCCTGCCGGGCGAGCGGGTCCGCGCCCGGGTCACCGAGGGCGAGGAGACCTCCCGCTTCCTGCGCGCCGACGCGGTCGAGATCCTGGACCCGTCCAAGGACCGCGTCGAGGCGCCCTGCCCCTTCGCCGGCCCCGGCAAGTGCGGCGGCTGCGACTGGCAGCACGCCAAGCCGGGCGCCCAGCGCCGCCTCAAGGGCGAGGTCATCGCCGAGCAGCTCCAGCGGCTCGCGGGCCTCACGCCCGAGGAGGCCGGCTGGGACGGCACGGTCGTTCCCGCCGAGGGCGACAAGCTGCCCGCCGGCGAGGTCCCGAAGTGGCGCACCCGCGTCCAGTACGCGGTCGACGAGTTCGGCCGCCCGGGCCTGCGCAAGCACCGCTCGCACGACGTCGAGGTCGTCGACCACTGCATGATCGCCGCCGAGGGCGTCTCCGAGCTCGGCGTCGAGCAGCGCCTCTGGGAGGGCATGGCCTCGGTCGAGGCCATCGCCGCCTCGGGCTCGCACGACCGCCAGGTCATCCTCACCCCCCGCCCCGGCGCCCGCCTCCCGCTCGTGGAGCTCGACAAGCCGGTCTCGGTCCTCCGGGTCGACGAGAAGGACGGCGGGGTGCACCGCGTCCACGGCCGCGCCTTCGTCCGCGAGCGCGCCGACGACCGCACCTACCGCGTCGGCAACGGCGGCTTCTGGCAGGTCCACCCGAAGGCCGCCCAGACCCTCATGCTCGCCGTCATGCAGGGCCTGACGCCCCGCAAGGGCGACACCGCCCTCGACCTCTACTGCGGCGTCGGCCTCTTCGCGGGCGCCCTCGCCGACCGCGTCGGCGACAAGGGCGCCGTCCTCGGCATCGAGTCGGGCAAGCGCGCGGTCGAGGACGCCCGCCACAACCTGGCCGGCTTCCCGCGCGTCCGCATCGAGCAGGGCAAGGTCGAGCAGGTCCTCCCGCGCACGGGCATCACGGACGTCGACCTCATCGTCCTCGACCCGCCCCGCGCCGGCGCCGGCAAGCAGACCGTCCACCACCTCACCAACCTGGGCGCCCGCCGCATCGCCTACGTCGCCTGCGACCCGGCAGCCCTGGCCCGCGACCTGGGCTACTTCCAGGAGCGGGGGTACCGGGTGCGGACACTGCGGGCGTTCGATCTGTTTCCGATGACGCATCACGTGGAGTGCGTGGCGATTTTGGAGCCGGTCAAGAAGGACGCGTGACCCTTGCCGCCGGTGCCATGCAGGGCGAGTGAGTCACTGGCTCGTGTTGTTCTTGCCCTGCTTCTGGCGGCGGACGGTCATGGTCATTGCGGTGATGAGGGCCACCAGGCCTAGGGCGAAGCCGATTCCTATGGCCTTGAGGCTGGTGGCCGCGCGTTCTCCGGAGGCTACGGCCGCGCGGGACGGGGTGGTCGGCTTGGTGGTTTTCGGGGTTGGGGGCTGGGCTCCTCGTACCGTGAAGGTCGACGTTCCTGTTGTGGTGTGGCCGTCGGTGGAGATGATTTGGTAGCTCACCGTGTAGCGGCCGGCCGTGGTTGAGGGCTTCAGCTTCTGTGTGAGCTCGCGGGCCGTGACCTTCGGGGCTCCGTCGGCGAGGGCCGTGCCGTCCGGGGCTGTGACGGTGAGCTGGGTTGGGGTTCGCGGGAGGGGCTCGTTGAAGGTGAGCGTGATCGTGTGGGGGAGTGCGGTGAGGACTGCGCCGTTCGCTGGGGTTGAGGCGTCCAGGGTGGTGTGAGCGGCTGCCGGGGGAGTCGCGACCGTTAGGAGGGTCGCGATGGTTGCCGGGAGGGTCAGGGAGCGGATTGTCCTGCGGGCGGTGTTTGTGTGCCTGGTGCGCATGGTGCGGTGACCTCTCTGCCGGGTTCCCGTACCGGGTGGGGTGGGGGAGCGGCGGGGGTTATGGGGCGCCTGTGGCCTGTGGTGTTGGGTTAGGCCGTTAGGCGGAAGCCGGGTGTGGCCGGCTGTTGGAATGGGGGCGGGGAGGGGGAGGCCGCCGTGGGGGGTGCGCGTCCGGGGGGCGTGTGGGTGAGCTGTGCCGGTCGTAGGGGGGTCACTTCGACGGGCTTGTGGGGTATGGGGGTTTGCCTGATCTGGGGGTCTGCCAGCAGGGGCAGGAGTGCGCGGGCGATTCGCTCGGCGGATTCCGCGATCGGTCGTGCGTGTGCCAGCAGGGACTCGGTCGTGCCCAGGAGGCGTGCGGCCAGCAGGAGGGTCACCGCGTGGCCGGCCAGGAGGACCGAGGGGCCGGGGGCGCTCGACGCGTGCTCGGGCAGGGCCAGTGTCGCGCATGCTTCCGGGAGGACGTAGCCGGCGTGGTACGCCACCTGTGCGCCTACGAAAGCGGCCAGGAGTTGGATGTCGGTCAGACGTCGTCTGGTGACCGACAGGCCCAGGGACAGGGCCAGCGCCGTCACCAGGGTCAGGATCAGTGGGTGCCCCGTGTGGCCCAGCGGTAGGGCATGGCCGGCCATCGGCAGCAGGACGCACAGCGCACTCGCCCACGGCAGGGTGCCGTATGGGATGCGGGGAGCGGCCATGGCGGGCTTTCGTGGGCCGGACTGAGCCGGGGGTGGGGAGGGGCGGAACGGGGCAGAACGTGACGCGTGGTCGGGACGCAGCGTACCCGGCCGTCGGCGGGGTGGGTGCGGCGGCCGGGTGTGTGGGTTTCTGTGGGTGCGTCTAAGCGGTGCCGGGCGGTTTTTTAAGCGGTGCCAGGTGGTCTTTTGTTCCTCAGGTCTTCCCGTATCGGCCCTTCGGGCGTTCCAGGCCCAAGTGCCCGCGCAGGGTGGTCGTCGTGTACTCGGTGCGGAAGGCCTTGCGGCGGTGGAGTTCGGGGACCAGGGCGCGGGTGATCTGGTGCAGGTCGTGGGGGAGGGTCGCGGGGCGGAGGCGGAAGCCGTCGAAGCCCAGGGGGTGCCAGTCGAGGAGGAGGTCGGCCAGGCCCTCCGGGGTGCCCGTGAAGATGTGCGCGTCGGAGGCCAGTGGGGCGCCGGCCAGCGTGTCCAGCTCGTCCTTGCGGGCCTTCGCGGCGGCCTCCGTCTCGTCCAGTAGGACCACCAGGTCGGCGAATCGTTTCAGCGGCTGGGTCGCCAGGTCGCGGCCGGTCGTGCGGACCGCCGTGTCGAGCTCGGCCAGGATCCGGCGGGCGTCCGCCGGATCGTCGGGCGTCACGAACACCAGGTCCGAGGCCCGCGCCGCGAACTCGTACGGCGTCGACGCGTGCGCCAGGCTCGCCACCAGAGGCTGGCCCTGCGGCGGGCGCGGGGTGATCGACGGGCCCCGGACCTTGAAGAGCGGCCCCTCGAAGTCGACGGCGTGCAGCTTGGCGCGGTCCACGAAACGGCCCGTCGCCGTGTCCCGTATCTCCGCGTCGTCCTCCCAGCTGTCCCACAGCCGCCGCGCCACCTCCACCACGTCGGCGGCCTCCGCGAACAGCGGGCGCAGCCGGGCGGCGATCCGCTCCTCGCTCAGCACGTCCTCGTCCGTCAGCTGCGGGGTCGTGCGCCGCCCGAAGTGCCGGGCGTCGGCCGCCCGGGACGCGATCTGCGGGCGCCAGCCGGCCCGGCCCCGGGCCGCGTGGTCCAGGGTCGCGATGCCGATCGCCACGTGGAACGGCTCGGTGTGCGTGACGTTCGTCGTCGGTACGAGACCGATGCGGGAGGTCAGCGGGGCCAGCAGCGCCGCTACCAGGACCGCGTCCAGGCCGCCTCTGACCTGGTCCGTACGGTCGTCGGGGCGGTGGAAGGCCGCCGACTGCTGGCCCAGGGCGTCCTCCAGCGTGACGAAGTCGAGCAGCCCGCGCTCGGCCTCCGTCACCAGGTCCGCCCAGTAGCCCGGCGAGAACAGGTCGGCCGGGCGTGCGTCCGGGGCCCGCCAGGCCGCCGGGTGCCAGCCCGCGCCGTCCAGGGCGACGGCCAGGTGCAGGGCGGTCACGATGCCTCCTTGGGGGATGCAGCGGGCGACGCGGGGGCGCCCAGGGCCAGGTGCTCTCGGAGAGTCGTGCCCGTGTACTCCTCGCGGAAGACGCCCTTCTCCTGGAGCAGCGGGACCACCCGGTCCACCACGTCGTCCAGGCCGCCGGGCGTCAGATGCGGTACGAGGACGAAGCCGTCGGCCCCGTCGCTCTGCACGAAGTGGTCGATGGCGTCCGCGACGGTGCGCGGACTGCCCACGAAGGTCTGGCCGCCGTGCACCTCGATCATCAGCTCACGGATGCTCAGCCCACGCTCCCCGGCCAGCTTCCGCCACCGCCTGGCCGTCTCCTCGCGGCCCTTGCGGAAGACCGAATGCCCCTTCAGGACAAGGGATTCGGGCTCCGGGTCCACATCGGGCAGCGGGCCGTCCGGGTCGTAGCCGGACAGGTCGCGGCCCCACACCCCCTCCAGATGCGCGATGGCCGTCTGCGGGCTCACCTGGGCGCGAGTGATCTCGTCGGCGTACGCGGCGGCCTCCGCGTCCGTGTCGGCGACGATCGCCGTTGCCGTGGGCATGATCTTCAACTGGGCATGTGTACGGCCGTACTTCGCGAGCCGTGACTTCACATCCGCGTAGAACGCGCGCGCCTCGTCGAGCCGGCTGTACTTGCTGAAGATCACGTCCGCGTCCGACGCCGCGAACTCCCGGCCCGCGTCCGACTCCCCGGCCTGGATCACCACCGGGTGCCCCTGCGGCCCGCGCGGGGTCGTGAACCGGCCCTCGATGTCGAAGTGCCGCCCCCGGTGGGCGAATCGGCCTGCCCCTTCCCGTACGAAACGGCCGGAAGTGGCATCGGCGATCACATCGCCCTCGGACCAGCTGTCCCACAACTCCCGTGCCGTGCTCAGGAATTCGGCTGCCCGGGTGTAGCGGTCGGCCTCGTCGAGGAAGCCGCCCCGCCGGAAGTTCTCCCCGGTGAAGGCGTCGTAACTCGTGACCACGTTCCAGGCCGCCCGCCCGCCGCTCAGCAGGTCCAGGGTCGCGAGCCTGCGCGCCACCTCGTACGGCTCGTTGAACGTGGCGTTCACGGTGGCGGCCAGGCCGAGCCGGTCGGTGACGGCCGCCAGGGCGGCGAGCACGGTCAGGTTCTCCGGGCGGCCCACCACGTCCAGGTCGTAGATCTCTCCCTTGTGCTCGCGCAGCCGCAACCCCTCGGCGAGGAAGAAGAAGTCGAACCTGCCGCGCTCCGCCGCCTGCGCCAGCCGGATGAAGGAGTCGATGGAGATCTGGCTCTCGGAGCGCGGGTCCGACCAGACGGTCACGTTGTGGATGCCCGGCAGCTGTGCCGCGAGGTGCACCTGTTTCACGTGCCTGCTCCTTCTCGGATCGGGGGGGAGAGAGTATGGGGGCCGGTCCGCTGGGGTGACCCGTGACGAGCTTGCCCGTACGCGTGTGCGGGTGCCCAGAGCGACCGGCCCTCTTTCATGAGCTGTTCACGGAGTTCAGGACAGGCGCGCGGGCGACACGTAGTTGACCGTGTTCTCGAACGCGATCCCGTGGCTCTTCACGTCGATCGCGATCCGGTCCCCGTCCGCGATCCGGAACCCGTCGTGGAAGCTGGCCTCGTCCGCGCCCAGCAGCACGTAGTTGACGAGCCCGGGGCGCCGCACCGCCGGGAACGAGAACAGGTGCTCCACCATGTCCTTCACCCGGAAGTACAGCGCGTCGCCGCCGCAGTCGAAGCTGCCCTCCCACGCGGTCGCCCCGTCCCGCGTGATGGTCACCCGCCCGTTCGCCGAGCGGGGCGGCTCGCCGAGGAACAGCCAGGGTGCGAGGGCCGTGTCGCACAGCTTGCAGTACGGGTTGTAGCCCGGGTCCTTGCGGTGCAGGCCGATGTCGCACAGGTCGTTGCCGAAGGTGTAGCCGGCGTAGTGCGGGGTGCCGTCGGCGTCGTTGACGTACACGAGGGCGACCTCGGGCTCCTCGATGAGCGCCACCGGGTTCGCCGGCACGTTCAGCGTCTCCCCGGGCAGCCGCACCCAGTCGCCGAAGCCCTTGAAGAACCACTTCGGCGGCGTGAACTCCCCGCCCTCCGGCTGGGTTTCGCCGCCCCACTTCTTCCGGTGCGTGCCCATGAAGCCGCTCAGCAGCGCGTTTCCGGTGGCCGTCGGCAGCAGCGGCGGCAGCAGCCGCAGCTCCGGGTCGTCGGCGGCCACGGTGACGCCCGTCGCGCCCTCGGTGACGGCGGCCCGGATCGCGTCCGCCGAGCCGTCGGTGGCGACGAACGCCGCCGCCAACTGCCCGTCGGCCACCGGGTACAGCGTGTGCGGGGCGCCCGGCTCCCCAGGCACCCCGAAGCCGACGTGCCGCGCGCCCCGGTACAGGACCTCGAAGAGGGTGGGGGTCGGAAGGGACATGGGAAGGACCTCCTGAACGTGCCTGAGAGACATAAGAGAGATGGGAGATGTGAGAGAAGGGGGAGGAAGGGGGCCGCCGCGGGCTACGGAGCGTCCAGGGCCGTCAACGCCGCCACGGCCTCGCCCACCCACGCGACGGAGTCCCGGATCCACGGCAGCTCCAGGGGGTCCGGCGCCCCCAGCGCCGTCAGCCGCTGCTCGTCGGTGTCGCCGTAGAGCCGGCTGGTCGCCACCCGGATCCGCAGCGCCTCGGGCGGTTCCCCGAAGGCGCTCGCCGGGAGCACCCCCACCCCGTGGCGCTCGCTGAGGAAGCGTGCGATGCCGTCGCCGTCGTGGACGCCGTGGACGCGGGCGAGTCGTTCCCGGAGCGGAACGAAGTCCGGGTAGAGGTAGCAGGTGGCCCGGACCGGGGCGAGCAGGGCGCCGGCCGCCGTGAAGTGGGCGGCGACCGCGCGTACCACCCTCTCGTGCAGCCGACGGGCGGCCGCGATGTGCGCCGTCACCTCCGGCGGCTCCCCGAACGCGTACGCCGCCACCGTCTGCACCGGGGCCGGCGGACTGGACCAGATCTGACTGGCGACCGACACGAGACGCGAGTGCAGCTCCCGGCCGGGCTCGCCGTCCGGGAGCCTGGCCACCCCCGTACGCCAGCCGCCCAGGGCCAGGTTCTTGGTGAGGCCGGTCGTCACGACGGTCCGCTCGGGCGCGTACAGGGCGGGCGACTCGGCCGGCGCCCCCGTGTCGTACACCAGGTCGCCGTAGATCTCGTCCGACACCACCACCAGGTCGAGCTCCCGCGCCACCGCCGCCAGCCGCCGTACGGTGCCGGGCGAGGCGATCGTGCCGGTCGGGTTGTCCGGGACCGTCACCACCACGGCCCGGGGGTCGCGCCCGGCGGCCCGCGCCGCCAGGACGGCCTCGCGCAGCAGGTCCGGATCCGGCACCCCGCCCTCGCCCGGCGGAGTCGGTACGGGGACGGGGCTCGCCCCCGCGAGCCGCGCCTGGGCCGCGTAGCTCACCCAGCTCGGCACCGGCACCACCACGTCGCCGCCGATCGCCAACAGCAGTGCGAACAGCAGGGACTTGCTGCCGGGGCCGGCCACCACCCGCCCCGGGTCCACCCCGATCCCGCGCCGCGCCCAGTACCCGGCGGCGGCCTCCCGCAGCGCCTGGCTGCCGGGGACCGGGCCGTACGCGTTCTCACCGGCCGCGGCCGCGAGGCGCTCCCGCAGGGCGGGCAGCACCGGCAGCCCGATCTCCCCGCTGGCCATCGACAGGACCCGCTCCCCGGCCAGCCGCCGGCGGGCGAGCGCCTCGTCGGCGGCCAGGGTCGCGGACATCGAGACGGGGGCGGGCGGGGGCATGGGGCACTCCAGGGGTGAGGAGGGGGAGGGGGGAGGGGAGAGGTGTACGGGTGGGACTCAGGCGGTCGCGGGGCGGGGGCCGTACCGCTGCCGGAGCTCCACCTTCCGGACCTTGCCGGTCAGCGTCTTCGGCAGCGCGGGCAGGAGTTCCACTCGGTCCGGGAGGAACCGGGGGTCCTGTCCCGCGGCGAGGAGGTGGGCGCGGACCTCTTCGAGGCTCGGACCGGAACCGGAACCGGAAGCCGTGGTGTCCGGCACCACCACCGCGCAGATCACCGCCCCGTCTCCGCCGTCGCCGCCCCCGTCGCCGGCACCCGGCAGGCCCACCAGCGCGGCCTCCACCGCCTTCGGATGCGACCCGATCACCGCCTCCAGCTCCGTCATCGGCGCCACCACCCCGCCCCGGACGATCGCGTCGCGCGCCCGCCCGATGATGCGGATGCCGCCCCGGCCGTCGTCCCGCGCGAGGTCCCCGGTGTCGAACCAGCCGTCCGCGCCGAACTCCGCCGCGAACGCCTCCTCGCGCCGGTAGTAGCCGAGCGCGAGCGAGGCCCCGCGCACCCGCAGCGGCCCCACGCCTCCCTGGGACCCGTCGGCGTCCACACGGGTCTCCATGGCGTCGATGGCGCGCCCGTTGCTGGACGCGGCCCAGTCCTCGGGGTCGGCCGGCCGGGTCATCGTCACCGGGCCGTTCTCCGACATGCCCCACAGCGAGTACGTACGGGCCCCGAGGGCCGAGTGGACCTCGTCGGCCAGCTCCGCAAGGACCGGCGCCGAGCCGATCACCACGTGCCGCAGCGTGCTGGTGTCCCGCTTCTCCGCGCGCTGCGAGGCGACCACGTCCGCGAGGGTGGCCGGCGGCCCGTACAGGAGGGTGGCGCGGTAGCGCTCGACCAGGTCGAGCAGCGCCTCGTTCTTCCGCACGTCCTGGAAGGCGACCGTACCGCCGACCATGACGCCCGCGAGGACGCCCTGCGCGAAGCCGGAGTAGTGGACGAGCGGGGTCGACACGGCGGCCACCCAGTCCTCGTCGAGCCCGAAGGCCTCGACATAGCCGCGTACGGCGGAGTGGACGGTGTTCTGGCTGTGCAGCACGCCCTTGGACTCGCCCGTGGTGCCGGAGGTGAACAGCACCACGAACGGCTCGTCGGCCGTGAGCGCGGGCCGCCCGGCCAGGAGCTCCCGGCCTTCGGCGGTCTCCTCCCGGGCGCCCGCCACGAAGTGCTCGTGGAACGGGAGCGCGTCGTCGGGCACCGGGCCGTCCACGACCACCACGTGCTCCAGAGTGGGCAGTTCACCCTTCAGCCGGGTCGCGATCTCGGCCAGCGGCGTGCCTGACCACTCCGGGAGCGTGACGCACACCCGGGCCCCCGTGAGGCCGAAGCGGTGGCGCAGCTCCTCCTCCGGACAGATCGGTGAGATCGGGCAGATGACGGCGCCGACGCGCATGCACGCGAACATCAGCGGGACCATCTCCCAGCGGTTGGGGAGCTGCACGGCGACGAAGTCGCCCCGCTGGACGCCGAGATCGGCGAGGGCCAGCGCGAACCGGTCGGTCAGCGCCGCCAGTTCGGCGAAGTCGAGCGTGTCGGTGCGGGACTCGGCGATCCGGCGCCCCGCGATGGCCGGCTTGTGCGGACGCTCGCGCGCCTGCCGGTACAGGTCGTCGAGGAAGGTCTCGTCCCGCCACCAGCCCCGGCGCCGGTACTCGGCGGCGGACCCGGAAGCGGACCCGGCCGCGGTGCTCGCCGTCATCCGTGCAGGTCCTTCCTGCGTACGGTCAGCAGCTCCGGCAGCGGGTCGCCCGCGCGGCCGTCCGCGATCTCCAGGAGGTCCCGGGTGTTCTGCCGCACCCGGTCGCCGACCCAGTCGAACACCCACGCCTTGCGGGCGTCCGCCGCCAGGTCGAAGGGGACGACCCGGGTGACGGCGAGGGCCGCCGAGGCCGCGCCGCCGATGTTGGCGATCACGCCCGGCACCAGCGTGCCGCCCGAGGCCGCCACCTTCTCCTTGGCCGCCGCCGTGGAGGCGAGGTTCGCCCCCTCGACCACCAGGCCGGCCTTCAACCGGTGGGCGTTCTCGGCGGTGAGCGCGTACTTCTGCGCGGCGAGGATCAGCAGGTCGGCCGGCACGTCGAGCCAGGCGTCGGGGGCACTGGAGAGCGTGACGCCCTGCGGCAGGCGCGAGCGGTCGATCCGCCCGAACTCATCGGTGATCGCGATGAGTTCGTCGACCGGCAGCCGGTCGGCGCTGATCGTGCCCTGGACGTCGGCGACGCCCACGACGACATGCCCGCGCTCCTCCAGGAAGCGTGCCACGGCCCGGCCTACCGCGCCGAAGCCCTGCACCACGACCCGGGCGGCCTCGGTGTGCCCCCGGGTCTCCAGGGCGGTGAGCGCGGCCACGCCGACGCCGTGCCCGGTGCAGTCGATCAGCGGCTCGTAGTACGTACGCCAGTCGATCGGCATGTCGGGCGCGCCGAGCCGGAAGCGCGGGTCGTAGCCGGCCTCGTCGAAGAAGACGGCCCGGTCGGCGGGGGTGACGCCCATGTCGATGCCGAGGTGGATCCCGCCGTGCAGCAGCGGCTTCACGGTGCGGCCGAAGGTGCGGAAGGTCCGCTCGCGGTCCGCGCCCTCGGAGTTGCCGGCGTCGGCGACGATGCCCGCCTTCGCGCCGCCGATGCGCAGGCCCGCGAGGGTGAACTTGTCGGTCATGTCGCGGGCGAGACCGGCCACTTCCTCCTCGGTGACCCCGGTCGTCATCCGGGTGCCGCCCATCGCGAGGCCGTCGACGAGCGTGTCGACGACGACCCAGCCCTTGATCGCGCCGCGGCTGCCGTTGAGATGGACGGCGAACGCGGGCTCCTGCGGGTTCTCCACAACGCTCATGTGAGTCTTCCTCGTGTACGTGGGTGGGTGGGGGTCACTGGGGTCACTGGGGTCACTGGGGTCAATGGGGTCACTGATAGAGCCCGGCGAAGCCGCGCAGGATCTCCAGGCCGTCGGGGCGGAACTCCACGTGTGCCTGGGAGCCGAGGATCCGCCCGTCGTCCGAGCTGAGGAATTCCACGGGCGCGTGCTCGGAGCGCCCGATGGAGCGGAAGCCCGCCGGGGCCTCCTGGAGGTAGAGGGTGTGCCGGTGGAAGACCGTGACGGTCTCGTCGACGTGGGCGAACAGCGGCTCGCCCTTGTCGACCTTCGCCTCGTGCCCGCCGACCCGCTGCGGCCCCTCGGCCAGCCGCCCGCCGTTGGCGACGGCGATGATCTGCATGCCGCCGCAGATGCCGTAGACGGGGACGTCGCTGCCCATGACGAGGTCGATGAGCGGCCGGTAGTAGGCGGTGTCGTAGGCCCGTACCTTCGTCCCGCTGAGCACGATGGCCTGGTGGCGGCCGTCGAGCCGGTCGGGCACGGACGCCGCGTCGACGACGTCGGTGTCCGAGCCCAGCTCCTCGAAGCGGGCGCGGAGCTGTTTCAGGGACAGGGTCCCGTTGTTGACGACGAGTACCCGGGGTTGCGCCATGGTGCCTTCGCTCCTCAGCTTCGCGTGATGACGGTGCCGGTCCGGCCGGCGAGCAGGTCGCTGACGTCGGCCGCGCCGATGACGACCCGTGCCACGCCGCCGTCCAGGGCCTCGCCGGCGGCCCGCAGCTTCTTCCGCATGCCGCCGGTGGCGCCCTTGTCGCGGAAGGCGGCGGCGGCCCGCGCGTCGATCCGGGACACCGGTTCTCCGTCGATCAGCAGATGGGCGACGTCCGTGACCAGGACCAGGTCGGTCGCGCCGGTGGCGGCGGCGAGGGCGGCGGCGGCCCGGTCGGCGTCGGTGTTGACCTCCTGGCCCGCGGCGTTCCTGGCCAGGGGGGTGACCAGGTGGGCGTGGCCGGGCCGGAGCTCCTTGAGGAGCGCCGGGTTCACGCCGGTGATCGGCCCGACCAGGTTCTCCAGCTCGACGAGCTGCTTCTCCCGCCACCACCAGCGCTCGCCCTCGCCCGCGCTGACCAGGCCGTCGCCGCCGAGCAGCCGCTCGCCGGTGATGCCGCGCGCGGAGAGCCGGGCGAAGACCTCCTCGGCGAGCGTGGCGCTGACCGTCTTGATGTCCTCGATCACCTCGGGCGTGGTCCAGCGGCTCTGGTTGCCGTAGCGGTCGCGGAGCACGGCGGACGGCTCGCTGTAGCGCGGGCTGAGCCGCTTGAGCGGCTTGGACCAGCCGTGCACGAGGACCAGGGGATGCCGGGCGCCGTACGCGGCGAGGTCGTCCCACCAGGCGCCGGACAGGTCGTCGAGGCAGCTGCCGCCCAGCTTGACGACGGTGGGGACGGGAGCGGCGCCGGACGTCGGGCCGGCCGGGTCAGGGGGTGTCGTGGAGTCGCTCATGCCGGCAACACCGGCTGCATGGTCAGCCCCGTCTCCTCCGGCAGCCCGAACCGCAGGTTCGCCGCCTGCACGGCCTGCCCCGCCGCGCCCTTGACCAGGTTGTCCAGCGCGGACAGCACCACGATCCGGCCGTCCTCCTCGTCGTACAGGACGGTCACGTCGCAGAAGTTGGAGCCGAGCACCGCCTGCGGGTCGGGCACCGGGATCAGCGTCTCGTCGTGCCGCCGCACCCGCACGAAGCGCTGCCCCTTGTAGAAGCGCAGATACGCCCGCTGGAGCTCGCGCTGGTCGACGGCGGCGTCCGTGAACACGTAACTGCTGGTCAGCAGACCGCGGACATGCGAGACGCCGTACGCGGACATGCTCAGCGAGCCGATCGAGCCGGGCTTGCTCCGGTCCAGGAAGTCCCGTACCTCGCCCGCGTGCCGGTGCCCGGTCGGGGCGTACGGGGCGATGGCGCCGTTACGGAAGGGGTGCAGGTCCGCCGTGCGCAGCTGGAGCCCGCCGCCGCTGGAGCCGCTCTTCCCGTCGACCACGACCGTCCTCAGGTCGAGCCCGAGGCCGAGGGTGAGGGGCGCGAGGCCGAGGGTGATGGCGGTGGCGTAGCAGCCGGGCAGCGAGATCAGCGGCGCGTCGGGCAGCTGGTCCCTGACCAGCTCGGGCACGCCGTAGACGAAGCGGTCGGCGAGGTCGGGATCCCGGCTGACCTTGGGATACCACCGGTCGTGCAGCTCGGTGGTGCGGATGCGGAACGCGCCACTGAGGTCGATGACGGCCGGGATCCGGTCGGCGAGCAGCGCGGAGAGCTCGGCGGAGACCGGCGCGGGGGTGGCGAGGAAGATCACGTCCACGGTGTCGGCGAGCTCGTCGACGATGTCCTCGGTGACCGGGCGGACGGTCAGCCCGCCGAAGTCGAGCCGCAGACCGGGGTGGAGCTCGGACGGGCGGCGGCCGATGTTCGAGGAGCCGCCGAGGAAGGCGAGCTCCAGGTCGGGGTGCTGGGTGATCAGGCGGATGAGTTCGCCACCGGCGAGTCCCGAGGCGCCGACGACGCCCGCGCGGATCGGGCGGGTGGTGCGCGTCATGCGAGCAGCTCCTGGAGGTAGGCGCCGACGGCCGCCGGGATGTCCGCGCCGGTCGCGGAGGCCACGGCCCGGAAACCGGGGGCGTGGTTGACCTCGTTGACGACGTAGCCGTCGGGGGTGCGGAACAGGTCGACCCCGTAGATCCCGGGGCCGAGTTCGCCCACCACCCCGTCGACGATCTTCAGGACGTCCGGGTCGTGGGCGACGGCGCGGCTGCTGTTGCCGAGCGCCGCGTTGTTGCGCCAGTCCGTGCCGGCGCTCTCGAACTCGGCGGCGCCGACCACCTCGTGGCCGACGACGAGGCAGCGCACGGAGGTGCCGCCGCCGATGAACGGCTCGACGAGACAGGCCTGTTCGAAGGCGTGGCCGAGATCCTCGACGTAGTCGTACACCGACTGGGCGAGGTCGGCGTGCCGGATGAGGGTGACCCGCTTGCCCATGCCGCCGAAGACCGGCTTGAGGACCAGCGGCGGCGACAGCTCGGCGACGGCCCGCTCGAAGTCCTTGCGGGAGAGCGCGAGCCGGAACTCGGGCACGGGCACCCCGGCCTTGCGCAGCTCGGCCCGTAGGACCGCCTTGTTCTCGCAGACGTGGATCGCCCGCGCGGAGTTGAGCACCCGCGCCCCGGCGGCCTCGGCGAGCGTGGCGACGAGGCCGCCGCGGGTGTAGCTGCGGCTGCGGACCAGCAGGGCGTCGAAGCCCTTGAGGGAGGGGGCGTCCTCGTGCCCGAGGGTGAGGGACTCGTCGTTGACCCACTCGACGGCCAGGCCGAAGTCCGGGCCCGCCTGGATCAGCTTGCGTTCCTCCCAGCTGATCCGGTCGGCGACGATCGCGATGCGACGGGTCATCTCACTGGCCCCAGTCGCGCAGCTGCACCTCGACCATCTCCAGCGTCAGCGTGCCGTCCTGGACGGCCTCGACGCGCAGGGTGAGCATGCACTCGGGGCACGAGAGGGTCTCGCCCTCGCCGATCGGGGGCACGGTCAGATCGGTCTCGCACTCGGGGCAGACGCCGGTCAGGGTGGCGGTGGGCATTTGTTGACTCTCCTTCGGTATGGATGAGTTGGAGGAGGGATGTTGAGTGTGCTGCGTGGCGGCTCAGGCGGCCTGGAAGTCGATCGCGGCCTTGCGGATCGCGTCCCGGTCCAGCAGGGGCGCGCCGCCGCGCTCCTGGCGTTCGGTGAGCCAGGGGGCGAAGGCGTCCACGTCGACGAAGACACCCGATCCGTCCAGCGCCCACTTCACGAGCGCCGGGGTGAGCCGGGTGCGGACCAGCAACTCGCGCGAGTTGCCCACGAGTTCGGCCGGGAGCGTCTCGTACGCCTCGGGGTGGGTGAGCTGTCCGGGGAGCTCGTACGCGAAGGCGTGCGGGGTGGTGGGCCCGGACTGGAAGGCCTCGCCGAGCCCGGCGCCCTTGAGGGCGATGCGGGAGAGTTCGGTGAGGTGGCTGAGGTCGAAGCGGGTGTCGCCGTGGATGACCCGCAGCGAGGTGAGCAGTTCGGCCAGCGGGGCGTTGCCGCCGCGCTCGCCGATGCCGCCGACGGTCGCCGAGATCCACTGGGCGCCCGCGCGGACGGCGGCGAGGGAGTTGGCGACGGCCATGCCCAGCATGTTGTGGGAGTGGATCTCGATCTCGGACCCGTCGATCTCGGTGAGGTCGCCGATCACCTCCTCCATCTGCCAGGGCGAGAGGTACGCGACGGTCTCGGCCAGCCGGAACCGGTCGGCACCGGCCTCGAAGCCGGCGGTGACGTACGGGACGAGCCGCTCCCTCGGGGTGCGGGCGCCGTCCTCGCCGCTGAACGTGACGTGGAAGCCGCGCTCCTTGGCCTGGCTGATCGCCGAACGCGCCAGCGTCTGGAGGAACTTGGCGCTCGGTGAGCCCAGCTTCAGCCGGGCGTGCTGCTCGGAGGTGGGGATCGAGTACATGATGTGGCGCACGCCGAGCCGCTCGGCCTCGTCGAGGGCCCGGGTGACCTGCTGGCGGTCCCGCACCACGACGAGCGTCATGCTCCGCTCGGGGGTGACGGCCTCGTGGGTGGCGAGCACCAGGTCGGCGTCCTTCGAACCGGGTCCTGACACCATGCCGACCTCGACCAGCTCGACGCCGGTCCGCACGAGCAGGCCGGCGATGGCCGCGGCGTCCTCGGGGCCGAACTCGACACCCGCCATGTGCGCCGAGTCCCGCAGTGTCGCATCGGACACACGGGGCAGGTGGGGCAGGTGGGGGAGGTGGGGGAGCGCCTGCGGGCTTTCTCCTGCTGCCATTTCCTCACTCCTTGTCGGGGGTGATCACCACACTCCAGTGGATAGATGTAAGAAACAAGGGGATTCGGGTCAGGGCTCTGTGGGGGAATGTCAAGCAGTGTCAGGAAGGAAAGGGCGTGCAAGGGAAAGCAAGGGTGTGCAAGGCGGGTGTGTCTGGCATGTCTTTTCCTCCGCCTTCCGCTGCCGGGCGCGCGGGGCGCGTCCTACTGTGCGGCCATGGACCTTTTCTCGCTGCCCCGACTCGGCGTCGTCGTCCCGCCGGAGAACCCGACGGCGGAACCGGAGTTCAACCGTCTGCTCGGCGCCGGAATGCACGTGTACACCGCCCGTTTCCCCACCACTCCCGGCGTGGCGCTCAAGGAGATGCTGGAGACCTACAACCGGGTGCTGCCCGACACCCTCGCGGGCTTCGGCGCGATGCGCCTGGAGGCCGCCGTGGTGGCGTGCAGCGCCTCCCACTACCTCCTCGACCCGGAGGGGGACCTCGCCCTGTGCGAGGAGCTCTCGCGGAGCGCCGGCTTCCCCGTCCGCTCCTCGACGCAGGCGATCCTGGCCGCGTGCGAGGCGCTCGGCGTGCGGCGGCTGACCCTCGTCTCCCCGTACCAGCCGTGGCTCACGGAGGTCTCGCGGGCCTTCTGGGAGCGGGCCGGGCTCGCCGTCGACGGCGTCGTGCTGGTCCCGGCGGGGCGGACCCCGGACGGGGCCGACCACTTCGACCCGTACGAGGTCACTCCCGACCAGATCGGTGAGCGCATACGGTCCCACCTGCGAGAACACCCGCTGTCCGGGGACTCCGCGCTGCTCTTCACCGGTACGGGCATGGGCACGCTGGCCGCCCTGACGGAGCTCGCCTCCCGGCAGGACACGGCCGGCCGCCCGCTGCTCTCCTCGAACCTGGCGTCCGCGTGGTGGGCGCTGCGGGCAGCGGGCGCGCCGGCCGGGGACACGCACCCGCTGGTGCGGCGGCTGGACGCGCAGGTGGAGGTGTCGGCGGGGCGGTGAGGGCGGTGAGGGGCGGGGCCCCGGCCGGCCTGCCGGGGCCCCGCGTCTCAGCTCGCCGAGGCCTCCGGGACGCGGGAGGCGGGCGAGTGGTGACCCATCCGGTAGCCCACCCCGCGGACCGTGATGATCCAGCGGCTACAGCCGAGTTTGGCGCGCAGGGTGCTCACATGGGTGTCGATGGTCCGGCTGGTGGTGGCCCATTCGCTGCCCCACACCTTCGCCATCAATTCCTTACGGGAGATCACGGTCTCGGAATGCGAGGCGAGCAGATAAAGGAGCTCGAATTCCTTCGATGTGACATCGACGAGACGATCGCGCAGCCGCACTTCCCGCGCCCTCGGATCGATGTGCAGAGGACCGAGGGAAATCTCCTCGGGCGCCGCCGAAAGAGGGCGGCGGGCCCGGCGGAGAACGGCTTCGACGCGAGCCGCGATCTCCCGGAAACCCCAGGTCTGCGCGACACAGTCGTCCGCGCCCGCTTTCAGGGCGAGTACCCGCTCCAATTCGTCGTCCCGGCGGGTGAAGGCGATCAGCGGGACATCGCTCTCGGCGCGCAGGTTCCGGCAGACCTCGATGCCGTCGACATCGGGGAGTTCGAGCGAGAGCAGCACCAGGTCGGCCTCGCGGTAGGTGCGCAGGGCGTGTGCCCCGCTGTCCACGCTGCGGGCGGCGAAGCCCTGGCGGCGCAGATCGCGCACGAGCGACGCGGCGGAGGAGGCTTCCCGCTCCACCACGAGTACGTTTCTCATCGGACCGGTCCCTTCTCGTCAGCCCGCGATCCGGGCCGGCACCGGGGTGGGGCTGCGGGACGGCGGGGCGGGGACGCTGCCGCGTCTGCGGAGGTGCTGGTACGCGTAGGCGGCGGACGTCATCGTCATGTGGTGGTGCCATCCGGGGTAGGAGCGGCCCTCGAAATCCAGCACGCCGAACCGTTCCTGCAACGCGGTGACGGTCGACCGGACGGTCGCGCGACTGCGCATCAGCGCCAGGATCCGCTCCACCCGACGGTCGGCCAGGCTGGTGATCCAGTACCGGGCGGGCCGCAGCCCGTCGGGGTCGGGCAGTTCGAGCAGCCGGTAGCCGCGCGCGGCACCGTCGGCGCCGACCGTGCGCAGGGGGAGCCGTACCGCACCGGCGTAGGTGTAGAGAGGGGCGGCCCGCACACCGCCGCCCCGGAGACCGGGATCACTGGTCTGACGTGTCATCACATACGGCTGACGCGCGTTGCGTTCGTCCATCAGGACGCCGACCGTGGTCACCGTCGGGGCGCGCCGCCCGCCGATCACGACCTGGCCCGGGTTCACCTCGCAGAGAATGTCCGCGCGATGCCGGGCGAGCCCGGCGAGCACCCCGCTCGCGTCCTCGCTGCGGGAGAGGTCGAGCACCCAGGGCAGCCGGGGCAGCCGTGGCTGCGCGGCGGTCCCCGCCGCGTGGTCGAGCACACAGGCGCCCACGGAGCGCGCGGTCTCCTCCTCCGGGATCCGCGCCCGCAGCCGCCGCTCCTGGTCCCAGCCCCACGGGCCGTCGAGCACGAGGCTCCAGTCCACGGGGAAGCAGTGCGTGTCCGTCACAAGGAAAAGACCCACCGCTCGCTGGGAGTTGACGGTCCGTCCGGTCTCCGTGTCCAGCCGCCGGTGCACCCCCACCGAGTGCTCGCCGCGCTTGGGGATGAGCAGCTCCGTGGCGGTCCAGGCGTACGGGGCGGCGCCCGCGGCGACCCGCAGGGCGAGTCTGCGGCGCACCGGCTCCCAGTCCCACGTACTCGTGTTGATGAACTGGTGCAGGCTGTGCGCCGCCGCCGGCGGTAAGCGCTCGGTGCGTGCCATGCTCCGGGGCGTCTTCCGGCCGGAGACATGGATCAGGCCCCGGAGATACGCCCGGGCCCAGCGGCGTTGCTCGGCTCTGTGGAGGGGTCTGAAGATCTCTTCGAGAAAGAGGCGCATACGCGCTTCCTCGTCCCCCGTGGCCGACCATGCCGCGCTGGATGTGGCGGATGCGCCGGATGCGGCGGATATGGCGGATGTGCTGGACCTGCTGGACGTGCTTGATGTGCTCGACGACATGTGACGCTACGCCCCCTCGTACTTCCCTCACTCGCACCCGAGTCGGTGCCCTGCGTTCCGTACGAAGCCCAAAAATACCGTCTCGAAGGAAAATTTCACGAGACGGTCGGCGACTTTGCTCATTCGCCCTCTGACCTGCGGAAACGGACCCCGATCGAGGGTGTGCTGGACCGTCTCCCGGCACCGCGCGACGGTGCGCGGCCGGGCGCCGGACAACGGCGTGAATCCCACCCCCCGGGCCCGCACCCGCTGGTCACGCGGCTGCGCCGCGGGGCGGGTCGGCAGGGGTGGGACAGACGTTCGGGCGCACGTGTCAACAGCTCATGAACAATCCGCGCCGCACCGGCCGCCGGACGTCGGGGAAGCCGCCGAAGGCCCGGGGGATGGTGTGCCTTCGGCGGCTGCTCGGGGTGCGGGTCGGGCTACGGGAGTGCGCTGGGAGGGGCTCAGTCGGTGGGGCGCTTGGCGGGGAAGCCGTGGGCGCGGGCGGCCAGGACGACCACGAGCACCGGTGCCAGGAGCAGCAGCACCGTCCACGGGAAGGAGTCGCTGCCGACGGCGTCGAGCAGGACGCCGCCGATGATGCCGCCGCCGGCCATGGCGACGTTCCACAGCGTGACGAGCATCGCCTGGGCGGAGTCGGCCTGTTCGCCGCCCGCGTCGGCGACCGCCGTCTGGAGCAGGGTCGGCACCCCGCCCCAGCCCAGACCCCATAGTGCCGCCGCGACATAGACGAGAGCCGTGTTGTCGGCGAGCACCGCGAGAAGCGCCGCGGCCACGGCGACGAGCAGGGTGCTCGCGACCGTCAGCGCCCGCAGCCTGCGGTGGATCTGCGCGCCGACGATCCAGATGCTGGCGAGCGACGCGCCGCCGAAGACGAGCAGGACCAGATCGGTGCTGCCGCCGAGGCCCACGTCGTCGAGGAACGTGGCGATGTACGCGTACAGGATGGTGTGCGCGAGGACGAAGACCAGCGTCACGAACAGGACGGGGCTGACCCCCGGCACCTTCAGCGCCCGCAGCATCTTGGGCTTCTCGCCCGCCTCCTGGCCGGGGTAGTCCGGCACGGCGGCGGAGATCCAGAGCAGCAGGAGGACGGTGAGCCCGGTCATCGCGAAGAAGGCGACACGCCAGCCGAGCTGGGAACCGATGAAGGTGCCGGCGGGGACGCCGAGCGAGAGTGCGACGGGGATACCGGCCATGGCGATGGCGATGGCCTTGCCCTGGAGGTGGACGGGCGACATGCGGCGCGCGTAACCGGCGAGCAGCGCCCAGGCGAGACCGGCGGCCACACCCGCGACGAATCGGGCGACCATCGTCAGCTCGTAGACGGACGACACGGCCGTGACCGTGTTGGCGACGGCGAAGCCCGCCATCGCCGTGAGCAGCAGCCGCTTGCGCCGCCAGCGGGCGGTGGCGGCGGTGAGCGGGATCGCGGTCAGGGCGGTGCCGAGCGCGTAGATGGTGACGGTCTGGCCGGTCGCCGACTCGCTGACGCTCAGGTCCCGGCTCATCGCGGGCAGCAGACCGGCGGGCAGGGTCTCGGTGAGGCTGGTGATGAAGACGGCGGTCGCCAGGGCGAGCAGGGCGAACAGCGGCAGCTTCTGCGGCTCGCCGCCCTCGCCCGCCGCCGTCGGTGGCGAGGCGGGAGCGGCGGTGGTGTCGGGTGAGGTGCTCATCTGGTGTGCTCCGGTGAAGGGAGGGGGCGGGGACGGGGACGGGGAGGGATCCGGGAGGGATCCGGGACGGATCGGGGATGGGTCGGGGATGGGTCGGGGGTGGATCGGGGGTGGAACGGGGGTGGAACGGGGATGGATCAGGAAGTTGACGGATTCCGTATGGCCTACGAGGGGCCGAGGCCTCCGTCCACGGGGAGTTGGGCGCCTGTCGTGAAGGTCGCCTCGGTGGCGAGGAAGAGCGCGGCGCGGGCGACCTCCTCGGCGGAGCCGAGCCGGCCGAGGGGCGGGAGCGGCGAGGCGACGGCCGGCGCCGCCTCGATACAGCCCGGGGCCACCGCGTTGACGCGGATGCCGCGCGGCGCCAGCTCGGTGGCGAGCGCCCGCACGGCGGCGGGGGACGGCGCGGGCGCGGTGAGCACCACGGCGCCGCCGTCCCTGAGCAGCGGGAGGAGGGGCCGGGCGGTGGCGACGGAGTCGGCGAAGAGGAGGTCAGGGCCGTCCAGGTCGTCGGGGGCCGCGCCGAAGGAGCCGTCGGGGCTGTCGACGACACGGGCGGCGGAACCGAGTTCGGTACGGGCATGGGCGCTCTCGGCGGCGGTCCGGGCGGTGAGCACCACGCGCGCGCCGCCCTCCACGAGCCGCTTGGCGATGGCCAGTCCGATGCCGATCCCGGTGTCCTGCCCGAGAACGACGGCCCTCCTGCCCGCGTACCTGGTCATGACCGCCGCTCCCTTCCACTGCCCGGTGATGTCGTCGCCCCGACTGTGGGGCAGGGCGCTTCGGGGTTGCTTCGGGTGGGCTGATGGTCGGCTGATGGGGGTTGGATGGGGGAGCGGCTGGGGGGCGCCCGGAGGACTGTGGGGCGGGCCGTCGGGGTGCTCGTGGGGGCGCGCGGGGGGTGGCGGGGGCGGGGTACGGTGGCCGACATGCGCTTTGGGGTACTGGGACCGCTCGTGGTGTGGGACGACGAGGGCGCGGCGGTCACGGTCCCCGAGGTCAAGGTCCGGGCCCTGCTCGCGGACCTGCTCGCCCACGACGGGGACGCGGTCTCCGTCGACCGCCTGGTCCAGGACCTGTGGGGCGACGAACCGCCCGGCAAGCCCACGGGCGCGCTTCAGGCCAAGGTCTCCCAGCTCCGCCGGGTCATCGGCCGCGACCGGGTGGTCCACCAGGCCCCCGGCTACCGGCTCCGGCTCGACCGGACGGCCCACGAGGTCGACGCCGACCGCTTCCGCGCCCTGGTGGCCGAGGCCCGCACGGTCCGGGACCCGCGCGGACGGGCCGCGCTGCTGACCGACGCCCTCGATCTCTGGCGGGGCCCGGCGTACGCGGACTTCGCCGACGAGGAGTTCGTACGGGGGGCAGCCCAGCGCCTCGCCGAACAGCGCCTGTCCGTGCTGGAGGAACAGGCCGAGGCCCGCCTCCTGGCCGGTGACCACATGCTCCTCGCCGGTGAACTCGCCGCCCTGGTCGACCGCTACCCGCTCCGGGAGCGCCTCCGCGCGGTCCAGATGCGCGCGCTCTACCTGGCCGGCCGCCAGAGCGACGCGCTCGCCACGTACGCGGACCTCCGCGACCGCCTGTCCGAGGACCTCGGCGTCGACCCGGGCCCGGCCCTGACCGCCCTCCACCAGGCCGTACTCCGCCAGGACCCGAGGCTGGGGGACGGCCCGTCGGCGGTGCCGCCGCTGCGGAGGGGTGAGGGGGCGGGCGCGGAGCCCGACGTAGCCGAGCGACCTCTGGGCGGTGAGGAAACGTATCCGTACGGGCGGGCGCGGACCTCACGGTCCGGCTTCGAGACGTCGGCTCCCGGGCGGGTGCGGGCCGGCGGCGAGGTGTCAGGCCCCGTCGTGGTCGGCCGCCCAGGGAACGCGGGCGCCGGGCCGACGCGCCCCACCCCGGCCGACTCAGAGGGCCCCGGTCCCGGCCCCGGCAACCCCTCCAACCTCCCCGTACCCCTCACCCACCTCATCGGCCGCACGGAAGCCGTCACCCAGGTGGCCCGGCTCCTGCGCGGCACGCGACTGGTGACACTCACCGGGGCCGGTGGCGTCGGTAAGACCCGGCTCGCCGTGGCCGCCGCCTCGGAGGAGGCGGGCGGAGGCCCGGAGCGGGCCGAACTCCCGGACGGGGTATGGCTCGTGGAGTTCGCGGGAGTACGGGACGGCAGCGCGGCCGACCTGGCGCAGGTGGTGGCCGCCACCCTCGGTATCCGGGACGACGCCCCGGCGGCGCTGCCCGGCACCGGCGCGGGGGCGGCGGGCGCGCCCTCGCCCGTGCACCGGCTGGCGGCGGCGCTGCGGGACCGCAGGACGCTGCTGGTCCTGGACAACTGCGAGCACGTGGTGGACGCGGCGGTGGAGCTGGCCGAGCTGCTGCTCCGGACGGCGCCCGGCGTGCGGGTCCTCGCCACCAGCCAGGAGCCGTTGGGGCTCGCGGGCGAGGCGGTGTTCCCGGTGGAGCCGCTGGGTACGGACGACGCGGTGCGCCTGTTCAGCGAGCGGGCCTCCGATCGCGACCCCGCGTTTCCGCGCGACCCGGCCGCGGTCGACCCCGCCGACCGCGAGGCCGTCGCGGAGATCTGCCGCCGCCTGGACGGCATCCCGCTGGCCCTCGAACTCGCCGCCACCCGCGTACGGGCGCTGGGGGTGCGGGAGTTGGCGGCGCGGCTGGGTGATCGTTTCCGGGTGCTGAACTCCCGGCAGCGGGGTGCGCCCGCCCGCCAGCAGACGCTGCGGGCGGTCATCGACTGGAGCTGGGAGCTGCTGAGCGCGCCCGAGCGCATCGTGCTGCGCCGCCTCGCGGTGCACAGGGACGGCTGCGACCTGGCCGCCGCGGAGGCGATCTGCGCGGGGGACGGGGTGACCCGCGACGAGGTGCTCGACCTGGTGACGCGGCTGGTGGACCGCTCGCTCGTGGGCGTCGTGGACGGACCCGCGGGGCGGCGCTACCGGCTCCTGGAGTCGGTGGCCGCGTACGCGACCGAGCGACTCCACGAGATGGCCGACCTGGCCGCCGTACGCGACCGCCATCTGCACCACTACCTCACCCTCGCCGAACGCGCCGAACCCCACCTGCGCGGAGCGGGCCAGCGCACCTGGCTCATCCGCCTGGACGCGGAGGCGGGCAATCTGCGAGCGGCCCTGGACGAGGCGGTAAGGCGCGCGGCGCAGGGTCCGTCGGCCCCCGAAGCCGTCCGGCTGGCGACCGCCCTGGCCTGGTGGTGGCTGCTGCGCGGGCGGCTGGCGGAGGGGCGGCGCAGCCTGGCCGCCGCGCTCGCCGCGACCTCCGGCGACGCTCCCGAACTGGCTCTCCTTCACGGGGCCTTCGCGCTGCTCACGGGTGATCACGCCGAGGCGTGCGCGCTGGACGGCACCGTCGCGACCGCCGACGCCGTGCCCGACCCCGTACGCCGGGCCCGCGCCCTGTGGCTCTGCGCGTACGGCCTGTTCAGTGTGGGGGATCCCGTCGGGAGCGAGGCGCTGAACACCCGGGCCCTGGCCCTCTTCGGCGAGGTGGGCGAGTGCTGGGGAACGGCCGCCGCGCTCGGTCTGCGCGCGACGCTCGCCATGGCCGGTGGGGACCTCGTGGGACTCGGCCGCGACGGCCGGCGCAGTGCGGCACTCTTCCGTGAACTGGGCGATCGGTGGGGTGAGTTGCAGACCGTCTCGCCGCTCGCCGCGCTCGCCGAGATCAAGGGCGACTACGCCGAGGCCGCCCGCCGCCAGCACGAAGGGCTGGCCATCGCCCGCGAGTTGGGCCTGGAGGCCGAGGTGTCGGCCCGCCTGTCCGGACTCGGCCGGCTCGCGCTGCTGGCCCACGACTGGGAGCGCGGTCGTGACCTGCACGAGCAGGCCCACCGGATCGCCGCCGAACAGGGCTACAAGTACGGGGAGATCCACTCCGAGATGGGCCTCGCGCTCGGCGCCCGCCGCTCCGGTGACCTCGACGCCGCCGAGACGCACCTGCTGCGCATCCGGGACGGCTACGCGGAGGTGTCCTCCGAGGCGGGCGACCACCTGCTCCTCGCGGAGTTCGGCTTCCTCGCCGAACTGCGCGGCGACGCGACAGGGTCCGCCGCCCACCACCTGCGCGGCTGGGCCGTGGCCCGCTCCCTCGACGAACCGCGCGCCCTCGCCCTCTCCCTGGAGGGCCTGGCGGGCGCGGCGCTCCTGGCGGGGCCCGCCGAGGCCGCCGCCCTGCTGCTGGGCGCGGCGGACGCGGCCCGCCGGGGCGTGGGCGCCCCCCTGCCACCCGCCGAGCGCGGCGACGTGGACCGTATCGCGGGCGCGGCCGGCGCGGCACTGGGCGAGGCGGCGTACACGACGATGTTCGAGCAGGGCGCCCGTCTCACCCCCCACGCGGCCGTTCGGCGGGCCCGCACGGCACTCGACTGGCCCTTGGGCGAGGTGGAGACGCGCTGAGGAAGCCGACCGCAGCCCCGGCCGCAGTCAACGATCAACCGCTGTGACCGGCCCTGCCCCCACACCCCTCAGACGATGTCGAATTCGTTGCCCTCCGGATCCCGCATGGCGGCGGCGTAGAACCCCGCGTCCGGCTCGTCCTTGATCCCCACCACGGTGGCACCGGCCGCGACCAGCCGTTCCACCGTGGCCCTGACCCGCTGCGCGCGGACGTCCACGGGCACGTCACGGCCCCCGCCGACCTTCAGGTCGAAATGCCAGCGGTTCTTGCCGGCCTTGGCCTCCGGGACCTGCTGGAACCACACCCGTGGCCCGCGCCCCTCGGGATCGACGATCGACTCGGGAACGTCCCCGGCGCCGGCCGGCAACTCCTCCTCGGGCACCCCCATCGCCGCCCAGTAGGCACGCCACGTCGCGTACCCGTCGGGCGCGGGCTCGGGCACGTACCCCAAGGCCTCCGCCCAGAAGTCCACCATCCTCTGCGGATCGGAGCAGTCGATCGTCAGCTGCACTGTCATCTCCATACGCGAAGCGTGCCAGGCGGCTCTGACAACGGGCGGCGAGGCGCCCGGCGCTCAGCCGCGTGGTGCGGAGGGGCAGAGCTCGATGTCCTCCTCGGCGCACGGGATGATCGCCCGCACCACGGCGATCGTGCGCTCCGGCAGGTCGGCACGGTTGTTGAGGACCCATGAGATGTGCTGCGCGCCGAAGAAGGCGGAGACGAGGACCGTGGCGAGCGTGGTGGGCGAGGCGGAGGCCTCCGGGCTCTCCGGGTCCGGCTCGGGGCGGACCTCCTTGGCGAGCCAGGAGGTGATGAGATCCGTGTAGCCCTCGTAGGGCAGCGGGATCTGGGCGCCGATCAACTGACGTTCCAGTTGCAGCCGGGCCCCGGCCTGGAGGGCCGTCTCGTCGCGGAACGCCACGGCCGTGCGGATCAGCAGCTCGGCGACGGCGCTGACCGGCGGCAGCCCCAACTCCTGGACGGCGCGCGCGATCTCACCGATCCGCCGGTTGAAGAGCTCCGTCACGGCGACGGCGAGCGCGTCCTTGTTCTCGTAGTGGAAATAGACCGCGCCCTTGGTCATCCCGGCCGACTGCGCCACATCCAGGATGGTGACCGCGGGATACCCCTTGGCGGCGAACGCGGCGGCGGCCGAGGCGAGCACCCGCTCCCGTGTCCGTACCGCCCGCTCCTGCTTCAGCTCCTTGGTGACGGCGGGAGCCGAAACGCTGAAGATGTCGCCCGAGTTGGCTGCCATGCCCGTCCCATTTCCGCGGCCGCTGATCCCCGTTTCGTACCGCCGGGAAGGAATCGTACGGGAGCGTGGCCGAAAACCGAAGGGCGCGCCGCCCGTGCCGGATTGGGCCCGTCGGGGCCGGATCCCGCATCGGGGGAAGCCGTCCTGGAGGGGCGGCAGGGGGTGTCGCCCCCGGCTCCCCGGCGCTCCATCTGGTGGGCAGCTCCACCCGAGCGGGGGCTCGGCCGCCGGGTCGCGACGGGTGGCCGGTAACCGGCCCGAACGCGAGGTCGATACCGCCCGTCGACACGGCCCGTCGAGGCGGGTGGGCGACGCGGTCCGGCGATACGTCACGCCGCCGTGTGGCGCGACTCCAGCAACTGCCAGACCTGACAGACCTGGCGGGTGCTGTGGGCGGAGGAGGTGTCCGTCGGCGCGGTGTAGTACATGCCGAACATCAGCGACAGGAACATCGACGCGATGACCTCGGGGCTGTGCGTCGCGGCGAGCTCCGACCGGTCCTGCGCGGCCGCGACGAGCCGGGTCAGTTCGGCCGTCAGGTCCGTCACGGCCTGCGGGGCGGTGTCGCGCGCGGAGGCCTCCTCGTACACGAGTCGCAGCCCGGCGCGGAAGCGGAGGTCCCCGTGCATCCGGTGGACGAAGCCGACCGTGACGCGGTGCAGGATCGCGAGGGGCGGATCGCCGTCGCCGATCTTCCGGAACAGCTCGCGCCACCCGGCGTCGAAGGCGGAGGTGAACACGGCGGCCAGGGCGTCCTTCGACGAGAAGTGCCCGTACAGCGCGCCCTTGGTCATCCCCGCCTGGGCGGATATGCGCTGCAGGTTGGCCCCCGCGTAGCCGTGCCGGGCGAATTCCTCGGCCGACGCGTCCAGGAACCGCTCCTGCGTCCTCACCGCTCTCTCCTGCTTCGGCACGGTGCCCCTCCGGAGTCGCTCGGTCACGGAAAATAACAGTCTCTAGGGAATTTTTTCCTCGTGGGAGCTCTCATACCCCAGGCTGCGGGGTCAGGGCAACCAACCGATCCTGTCGAGATGGTGACGGAACGGCATGTACTGCCGGATCCGGTGGCGAGATCGGCGAGAAGATGCGGGAGGGTGGCGTGAAGCGGGTGCCTGGCCGGGCCGAGATGACACGGCGCGCCCAGGGGTGATCTTGTGGGAGCTGCCCGGGTGAGGCGAGCCGAGTCCGCTCGTGTCGCTGTTGGGCCGAACGGGTGAGTAACGGGAGGATGGGTGCATGAGTAGGTACGAGAGGTACGACGTCACCGACGAGCAGTGGGAGGGCCTGGCGCAGGTCGTGCCCCTGCGCGGTCGTGACGAATGGCCGTCCAGGGTCGACCACCGCACGATGCCCGAGCAGTACGAGGCGGCCGAGCAGCGCCGCATGGTCGTCCTGCGAGTGCAGGTCTTCGCCGACGCGCGCGAGGTCGCCGAGTACCTCATCGCCCAGATCCCGGTCCTCCTCGACCTGACGAGCGCCGACACCGAGGTCGCCAAGCGGATCCTCGACTTCAGCAGCGGCGTCGTCTTCGGCCTCGGCAGCGGCATGCACCGCGTCGACCGGAACGTCTTCCTCCTCGCGCCGGCCGGCACCGAGGTCGAGGGCGCGGAGGAGGGTTCGGAGGAGGACGTCGACGGGACCGGGGTCGCGGTCCCTCGTTCGTAGGAAGGTCGATCAGCCGTAACGGTTCGTCACGCTGACCCCTGCGTACGGTCCGACCATGACCACCACCGGCGGCACCGCCCCCGACCGCACCCCAGCCCGCCCACACGACCCCGCCCACGACGGGAGCCAGTCCGTCAGCGACGGGAGCGCCTCCGCGCGCGAGACGAGTACGCCCGTCCGTGACGGGAGCGCCTTGGCGCGCGATGTGAGTAGCTCCGTCCGTGACGGGAGTGCTCCCGTGCGCGAGACGAGTACGTCTGTCCGTGACGGGGGCGTACCCGCTCGCGACGCGAGTGCGTCCGTCCGTGCCGGGAGTGCTCCCGCGCGGGACAGGGGTTCATCCGTCCCTGCTCAGGGGGGCGCCGCTCGGAGCGGCCCGTCCCAGGGGGCCGCCTCGCGGGGCGGATCCGTTGCCGCCGAGGGGCCGGCTGCCCAGAGCGTCCCCGCTCAGGGGCGGGCTCGTGGTCGTGGCGTCGTGCAGGGCGTGCAGGGCGTGCCGCGGGCCAGCGGGCCGGAAGGGGGCCGGGGGGCTTCCGCCCTGGGCGGTTCCGGTGAGGGCGGCCCGGGGCCGGACGCCTCCGTCCCGGACCACCCTGCTCCGGGCCATCCCGCTCCGGGTCACGCCGCTCCCGACCACCCCGCCCCGGACCACCGAGCCCCCGCGTCGGCCCCGGCCGCCGCTTCCGCCGCCGCTTCCCCCGCCAGTTCCGTCGCCAACCCGGCGCCAAAGTTCGCGCCCAAGTCCGCACCCAACTCGGCACCCAAGTCCGCGTCCAGCTCGGCACCCGCCTCCCCACCCGCCTCCGCCCCCCGGGCGCAGCACCGCCCGGTCGTCACCGAGTTGCGACTCTCCGCCTTTGCCGTGCACCGTGCGGCCGTTCTGCCGCTCGGGCCCGTGACGCTGCTGCGGGGGCCGAGCGGAAGTGGGAAGTCCACCGTCCTGCGGGCGTACGAGGCGTTGGCGCGGCTCGGGGCGGGGGCCGGGCTCGCGGAGGCGTTGCCCGACGCGGCCGACCTGGTGCCCGAGCGGGCGCGGCCCGACGCCCAGGGGCGGCGCGGCTTCCGGATCGGCTGCACCGTCGACGGCCCGGCGGGACCCGTCCACCTCGACGTCGCCGTCCAGGCCGAGCCTCAGCTGCGGATCGTCGGTGAACGCCTCACCGCGCGGGGCCGCACCCTTCTCACGACCGCCCTGCGCGACCCGGGCCGCAGCACGGTGCAGGCCGAATGGCACACCGCCGGAAGCACCCCCGTCACCCGGGCCCCGCTCCCCGACGACCTGCTCGGCACCGCGCTGCTGCCGCTGCGGGTCGCGGGCAAGACCAAGGGGCAGCTGGAGGTCCTGGCCGCGGCGGAGCAGGTGGTGGTCGGCCTGCGCTCCGTCTTCGCGTGCGACCCGAGGCCCGCGGGGATGCGGGCGCCCGTCCCGGTCGGCGAGGGCCGGCTGCGCCGCGACTGCCGCAACCTCGCCGAGGTGCTGCACCGCACCGCCACCGAGTGCCCGCGCCGCCACACCCGGCTCGCGGCGATGGCGGGCGCCGGCTGTGCGGGGCCGGTCACGGCCCTCGGTCTGCGGGAGCCGGCGGAGGGCATGGTGCAGGCCGTACTGGAACGGGGCGCGGGCCCCGCGACCCCGCTGGGCCGGCTCGGGGAGGGCGAACTGCGCTACCTGGCCCTCGCGCTCGTCCTGCTCACCGGTCCCGGCGTGTTCGAGGTGGACCCCCTCGCGGAGGTCCCCGAGGCCATGAAGACGCTCACCGTCCTCGCCGACGGACTGGACCGGGCGCTCGACGCGCGGCAGCTGCGCGAACTGATCGCGCTGGCCGCCACGATCTGCGCGAACGGGCATATGCGGCTGGTCGGGACGGTGGGGGAGGACCGGCTCCACGAGACGGGTGCCGGATGGGGGCCCGGGGTGACGGTGGTAGACCTGGGCCGTGACCGATCCTGATGTAGCGGGCCTGCAGCGCCGCCTCGCCGACTTCGCGGCCGCCCGGCAGTGGCAGCCGTACCACACACCCAAGAACCTCGCGGCGGCGCTGAGCGTCGAGGCGTCCGAACTCCTGGAGATCTTCCAGTGGTCGACGCCCGAGGAGGCCGCGCGGGTGATGGACGACCCGGACACCGCGCACCGGGTCGGCGACGAGGTCGCGGATGTCCTCGCCTATCTCCTGCAGTTCTGCACCGTGCTCGGGATCGATCCGCTCGCCGCGCTCGCGGCGAAGATCGACCGGAACGAGCTCCGCTTCCCTGTCCGGGGCGAGAACGACAGTCATCGTCACTCTTCGGAGTGATCGAGTTATCCCCAGGAGCTTCCTGTCCACAGATTTCCGAATTCCCCTGGTGTTTGGGCTCAGGCGGCCTCACGCTGGGTAATGGAATGAGTGGGCAGTAAGTCATAAGAACGGGGGCGGCGTTGATGGAAGCGGAGCGACTCATCGCGACCGGTCGGCATGCGCTGGCCGAGAGCCGCACGGCGCTGGACATCGTGGCGGAGGCCTGGCAGGCCCAGGTCCTCGCCCAGGCGATAGGGAGTCATCTCGTGCTCTGCGGACCGCTGGAGCTGCGGAGCGAGGCGCGGGGACTGAGCGAGATCGGCGGAGGGCGCGGTCCGACGGACCAGCCCGTGGTGCGCGGCGGGCTTCCGAGGGCCGCGCAGCTCACCGAGGTGGGGGACGAGCGGGCCGCGTTGACCGCGCTCGGCGCGCTCCTCGGCGAGGTGGGCATCGCCCTGGTCGGGGTGGCCTGCGCCACGGACGAGGAGGGTCTCTACTGGCAGTGCATCGAGGCGATCGACGCGACCGACGAGGCGGGTGACCGGGTACGCGGAATGCTCCGCCGCCTCACCTTGCGCGAGCGCGGCCGGCCGCCCGACCCGGCGAGAGGAAGAGCCGGCCCGAGACCGGGCGGCCGGTGAAGCACGCCCCCGCCGTTCCCAGATCCACGGCGTGGGGGCCCCGCCCCGACCGCCCCCCCCCACGCCGACCTTGAGGCCGAGGCGATCAGGGGGTGGCGAGGGAGCCGGGGGGTGCCAGGCGCGTCGGAGGCTCCGGGCGGCTCGGAGGCGCCAGAAGCGCCGGGGGGTGGAGGCTCCGGGAGCGGAGCCTCCGGGGACGGAGGCGCCGGACGCTCCGGGGGTGGAGACTTCGGGGGACGGAGGCGCCGGACGCTCCGGGGATGGAGGCTTCGGGGGACGGAGGCTCCCCGGGCTCAGGGGTGGTCGGGGCCGTTCGGGCGGTCCGCCGTGCTCGTCTGGCGGTCGGCGGAGGACTGGATGTCGGCGTCCAGTTGCGACAGGTCGGCGGTCAGGGCCGCCATCAGCTCCTCCATCTGCTGGAGCAGGCCCTTCGGGGCGCCGCCGCCCTGCTGCTCGGGCACGGACGGCGCGGGCTGCTCGGGCACGGCCCGCTCCGGCGCGGCTTCCTGGGACATGGCGGCCTCCTGGCCAGGCCCCTCCGGTGGGGGAAGGGCCACGAAAGGGTGCGGCGGCACCGGCAGCGGCCGCCGGTGCGCGGGCCGGGCGGTCCGGCTCCGCCCGAGCCAACGACGGGTCCCGGGCCCCGGTCACTGGCCCGGGAGGACGCCGCCCGCCCAGGGGGCGGATATTCACCCGACAGGGCCGTGGGTGATCGTCCGCTGACGAAGACGTTGACGCACCCGTGTGGTGCGGGGAGGAGGTATCCCGAAGGAGAGGTTCCGGCGGGTGCGGGTGCGGGTGCGGGTGCGGGTGCGGGTGCGGGTGCGGGACGCGGTGGCGGAGGCGGGGCGGTCGGCGGGCGCGCTGGTGTACTCCGACGCGCTGGTGGTCTGCGGCGGCAAGGGCGGCGCCGAGGTCGTCCGGCGGGCTGCCGCCATCGGCCGCCGCCAACGGCCGGGGCGTCGCCGCGTTCAAGGTCGACGGTCTCGCGGGCTTGCCCGCTGAGGGCGTCGAGGAGTTGGGGAGGTACGGTGCAGTCGGCTCCGGCCGGATCTGACTTCAGGTGCTTGACCTGGACGATCTGGACCACCTGGAGCTGATCTCCGCACAGGTCCAGACGCAGCTGGGGTGACCCGAATGAAACCCGTCCGTCCGCTCGCCGCCGCCCTCGCCGAGCAGGTGCTCGTGCTCGACGGGGGCCTGTCCAACCAGCTCCAGGCGCAGGGGTGCGACCTGTCCGACGCGCTCTGGTCGGCCCGGCTGCTCGCCGACGGGCCCGAGCAGATCGAGGCGGCGCACGCCGCGTACGTCCGCGCGGGCGCCCAGGTGCTGATCACCTCCAGCTACCAGGCGACCTTCGAGGGCTTCGCCCGGCGCGGGACCGGCCGGGCGGAGGCGGCGCGGCTGCTCGCGCGGAGCGTGGAGCTGGCCCGGGCCGCGGGCGCGGGGGCGGACCGGGAGGTCTGGGTCGCGGCGTCCGTCGGCCCGTACGGGGCGATGCTCGCGGACGGCAGCGAGTACCGCGGCCGGTACGGGCTCTCGGTCGGCGAGCTCGCCGACTTCCACCGGCCGCGGGTCGAGGCCCTCGCCGAGGCCGGGCCGGACGTCCTGGCCCTGGAGACGGTGCCGGACGCCGACGAGGCGGAGGGGCTGCTGCGGGCGGTCGAGGGGTGCGGGGTGCCGGTCTGGCTCTCGTACACGATCGACGGGGACCGGACCCGGGCCGGTCAGCGCCTTGAGGAGGCCTTCGGGCTTGCCGCCGGGGTCGACCAGGTCGTGGCGGTCGGCGTCAACTGCTGCGATCCGCGCGACGCCGGGCCCGCCGTGGCCATCGCCGCCGAGGTGACCGGCAAGCCCGTGGTCGTCTACCCCAACAGCGGCGAGGAGTGGGACGCCGGGGCCCGCGACTGGCGGGGCGGTGCCACCTTCGCCCCCGACGTCATGTCCCGCTGGCGGGCGGACGGGGCCCGGCTGATCGGCGGCTGCTGCCGGGTCGGCCCGGATCTGATCGCCGGGCTCGCCACGACGCTGGAGGGGTAGCAGGGGGCGCCGGGGCCGGGAAAATGCCTGGTCGGTGGCGGGGCGTGTGGTCATACTCGGACGGGTGTTCCTGACGATCAGTACGACCGGCACCCCCGACCGCCCCGCGACCGACCTCGGCTTCCTGCTGCACAAGCATCCCGAGAAGGCGCAGGCGTTCTCGACCGCGCACGGCACCGCGCACGTCCTCTACCCCGAGGCGACGGCGGAGCGGTGCACGGCGGCGCTCCTCCTCGAAGTCGACCCCGTGGCGCTCGTGCGCCGGGGCAAGGGGAAGGGGCGGGGCGGCGCGCCCGACTCCGCGCTGGCCCAGTACGTGAACGACCGGCCCTACGCGGCCTCCTCCCTGCTCGCCGTCGCCCTGGCCAAGGTCTTCAAGAGCGCCCTGCACGGCGCCTGCGCGGCCCTGCCCGAGCGGGCCGCGGCCCCGCTGCCGCTGCGGATCGAGATCCCGGCGCTCCCGGCGCGCGGCGGTGCCGGGCTCGTCTCGCGGCTCTTCGGGCCGCTGGGCTGGGCGTCGGTGACGGCGGAGCCGGTCGCGCTGGACCCCGAGTTCCCCGCGTGGGGCGAGTCCCGCTACGTGCGGCTCGTCCTGGAGGGCGAGCTGCGGCTCGCCGACGCGCTCAACCAGCTCTACGTCCTGCTGCCGGTCCTCGACGACGCCAAGCACTACTGGGTCGCCCCGGACGAGGTCGACAAGCTGCTGCGCGCCGGTGACGGCTGGCTCGCCGGCCACCCGGAGCGGCAGCTCATCACCAGCCGCTACCTGTCGCGCCGTTGGGGGCTGACCCGGGCGGCGACCGAGCGGCTTGAGCTGGTGCGGCTCGCGGAGGCGGACGGCCTGGCGGTGGAGGACGTCGACAACGCCGTCGACGAGACGAGCGACACCGAGGAGAGGCCCGTGCCGCTCGCCGAGCGCCGCCGCGAGGCGATCCTCGCCGCGCTGCGCGACGCCGAGGCCTCCCGGGTGCTCGATCTCGGCTGCGGCCAGGGCCAGTTGGTCCAGGCGCTGCTCAAGGACGCGCGGTTCACCGACATCGTCGGCGTGGACGTGTCGGCCCGTGCCCTGTCCCTCGCCGCCCGCAGGCTCCGCCTGGAGCGGATGGGCGAGCGGCAGGCTGGTCGGGTGACCCTGCTCCAGGGCTCCCTCACGTACACCGACAAGCGGCTCACCGGCTACGACGCGGCTGTCCTGAGCGAGGTCGTCGAGCACCTGGACCTGCCGAGGCTGCCCGCGCTCGAATACGCCGTGTTCGGCTCGGCCCGGCCCCGGACGGTGCTCGTGACGACGCCGAACGTGGAGTACAACGTGCGCTGGGAGACGCTGCCCGCCGGGCATGTGCGGCACGGCGACCACCGCTTCGAGTGGACCCGCGAGGAGTTCCGGCGGTGGGCGGCGGGCGTCGCCGACGCGTACGGCTACGAGGTCGGCTTCACCCCCGTCGGCCCGGACGACCCCGAGGTGGGCCCGCCGACCCAGATGGCCGTGTTCACCCGTACCGAAGACCCCACCCGTACCGACGAGGCCTCGAAGGAGGTCAGCGCATGACCCGTATGCTTCCCGTCGCCGACCTGTCCCTCGTCGTCCTGATCGGTGCCACCGGCTCCGGCAAGTCGACGTTCGCGCGGCGCCACTTCAAGCCGACCGAGATCATCTCCTCCGACTTCTGCCGGGGGCTCGTCGCGGACGACGAGAACGACCAGAGCGCCAGCAAGGACGCCTTCGACGTCCTGCACTACATCGCCGGCAAGCGGCTCGCGGCCGGGCGGCTGACCGTCGTCGACGCCACCAGCGTGCAGCGCGAGGCGCGGCGGCAGCTCGTGGAGCTGGCCCGCGCGCACGACGTGCTGCCCATCGCGATCGTCCTCGACCTGCCCGAGGGGGTGTGCGCCGAGCGGAACGCGGCCCGCCCCGACCGGGCCGGGCTGCCCCGGCACGTCATCCAGAGGCACCGCCGCGAGCTGCACCGTTCGCTGCGCGGTCTGGAGCGCGAGGGCTTCCGCAAGGTGCACGTGCTGCGCAGCGTGGAGGAGGTGGAGGGGGCCGAGGTCGTCCTGGAGAAGCGGTTCAACGACCTGCGCCACCTCAGCGGGCCCTTCGACATCATCGGCGACGTGCACGGCTGCCGCTCCGAGCTGGAGACGCTGCTCGGCGAGCTCGGCTACGTGGACGGGCACCACCCCGACGGGCGGACCGCCGTCTTCGTCGGCGACCTCGTCGACCGGGGCCCGGACAGCCCGGGCGTGCTGCGCCGGGTGATGGGCATGGTGGCCGCCGGGGACGCGCTGTGCGTGCCGGGCAACCACGAGAACAAGCTGGGGCGCTGGCTGCGCGGCCGGAAGGTGCAGCGGACGCACGGGCTCGCCGAGACGATCGAGCAGCTGGAGCGCGAGCCGGAGGAGTTCCGCGCCGAGGTGTCGGCGTTCATCGACGGGCTGGTCAGCCACTACGTCCTCGACGAGGGCCGGCTCGTGGTCTGCCACGCCGGTCTGCCGGAGAAGTACCACGGCCGCACCTCGGGCCGGGTCCGCTCGCACGCCCTGTACGGCGACACGACCGGCGAGACCGACGAGTTCGGGCTGCCGGTGCGTTACCCGTGGGCGGAGGAGTACCGGGGCCGGGCGACCGTCGTCTACGGGCACACGCCCGTGCCGAACACCTCGTGGATCAACAACACCATCTGCCTCGACACCGGCGCCGTCTTCGGTGGGCGGATGACCGCGCTGCGCTGGCCCGAGCGCGAGCTCGTCGACGTACCGGCCGAGCAGGTCTGGTACGAGCCGGCCCGGCCGCTCGCGACCGAGGTGCCCGGCGGCCACCAGGTGCGGCCGCTCGACCTGGCCGACGTGCACGGGCGCCGGACCGTCGAGACCCGGCAGATGGGCAACGTCGCGGTCCGCGAGGAGAACGCGGCCGCCGCGCTGGAGGTGATGAGCCGGTTCGCGGTCGATCCGCGGCTGCTCGCCTACCTGCCGCCGACGATGGCGCCGACCGCCACCTCCCGGGCGGAGGGCTACCTGGAGCACCCGGCCGAGGCGTTCGCGCAGTACGCGGCCGACGGGGTCGGGAAGGTCGTGTGCGAGGAGAAGCACATGGGCTCGCGGGCCGTCGCGCTGGTCTGCCGGGACGCCGAGGCGGCCCGGGAGCGGTTCGGCGTCGACGGGCCGACCGGCGCCCTGCACACCCGTACCGGACGCCCGTTCTTCGACGACCAGGAGACGACCGAAGTGGTCCTGGCGCGGCTGCGGGCGGCGATCGGCGCCGCCGGGCTCTGGGACGAGCTCGACACGGACTGGCTGCTGCTCGACGGCGAGCTGATGCCGTGGTCGCTGAAGTCGACGGGGCTGCTGCGCGCCCAGTACGCGGCGGTCGGCGCCGCGTCCCGGGCGGTCTTCCCCGGAGCGGTGGGGGCGCTCGAACAGGCGGTCGCGCGCGGGGTGTCCGGCCTCGACGGGCTGCTCGCCAAGCAGCGTGAGCGGGCCGCCGACGCGGCGGCCTTCACCGAGGCGTACCGGCGCTACTGCTGGCCGACCGAGGGCCTGGAGGGGGTGCGGTTCGCGCCCTTCCAGGTGCTCGCGGCCCGCGGGCGTTCGCTGGCCGGTGTCCCGCACGACGAGCAGCTGGCCTGGCTGGACCGGCTGGTGGAGCACGACCCGACCGGGCTGCTCCAGGTGACCCGGCGGCTCGTGGTCGACCCGGCCGACGAGGCGTCCGTGCGGGCCGGTGTCGACTGGTGGCTGGAACTGACCGGCGCGGGTGGCGAGGGCATGGTCGTCAAGCCGCTCGCCGCCCTGGTCCGGGGCGCCGACGGGCGGCTCGCCCAGCCGGGCGTGAAGGTGCGCGGCAGGGAGTACCTGCGGATCATCTACGGCCCCGAGTACACCCGCCCGGAGAACCTGGCGCGGCTGCGCGAGCGGTTCCTCGGCCACAAGCGCTCCCTCGCGCTGCGGGAGTACGCGCTCGGCCTGGAGGCCCTCGACCGGCTGGCGGCCGGGGAGCCGCTGTGGCGCGTGCACGAGGCCGTCTTCGCGGTCCTCGCCCTGGAGTCGGAGCCGGTCGACCCCCGGCTGTGACGGTGCCGCCCGCCTGGCTCATGCCGTACACCTGGCCGATGACATCTCCGTACATACGACCGGCACTCGGTCGTATGTGCGGAGGTCGCCGTGTCGTTCACCCAGTAGTGAGCGGGCCGTTCACGCGGGGGTGACTCCGCCGTTCACGCGGTCGTGACCTCGGTGGCCGCCGGATTTCGGGCCCGGCGTGGGTCGCTCGTGGGTGGGGGGTGGCAGGGGGCGCAAGGGTGTCGAAAACGGCGCTCCCTTGCGCCCCTCGTGTTCGCCCCCGCCCGCGTTGACGCGATTCTTGGCCACCCTCTAGCGTTCTTCACCCCACGGCGTGACACAGCGTCAGCAATGTGACTCTGGTTGTCCCTTGTTGTGGGGAACAAGCACGCGAGAGCGCAAGTCGTGCGGGGGTGTGAGCGAGCGTTGAGTCTTTTCGGCCAGGACCGCTCCTTCCTCCACGCGCTCCCCGCGTCCGACCGGCGCGACCTGCTCGCCGAAGGCGCCCCGCGCGGCTACGAGCCGGGCGAGATCATGATCAGGGAGCGGGACACCTCCGCGTACGTCCTCGCCCTGCTCTCCGGCTGGTCGGTCGTCTCCGTCGGCACCGAGCGCGGCGCCCGGCTCATCCTCGCGCTGCGCGGCGCCGGCGAGGTCGTCGGCGACCTCGCCGCCGTCGACCGGGGACCGCGCTCCGCCACCGTCACCGCGCTCGGCCGCGTCGAGGCCGTCGCCATCTCCGGCGACCGGTTCCGGCGCTTCCTCGCCGCCCGCCCGCACGCCACCTCGCTCATCATGCGGCAGCTCGCCACCCGGCTGCGCAGCGCCGACGTGGAGCGCCGCGCGCTCGCCTCCGAGACCGTCCTCCAGCGGCTCGCCGCCCGCCTCGTCGAGCTCGCCGAGCGGGCCGGCCGCCGGGCCGACGCGGGCACCGTCCTCGAACTCCCGCTGCCCCAGCATGATCTGGCGGCGGCCGTCGGCGCCACCCGGGAGGCCGTCGCCAAGGCGCTGCGGCTGCTGCGCGAACAAGGAGTCGTCCGGACCGCCCAGCGCACGGTCGTGGTCGTCGACATGCCCCTGCTCGTCCTCCTCGCGCAGGGGCGCGCACGCCCCGGCGCGGAATCGTCCGACAAACCACCCCCGGCTGTGTAAACGGCTACATCGCCCACGCGCGCCGGCCGCCAGGCTGGTCACGTCACCACCACTCACCACCGCGGAACCACCTCATGAGGAGTCCGAGTGAGCAGTACGGGAGCGAGCGCGGGAGCCATCCACCGGCTCGTCGTCTTCGGGGACGTCGTCGGCTCCGGACGCCTCGGCATGGACGAGAAGCGTCTGACCAGGACCGCCATGTACGAGGCCTTCGGCGAGGCGTACGCCTCCGTGGGCATCGAGCCCGGCACCGTCCATCAGGAGGACCGCGGCGACGGCATCCTCGCCGCGCTGCGTCCGGACGTCCCGCCGACCCTCATGGTCGGCCGCTGGATCGACACCCTCTACGAGAGCCTGCGCGAGCACAACACGGGCCGCCGCACGCCGCTGCGGATGCGGGTCGGCATGAACGCGGGGCTCGTCCTCGACGACGGGCGCGGTCTCGTCGGCCGGGCCGTGGACCTCGCCTGCCGACTCTGCGACAGCGCCCGCGCCAAGCAGATCATGACGGACGCGCCGGACGTCGATCTGCTGATCGTGGTCTCCGACTGGCTCTACCGCAACGTGGTCGTCGAGGGCGGGCGCTATGTGGAGCCCGAGCACTACCGGCGGGCCGCCGTGGTCTCCAAGGAGACCGACGAGGAGGCCTGGTTCCACGTGCCCCGGCGCCCGGAGCCGCCGGTGGGGCCGGTGGAGCCGGTGGGGCCCGGTGGTGACGCACAGACCGGCGGTGGGCCGTCGCGGGGGGACGGCTCACCGCCTCGAACGAGGCGTACGGGCGGGGGTGACCGCACCTACCAGGCCGGCCGGGACATCCAGGTCGTCGAGGGCGGCACCTTCCACGGCGGGTTCACCGGGATCCGCAACGAGAGCGACAAGAGCGACAAGAGCAACGAGAGCAACGTGAGCAGCGAGAGCAAGGGGGGCTCGGCGTGAGCGACGACGATCTCGACCACGGCGGTGCGGGAGCCGGCCCGGACTCCCCGGGCGGTCCCGCCGGCTCCGAAAGCGGCGGGGACAGGGGCGACAAGGGCGACCGGCGGGCTGAGAAGGGCGGCGACAGAGGGGCGGACAAGGCCGCCGACGCCCCCGACGGGCCGCCCCAGGCCAACGTCTTCGAGCACGCCGGGCGCGGCTACCTCGGCGGGGCCGGGACCGGTGGCGCGGGGACCGCGCGCGCGGCGCGGCGGACCCTCGTCCGGGAGACGGGAGACCGGCACACCACCATCGGCAGGGACGCCACGATCCACGAAGGGGACCTGTACAACCTCTGGTTCGGCGACCGCCCCCACTTCGTCCAGGGCGCCGTGCCCCGCGACACCCTAGACCACCTCGACGACGTGTACTGCGAGACCGCCGGCTACCAGCGCATGAAGGACCGGCTGCGCGGCAACCGCGTCCTCGTCCTGTGCGGGGAGCCGGGCAGCGGCCGCAAGGCCACCGCGCTCGCGCTGCTCTCCGAGGTCGCCAAGGGACAGGTCTTCCGGCTCGACCCCCGGCACGGCGTCGACGAGATCCGCGCCGAGAACCTCCAGCCGGACGGCGGACACCTCATCGAGCTCCTCGCCGAGGACGTCCGCACCGAGAGCGAGACCCGGCACTCCCGGGGCAAGGGCACCGACCCCGCCCCGCGACCCGCCGTACGCCTCTCCGAACTGCACCTCGACCGGCTCGCCGACCTGCTCGGCGGCGTCGACGGCTACGGCGTGCTGGTCGTCGGCAGCGGCGACCTCGCCGACCGGCTGCTGCGGGGACGGTACGGCATGTTCTGCGCCCCGCCGCCCGCCGACGAGGTGCTCCACCGGCACCTGCGGCTGCTGCTGCGCGGCGAGCCCGAGGAGGCGACGGCCGCCGCCCGGGCGCTCGCGGACCGCGAGGACGTGGTCGCCGCGCTCGGCCTGGAGGAGCTCCGCCCGCGCGAGGCCGCCCGGCTCGCCGACCACCTGGCCCGCCGCCAGCGCGACGAGCTGACCGACGAGCAACTCCTGGAGGACTGCGCCGCGTTCGTACGGGCGCAGGCGCGCGAGTGGTTCGCGGGCGCCGACCGGCCGGGCACCCTGCCCGAGGCGCTGCCCGTCCTCAACGCCACCGCGTTCCGGCTCGCCGTGGCCGTCTTCAACGGCTCCGCGTACAGCATCGCCGCCGAGGCGGCCGAGCTCCTCGCCTGGGAGCTCGCCGTCACCCTCGACCCCGAACGGCCCGCCGGACGGCGCCTGTTCGGCACCCACGCCGAACACCGCCCGGTCCTCGCCCGTGCCGTCCTGGAGGACACCGAGCTCGACCTCGGCCCGGCGAAGGTGCCCGCGCGAGCGGTGCGCTTCCAGGGCGCCGCGCTCGCCACCGCGGTCCTCGCCGAGGTCTGGCACGGCTACCACAACGTCCGCGGCCCAGTGGCCCGTTGGCTGCGCGCCCTGTGCGACGACCCCCGGCCCGAGGTGTGGGTCCGGGCCTCCATCGCCGCCGGTGTCCTCTGCTCCTGGGACTGGATCCACGGCTACGGCGAGCTCGTCGCCCCGCTCGCCGTACGGGAGGAGCCCGTCGCGCGGATGGCCGCCGCGACCGCGCTCGCCGAGGCCGCCCGCGACCCGCGCGTCCGGCCCGCCGTCGCGGCCACCGTCAAGGACTGGGCCGCCGACGACGACCCCGCGCTCCTGGACACCGCGCTGCTCACCCACGGCTACGTGCTGGCCGCCGGCGGCGTCCCCGGCTCGCTCGACGCCATCGCCCGGGTGGTCAGGTCCCACGAGTCCGACGACGTGGAGATCCTCGGCGCGGCCTCGTTCAGCGTCACGCGGCTGCTCGCCTCCGGCGACCCCGATCCGGTGCTGCGCCGGCTCGAACGCTGGCTCTCGGACGGGCGCCTGAACCTGTCCAACCTCGTGCACATCACCCTGATCGCGACCCTGACCACCCGGACGACCCACCTGTGGGGCCTGCGTGACGTGCCCGAGCTCGACGAGCACGCGAGCCGCCCTCTCCTGGTCGCCCTGCTCGCCACCCGGCCCGACCTCGGGCCCGCCCTCGGCGCCCTGCTGCGCCGGACCCTCGGCACCGCGCGCGCCGCCGAGGCCGCGCTCGACGGCCTCGGCGGGCTGCTGCGCCGCGCGGCCAGGGACGAGACCGCCCTCGGGCTCGTCTGTGGCCTGCTGCCGCTGCTCGCGGTCGAGCGCCGCGACCGGGACCGTCTCCGCGGCCTGCTCAACGAGCTGGTACGGGACCGGGACCGACCCCTGGACAAGAGCGCGGCGCGCCGCATGTGGGACGCCGTCGCGGAAGGAGCCAAGCGATGAGCGGTCCCGAGCAGGTCGGAGCCCAGGGCGCCCAGCGCCCCGGCGGGCAGCAGCAGGGCGCCTGGAACCAGGGCGCGCCGAACCAGGGAGCGCCGAACCAGGGCGCGCCCCACCAGCCCCACCAGCCCCACCAGCCCTACCCGCCCCGGCAGCGGGCCGGGGTGGGCGGCGGCAACGGGCCCGGGCGCGCGTCCGGCAAGGGCGCCAAGGGCCCGCTCGGACCGCTGATCCGCGAGATCGCGCCCCCGTACCGCCGCACCAGCGGTCTCATCGCCGCCGTCCTGCTCTACCGCAACGGCGGGCACCGGATCGTCTGGCCCGACCGGCACGAGGACAACGACAAGCCGCTGCTGCGCTCCCCGTACACCGTCTTCGAGGTGCAACTCGGGCAGAACGTCACGGAGTTCACCCTCAAGCTGCCGGCCGCCGGCGACGGGGCCTCGTTCAATGCCCGGGTCCGCGTCAAGTGGACGGTCGAGGACCCGTACCGGGTGGTCAAGGAACAGGTGTGGAACGTGGCGGAGCTGCTCCACGACGACCTGCTCGACGGACTGCGCTCGCTCTCCCGCCGCTTCCGGCTCACCGAGGCCCAGCGGGCCGACGAGGCCGTGCGCGACGAGCTGAGCACCGGGCGGCTCGTCCTCGGCCGGGAGATCGGGCTGCGCACGCAGGTGTACGTGTTCTTCGACCTGGACGAGCAGGTCCGCAAGGAGGTCGCCCGCGCCGACAAGGTCGAGGTGACCAGCCGTGCCGACGCCCGCGAGGCCGAGGCCGAGCTGCGCAAGGAGGAGTGGGAGCGCAAGCGGATCGCGGCCCGCGCCGAGGACCTGGAGGCGATGTTCCGGCGCGGCGACCTCGCCCAGATCGCCCACCACATGGCCAAGAACCCCGACCACGAGTGGGAGATCCGCAGCCAGCTCCAGCGGGAGAAGCGCGAGGGCCAGGCCGACCTCCTCGCCGTGTTCAACCGGCTCCTCGACTCCGGCGTGCTCGAACGCCACGAGGTCGACGAACAGGCGTACCAGATCCTCCAGCACCTGCGCAGCAGTACGGGCACGATCCTCGGCGGCGTCGCCGACCGGGTCCTCGAATCCACCCGCTCCTCCGACCGCCGGGCCCTGGAGCGGGCGGCCCCGGAGCCGTCCGCGCCCAACTGGGACGACGAGGAGACTCCGGACTCCCCGCCCGACCCGCGCGTCTACGAACCGACCCGCGTCCAGGCCTCGTTCGAGCGCGAGCCGGAGCGGGAGCGGGACGAGGAGCGGGGCCGGGACCGGGACCGGGGGGACCGCAAGCGCCTGGGCGACGAGGACGACGGCGGACCCACCGATCGGCCCGCCCCGCGTCCCCCCGCCCGCCCCAGCTCCGACTTCGACGACTGGGACGACGAATGACCACCGCGCCCGACGCCGGCCCCGTGGCCTCGCCGCCCCCGCTCTCCACCGAGCTGCGCGGGATGGCCGAACAGCTCCTGACCACCGTCCGCGAGGACATCGGCCGGGCCGACACCAAGGCCGCGATCCTGCTCTCCGGATCCCTCGCCTTCCTCGCGGTCGTCTTCTCGCGCGACAACGGCCCGGCGCCGACCGGTGTCTCCCTGGCCGTCCTGGTCACGGCCGGACTGCTGTGGACCGCGGGCGTCCTGATGCTGGTCTCCGTCGTCCTGCCGCGCACGCGGGTCGGCGCCGAGCGCACCCTGCTGCGCGAGCTCACGGCCGGCACCACCGCCGGCGCCCTGCGGACCAGGCTGGAGGGCTCCGCCACGGACGCCACCGGCTGGCTCCTCGAACAGGCGAGCGTCCACGGGGTGGTGCTCGCCGCCAAGTACCGATGGCTACGGCTCGGCGTCGCGTTCCTCGTGCTCGGCGCCCTCCTGGCCCTCCTCAGCGAACTGTGGTGAGTTGACCATGCAGTGGAGACACCCGAGGAGCGCCCTGCTCCTCGCCGGGGCGCTGCTCGCCCTGTCCGGCCCGTTCGGCGGCCCCGCCGCCGCGGTGCCGGTGGCGGGCGCGCCCCTGACGACGGCGTCCGAGGCGGCCGACGGGCCCGACCCGATCGACTTCGCCGTCGTCGTCGACCAGTCGGCGAGCCTCGCCGACAAGGACCTCGTGCGCGAGACGGAGGCCGCCGCGCTGCTCAGCCAGGGCGAGATATCCGAGCGGTCCCGCGCCGCCGTGATCGGCTTCGGCAGCTCGGAGAAGGCCGGGCAGGCGCCCGTACGCGACGTGTGCCCGCTGACCACCGTCGACCAGGCCGGCCGCCAGACCCTCAACGACTGCGTCCAGAACCTCTCCCGGCGCGACAAGGACCAGGTGGGCCCCGGCACCGACTTCCCCGCGGCGATCCGCCAGGCCGTCTCCCGGCTCACCGAGGGCGCCGCCGGGGGCGGTGCCGGGACCGGGGGGAAGCCCACGCCCAAGGTGGTCTTCCTGCTCACCGACGGGAAGCTGGACGTCGGCGACAGCCCCGAGTACGGCACCGACCGGGCCAGCCGCCAGGCCAACGGGGCCAAGCGGCTCGAAGAGGAGCTGGCCCGCGCCCGCGCCGCCGGTGTGCAGATCTGGCCGCTCGGCTTCGGCAGCGGCATCGACCGGGACGCGCTCACCGCGATGGCCGAGGGCGGCTACCGCGGCGCCTGCTCCGACGTCCCCGGCTCCACCCCCAAGGCGCGGGTGGCCGGCACCTCCGCCGAGATCGACACGGCGCTCCAGGAGACCTTCGCCGCCGCCCGCTGCGCCCGGGTCGCCAACGGCACCGTCGGCAAGCCGCCCGCCGACCTGTACGTCACCATCCCGCCCATCGCCACCGACGGCGCCCTCACCGTCAGCAAGCACGACCCGAAGGTACGCGTCACCTACTACGACCCGGCCGGCAGCAAGGTGCCCACGCACGGCGCGTTCGAGGACTCGACCTTCGAGGTCAGCGGCGAGGACGGGCCCGTCGAGGCGCTGCGCGTGAAGAACCCTATGCCCGGCCGCTGGCGTGTCCGCGTCGAGGCGCCCGAGGGCCACGGCGACCACGAGGTCGCCGTCCGGGCCATCTGGCAGGGCCGGCTGCGCTCCGTCCTCACCCTCGACCCGGCCTCGCCCAGGGCGGGCCAGCAGGCGGTGGTGGAGGTGCGGATGCAGACCCGGCGCGGGGTCGTCATCACCGACCCCCGGCAGCTGGAGGGGATCGGTGTCACGGTCGAGCTGACCGGCGACGGCTTCTCCCCGGTCAGCGCGCGCCTCGCCGACGACGGGCGGGCCCCGGACGGGCGGGCGGGGGACGTCCGGTTCACCGGCACCCTCCCCGTCCCGGCAGGCGCCGCGGGCAAGCTGAGGCTGGTCGCCCGGATGTCCGCGCCGGGCGTCACCTCCGACGAGCGCCCGCTGTACACGATGACGACCGTCGGCACGCCCGAGATCACCGCCGGACTCTCCGTGGACCGGGTCACCGTGCATCCGGGCGAGACGGTCCACGGCACCCTCTCCGTCACCAACAACGGCACCGGCCCCCACACCCTGCGCCTCGGCCTCACCGACACCTCCGGAACCGACGCCCAGAGCGGAGCCAAGGCGGGCGGTGGAGAGCTCGTGATCTCCCCGGCCACGGCCGTCGCCCCGCCCGGCGTCCGTACGAACGTGCCGTTCACCGTCACCGTCGGCGCGGGCACGCCGCTCGGCGCACTCGGCGGCCAGGTCGCCGTCGTCGACGCAGCCGACCCGGACCGGCCGCTCGACACCGCCTTCCTCGACGTACGGGTCACCCCGTGGCCCACCTGGTGGGAGACCTGGTGGCCGTACGTGGCCGGGGGCGCGGCCGCGCTCGCGGTCGTCGGGGCCTTCGTCGGCATCCGGCTCGCGGCCCGGCGCCGGCGCCGCGTCCTCGCCGGGACCCGGATCGAACTCCGCAGGGACGGAAGGACCCTGGACAGCCTCACCATCCGCGCCGGGCAGAGCGCGGGCGGCGAGTTCCTCTTCACCGTCGACGAGGTACGGGGCGCCGCGCCCACCCTGCGCCGGGCCCGCGGCGGCGCCGCCTCCCACCGGCTGCGCAGGAACGGCGCGGGCGAGCTGCTGCTGCGTCCGCACCGGGGCCGTGAGGAGCCGGTACGGGTGGGCGAACCGGTCGCCGTCGACGACTGCGAACTCGTCGTGCGGAGCACCCGGCCGCCCGACCGCACCCCGCGCGTCCGCCTCCCCGGCCTCCCGTGGGCCAGGAGCCGGCCCCGTACCCGTACGGAGGCGGGCACAGGGGCGGGCACAGGGGCGGGAACCGGCGCGGACGACCCGACCTGGCAGCCGGGACCCGCGCTCGACAGCGACGACGGCACCGGCACGAGAGGCACCTGGAACGTTGACTTCTGACCACGGCCCGGCGAGCGACGCCCCCTCGGGGTCCTTCAGGGAGACGCCATGAAGATCTATCAGCCCATGCTCTTCGTCGGTCTCGGCGGCACCGGCGGGCGCATCGGCAGCGAACTGGAACGCAGCCTGCGCCGCGAGCTGTGCGGACCCGACGGCACCGAACTCGTCGACGGGGGCAAGAGGTTGCCCTTCCAGCTGCCCGACTGCCTCCAGTTCGTGTACGCCGACTTCAGCGAGTCCGAGCTGCTGCGCCAGCCGCAGTTCCGCGCCAAGGGGGCCGAGGGCGCCGCGTACGCCCGGACCTCCCGCATGGTGCGCGACCTGCTGCCCACCGACTACGACTCCTCCCCTGAGGTCACCCGCATGCTGCGGGTCGCCCTCCACGAGGAGACCCGGAGCTGGCTGCCGCCGCAGGCCCGCCAGCCGCGCGTGGCGCCCCTGCACAACGGCGCGGGACAGCTCCCCACCGTCGGCAGGGCCGCCCTCTTCGCCACCATGCGCTCGGGCCTCGAACCCGTCCTGCGGCAGCTGCGCGAGGCCATCGGCGCCATCGGCAACTCGGCCGGCGACCTCCAGCGGGTCGGCGGCGGCCGGATCCGCGGCTGCGACGTGTTCGTCGCCTTCTCCGTCGCCGGCGGCACCGGCGCCGGGATCTTCTACGACTTCATCCATCTCATCGGGCACGAGTTCCGCAAGTCCAAGGTCCCCGGCGTCAAGATCTACCCGCTGGTCGTCATGCCCTCCGCCTTCCCGCCCGAGGCGGGCGGTGGACGCGAGGCCGAACTCAACTCCGCCCGCGCCCTGGTGGACATCTCCCGGCTGGTCGACGACCAGAACGTGCCCGACGCCCTCGACGAGGTCGGCGACGTCGAACAGCGCGGCCGGATCAGCGTCCACTACCCCGGCGACGGGGTGGTCGCCCTGCGCCCCTCCACCGTGCAGACCGCCTTCCTCTTCTCCAAGCCCGCCGTCATCGGCACCGAGGACCTGCGCCGCTCCATCACCGCCATGGTGATGTCCCTCGTCGGCACCGAACTCAGCGACGACAACGGCGGCTCCACGAGCCGCGCCGAGGACGACTACCAGTCCTTCGCCGCCAGCTTCATCAACAAGAGCGTCGAGCGCTCCACCCCGGCCCGCACCGGCATCGGCTACCGCGGCATGTCCACCAGCCTCGCCGCCTCCCTCACCGTGCCCGTCGACGACCTCGCCGAGATCGTCGCCGCCCGGCTGCTCGCCCAGGCGGTCCGCGGCCTCGGCGAGAGGGCCCGGCGCGGCGGCCGCGAGGACAAGCAGCTCGTCCAGGACATGTTCAACCGCTCCGGCGTCGGACGCCTGTGGAGCCGGGAGGCGCCCGATGTCCCCGCGCCCGAGCAGCTCCCCAAGGGCAGCCGGGCCATCACCCAGGCGCTGCGCGACCGGCTCGGCGACATGGAGGACTCGCTGCGCCGCCTGGAGGCCGAGCTCGCCCGCGAGGTGCCCCGGCTCACCGAGGACTTCAAACCCGGCACCGCCGCCCGCGAACTCCTCGGCGTCATCAGCCCGTTCCGCCTGGAGGCCGTCCTCAACGGACTGCCGGGCCACGCCGACCGGGTCGCCTCCGTCGGCTTCACCGGCATGCTCGACAACCGGCGCAACGACCCCGAACGGCCCCCGGACATCCAGACCTCGGCCCCCGTCATCCCGCACGTCAAGCGCAGCGCGGGCGGCCTCGTCCCGGCCCGCTGGAGCGACCCCGACGTGCAGGAGGCGCTCGCCCGGCAGGAGGCCTGGTACCAGTGGCGGGCCCGCACCCTGTGGCACCGGGCCTGGAAGGCCGGCGACTCCCAGTGGCGGCCCCCGCTGCTGCGGATCCTCGGCGAGCTCGGCGAGTTCGCCAAGGTGCTGCGCGCCCACGAGCAGGACGAGGGCAAGCAGTTCGCCGACCGCCGCCGCGAGCTCTACCGCGACGACCGCACCGGCATCTCCTACCTGCTGCCCCCGCAGAACAGCCTGCGCGCCTTCTACGACGACGTGCTCGACCGGCTCGTGCAGAGCGAGGGCCTGCCCGAGAACACCGACGCCGCCGGCCTGCTCGAACGGCTGGTCCGCCCCGAGGACTGGCGGCGCGCCCTCGACGCCGTGCGCCGCTCGCCCGGGGCCGCCGTCAAGGAGATCAAGCAGGTCGTCGAGCGGCGGGTCAAGAAGCTGTTCGGCGAGGCCAACGACGACCGCTTCGACCGGCCCCTGCTGCCGTCCATGGAGCTGCTGCTGCGGGCGGCGGCCGGCGACGAGTCCGCCGAGTCCCGGGTCGACACCCGCTGGCTCGGACAGTTCCGCTCCGCGCTCGCCGGACTGCTCCCGGTCGGCTTCACCCCGGACGGCGGCGGCCCGCTGAAGATCCTCATCGTGCACCCGGCGAGCGAGTCCGACGGCCGGGCCAGCGAGTACCTGCGCCAGGAGCTCAACCTGCCGCCGCGCGCCACCCAGGAGTACAGGGCCGTCGACACCGACTCCATCACCGTCGTCCTCTTCCGCAGCGGGATGAACCTCACGGACATCTCCGAGGTCCGGGGCGTCCTCACGCTCTGGGCCGAGGCGCGCGACTCGGCCGGCCAGGACGACTTCCTGCACTGGCGCCAGCGCCTCGGCTACCAGGACGACTGGCTCGTCTCCACCGAGGACGACCGGCAGCGGATCCTGCACCGCCTCCTGAACGCCATGTGGAACGGGCACATCCAGGTCGAGGGCCGCCCCGACTCGCCCGACCTGGTCCGCATCCGCCTCCAGGAGGGCGAGTCCGCGACCATGTCGCTGCGCCTTGAGGGCTTCGACGGCGCCCTGTCCAGCTGGGCGGGGCTGCTGCGCGCGTACGAGCGGTGGGCGCTGCTCGACGAGGGGCAGATCATCGAGGAGTTCTGCGAGCGGCTGATGCGCGCCCTGCCCAGGGGCCTCGCCCACACGCCGTCGGCGCCCGCCCCGCTCTTCACCCACTTCGTGGAGAAGGTCGCCCCCCGGCAGCTGGTGCTCCTCGACGAGCTGGCCGCCGAGTACGGGGACGAGGACGCCGAATGGCTGGCCCCGCTGCGGCACTTCTGGGAGGTGACCTACCCGGGCGCCCTGGACACGCGCTTCTCCGGCGCGGGCCGCGCCACCCGGCCCAGCCTGCGCGCCCTCTTCGAACGCCACGCGCCGGGGCGTACGGGGGAGCCCCCGTGGCCTGCGGAAGGGCGGACCGCCGGGTCCGCAGGGCCTCGGGCCGCCGCGTCCGCCGAGCCCCGGGCACCCCGTCCCGCCGGGCCGCCGGATCCGCGCGCGGCCGACCCCGCGCCGCCCGCGCCGCCCGCGCGGGAGGCGCGTCCCACCCCGGCGCACCGGCCCGAGCCCGAGGACGGCGGTTACCCCTGGGACCTGGACGGTGAGGAGGAGTGAGCGACCGCACCACCTTGGACCAGTCCGTCCCCGGCCACGCCGTCCTGCTCGACCTGCGGGCCGGCGGGTACGCCCCCGCGCACGCCGACGCCGACGGCGAGGCGGCCGTGCACCGGGCGCTGGCCGCCCCGCAGCCCGACGGCGAACGCCGGTTCCTCGTCGTCGACGACGCCGACCGGCTCGTCGCCCACCAGCTCCTCTACGAGCGGCTCTCCTCCTACGGGCCCGCCCAGATCGTCTGCCTGGCCGTCGGCGCGCCGGGGGAGCGGACCCTGCGCCGCTCACTCACCCTGCGGCCCCCCGCCGCCGGGGTGCTGTGGCTGCTCGACGACTTCCGGGGCCCCGACGCGGGCGCCCTGCGGCCGATCGTGGACGTGCTCGCCACACCTGAGGTGTTCGACGCCGTGCTCCGGGGCCTCGGCGGGATCGTGCACGGGGTCGCCGTACCCTCCGTACGCGTCCTGGAGCACGACCTGACCGACGAGGCCCGTGCGCGGGCCTGGCGGCAGGCGATCGAGGCGCTGACCGGGCCCGACGTCCCCACCCCCGCCTCCATCGGCCCCGTCCCCGGCGAACTGGCCCTGCTGCTCGACGAGTCCGTGCCGCGCTCGCTCGCCGGACACGCCTGGCTGCCCGCCCACGGCCGGGCCGGAGCCCAGCTGAGCGCCTGCGAGGACGCCCTCGACGAGGCGATCGAGGGCCATGAACGGGTACGCGGCCCCGCCGGGCTCCTCGGGGCCGCGGGCCGGGACGCCGACCTGCCCGGCGACATCGAACGCCTCGCCCAGGCCCTCGCCCGGTTCCGGAGCACCGTCGCCGAGACCTTCGCCCTCGCCGGCGGCAGCCGGCCGACCGTCGAGGAGCGCGGACTGCTGCGCGACCGGGGCGTCCAACTCCCCGACCTGCCCCGGGAGATCACCCGCACCGGGATCGTCCCCGCGCTGCGCGACCACACCCACGAGCTGATCGGCCGGCGCCTGCCGCTGCGTTCGGTCGCCGCCCGGCTCACCGCCCTCGCGGCCCGGACCGCCCCGGCGGGCAGCGCCGCGCGCCTCGCCCGCCTCGACGCGATCTGCGGGCCCGTGCAGCTGGACCGGCTGGCCGCGCGGCATCCCTTCCTCGCCGGCGGCCCGCGGCCCGCCGCCGCGGCCGTGACCGGTCTGCTCGCCGCCGTCGCGGGTCTGTGGGCGGGCGTCGGCTGGTTCCTCGGCCCCGCCGTCGGCCTGCTCGCCGCCTTCCTGGCCCACCGGATGCTGCGCCGCCGCCCCAACCGCTCGCCGGACGGGCGCCTGGACGGCGGCGGCAGCACCGGCACCGCGCCCCGGCTCCTCGGCGGCGTGGCCGGCGGGCTCGCCGGGGCGGGCGCGGGCTCCTGGCTCGCCCTGCCGCTCTGGGCGGGCGCGACCGGCTTCGCCCTGGCCACGACCGCGGTCGTGCTGCTCGCGCTGCGCGACTGGACCCGGGGCGTGGACGACTGGTGGGACCGGGCGGACCCGGAGGCGGCGGGCCGGATCCTCAAGGAGATCCAGGCCCTCGTCGTCACCACCGCCGTCCACGACTGGCTCTTCGCCGACGTACGCCACCACTGCTCGGACGGTGCCGGAGCGGTCGCCCGCCTCCTGAAGAGCCTCGCGGCGACGGCGCAGGCGCACGGCGGGCCGACGGAGCCGGACGACGCCCCGCCGTACGGCCACGGCCGGGACCCGTACGCCCGGGAGACCGCCACGACGGGGGCGGTGCCGGGGGCGCGAAGGGGCGAGCCGACGGGCTGGGACTGGGACGACTCGTCGGACGGTGACGGGTACGGGGGAGGGTACGGCGCCGATCCGGGCGGCTGGCCGGGTGGCGCCGGCTTCGGCGGCACCCCGCCCGACGGCGACGCCCCCCGCCCCTTCGGGGCCCCGGCCCCGGCCCCGTTCCCGCCCCCGGCCCCCGCCGCCCCGGCGGCCCCCGCCCCCGCCCCGAAGTGGCTGGAGCGCCGGTACGGGGACGGCGGGCCCGCGCTCGTGGACACCCTCGTCGGGGATCTCGTCGACGGGGTCGTGGGCCTGCTCGACACCTGCTGGGCCGGGATCGAGCGGGACCCGGGCAACGCCGGGCGGACCCCGCTCGACGGGCCCATGAGCGAGCTGCTCGACGAGACCAGGACCCGGCTGGAGCGGGACGCCGCCGCCTCCCCGCCGCCCGGCCGGGACCGGGGCGAGCGGCCCGACGCCGCACGGCTCACGGGCGTCGCACCGGACGCGGTGGCCCGCCTGATAGCCGCCGACGACGACCCCGCCCTCACCGTCCCGCTGTGCGGGCCCGAGCACCTGCGGCTGCTCTCCCACGAGCCGGGCGCGGTGCGCCGGGTGCGGTTCGTGCCCGAGACCATGCGGCGTGGGGCGACCGGCGACGACATCTGGCGCGGCGCCGTCGAGGACGTGGTGTGGACGGGCTCCGGCCGGCACGCGGGCGTCCTGCGGCTCGTACCCCTGCGCGCGGACGTGGTGCGCACCGTGAGGGAAGAGGAGGGCGGAGCGCCATGACCGAGGCGGGATCCGCACCGGGGCAAGGGCCCCTGGAGGAGCTGGAGTTCGTCACCCACCGGCAGGAGTCGATCCGGGTGGCCGTACGCCTCGGCGAGGAGCGGCGGGCGCCGGGCCGGCCCCGGCTGACGATGCGGCGGCTCTTCATGGGCGACGGCTGGCCGGTCGTCCAGTTCCGGCTGCCGCGTTCCGCGCAGGGCGACCCCCGCGCGTACGCCCTGCTCGTGCGCGAGGTGGAGGCCTCGGTGGCCGTCGAACGGCGGTACGAAGGAGAGAAGTTCGCCGATCTCTTCACCCGGATCGTCGGTTTCGACCTGGAGTGCGCCGAACCCTTCGTGCTCTACCACGCCTCGCCCGGCAGCACCCTCTTCGAGTGCCAGGAACGGCTCGGCGGCGAGGAGAAGCAGAAGATCGTCGGCCAGCTCGCCCTCGCCGTACGCGTGCTCGGCGACGCCGGGCTCGTCCACCGCGCCCTCACACCCGAGACCGTACGGTGGACCGGCGCCCACATCCGGCTGAGCGAGCCGTACGCGGCGCAGCGCGCGGGCGAGCCCCGCGAGCCCTTCGGCACGGCCCCCTGGGCCTCGCCCGAACAGCGCGCGGGCCGTGGCGCGGCCGACACCCGGGACGACCTGTGGTCGCTCGCCCGGATCGCGTACTTCCTGATCTCCGAGCAACCGGGAGCGCCCGGGATCGGCGACCGGGCCGACGGGCCGCCCGCCGACCTCGGCGCGTACCGCCGGCTCACCGCACTGGCGGAGAGCGGCCTGTTCGCCCCGGTGGCCGCCGCCCGGCCGTCCCCCGCCGAACTGCTGCGGCTGCTCAGCCTGCGCGACCCGCTCGCCGACTTCGTCGACACCGCCGACCCGCTCGACCGGGGCCGGGAACGGTACGACGCCGAACTCGCGCGCAAACAGGCCACCTTGAAGGAGGCGCGGGAAGAGGAGGAGCGGCGACGGAACAGCGCGCGCGGCGAGCCGTACCCGCCGCGCAGCCGCTGGTTCCCGAGAGGCAACCGCGAGGGCGACCGGCCCCCCGCCCCGCCCCCGCCCACCGAACCGCCGCCGCCACCCACGCGGATGTGCCCGTACTGCCTGCTGCCCGTCCAGTACGACGAGAGCCGCCTCGTCACCATCGACGACAAGGGCAACCGCACCCCGCTGGACCTCAGCGGCGAACACCGCCCCGCCCACCGCAAGGACGCGCTGCGCACCGCCTACCACCTGTGCCCGCACGCCGAAGGCGACGAGGCGCACGAACTGCCCGTCGCCTACTTCCTCAACGGTGAGCCGCTGTCCATCGCCTTCGTCGGCAGCTCCGCCGTCGGCAAGACCCATCTGATGGCCTCCATGATCGGCGAGGTCGAGCTCGGCGGCCTTGAGCCGTACGGCCTGAAGGTGCAGCCTCTCGACCCCGACACGCACCGCTCCTATCTGCGCGGGGTCCAGAACCTCCAGCAGGGACGGCAGTTGGGCCGCACCGGACAGCAGGACTTCCCCCAGTTCGCCGACGGACTCCTCGTCACCGTCCCCGGCCGCATCCCGCGCCCCGTCATCTTCTTCGACCTCGCGGGCGAGGACCTGGCCCAGGACGGGGCGGTGACCCGCTTCCTGCTGGGCGTCGACGCCTTCGTCTTCGTCGTCGACCCGCTGCGGGCGCTGCGCATGCCCGGTCTCGACCCCGTACGCGAGCGGTACGGGCTGCCGCTGCGCGACCTCGGCGACGAGACGTTCACCACCGTCCTCAACCGGCTCGACCGGCCCCACGGGTTCATCCCCGCGCCCGCCGCCGTCGCGGTCAACAAGAGCGACCTGATGCGCTTCGAGCCGGTCGTCGACCGCTGGCTGGGCCGGGCGCTGCCCGAGCGGTATGACGAGCAGCTGACCGGCGCCGAGAGCCGGGACGCGTACGCGTTCCTCGACTACCACGCCAGCCCCGCCTGGCTCCGGCCCTTCGACGACCACGCCCACTGCACCCTGCACTTCGTCACCGCCACCGGGGGCCAGGCGCGCGGCGACCGCTTCCCGCACGGGGCCCGGCCGCAGCGGGTCCTGTCGCCGCTGCTGTCCGTCTTCGCCGCGTGCGGGCTGCTTCGAGGGAGAGGCTGATGGCGCGAAACCCCGACGACTTCGACCAGATCGTCTTCCGCTGGGACAGCGAGAACGTCTCCGGCACGACCGGATTCGGGCCCGTCGCCTGGTCGGGCGCGCGGGAGGACGCGGAGGGTCTTTTCCGTGGTGCCGGCACGGTGCTGCGGGCCAGTGGGGACGAGACGCGCCCCGCGCTGGTCCGGCTCCAGCGCCGGGGCGGCGACACGGTGCTGATCCGCCGCCTCCCGTGGACCGACCCCGGCGGCGGAGCGTCCACGATCTGCCATGCCCTCGTCGGCTCGCCCGAGGCGCTGGGGGCGGCCACCTGCCTGGGGCTGCACGCCTGGACCTGGGCGGGCGCCGACCTGCCGCTCGCCGAGGTGCGGGGCGAGCTGCCGAGGGTACGGGAGGAGACGCTGCTCCCGGCGGTCGGCGAGGGACAGTTCGCGCTCGACGGGCGGATACCGGACGTCGCCGAGGAACTCGTCGGCGTGGCAGCCGAGTTGCTGCGGCATCCGGGTGACCGCTTCACCTTCCTCGACGAGCGGGGCGACACGGCGCTGCCGGTGCTGTGGGGGCTGCACACCATGTTCGGCACCGTCCACCGGGGCTGGACCTTCGCCACCCATGACACGGCCGAACTCCGTGGGCTCCGCTTCGTGTTCGTCGGCCGCTGGGCGGGCGCCGCCGCCCGCAACACCGACCGCCACCGCGCGGACCCCCGCGAGCGGGTGGGGGACCCGGCGGAGGCGGTGGCGGCCCGGCTGGTCGAGCACCACCTGCGGGGCCTGGCGGAGGCCGACAGCCGCGAGTTCGCGGTGGGCGCAGCCCTCGACCACGTCCAGGCCCGCCGCCCCGACACCCCCCTCCTGTCCGTGGCCCAGGCAGCCGCCGACCAACTCGACCGCCACTTCCCGCTCCGGGCGGCGCCCCGGCGCGCGACGGACGGGGGTTTGGGCACGGGCAGGGAGGCGGCGCGCGGGGCCGAGGCGGCTCGGCACGTCGAGCCGCCCCGTACCCCCGACGTGCCCCCGGCGACCCCCGGTCGCGAGGCCGGGCCCGGCCTGGACCCCGACCGCCGCGCCGAAGCCCAGCCGCCCTGGTACACCCCGTACACGCCGTACATCCCACAGACCCCGACACCCCCGACACCCCCGACACTCCCGACGACGCCGACACCCCCCACACCCCCGACACCCGCCACGACCCCGACACCCGCCACGACCCCGACACCCGCCACGACCCCCACGCCCGCCACGACCCCCACGCCCGCCACGACCCCCACGCCCGCCACGACCCCCACGCCCGCCACGACCCCCACCCCCTCCACACCCCGTACGCCCCCACCAACACCCCAGCCCCCCCACCCGTCCCCCACCCCCGCCGACCCCGCCGCCTCCCCCTGGGCCGGGCCCGCCAAGCACGGGCGGAGGTTGCGGCGGCGGCGCGGGCCGGTGCCGAAGGAGGGTGGGCTCGGGGGGCGGCTGGAAGGGGCGGAGAACGTCGGGGAGGAGCGGGTCGCCGCGCGGGAGGCGTCGGACGCGGATCTGCTCGCTGTGCTCCGCGACCGAGGCCTGCCGCACCGCCTCACCACCGTCCTCGTCCAGGAGACCGTCCACCGGATGCCCACCTGGAACCGGCGGCTCCGTCAGGAGCTGCGCGATCTGGTCCTGGCCGAGGAGTACTTCGTCTTCCGCAGGCACCCCGCCGACCACGTCGAGCCCGCCCAGCGCGCCGCCGACGCGGCCGCCCTGCACCGCTGGGCCGTGCGCCCGGTCCTCGCCGGCGGGCGGGGCGGCGCAGGCGGCCGGAACGCCGAGGCCGCGGTCGCCGAGCTCGCGGATCTGCTGGCCCGTTTCCGTACCAGCCCGCACCCGGCGGCCAGGACCGCGTTCCTCAAGATCGTGCGGGACGAGCGGTCGGGCCTGCCGGAGTCGGTCCTGCGCAGCCTGGTCCTCGGCGCCCACCGACCCGCCGGGCGCGACCGCCCGCCCGCCCCGGACCGGCCACCCTCGGCGGCGCCGCCGGGCTCCCGCACACCGGACCCGCCCAGGTCGGCGCCGCCCACCCCCCACGGGCACACCCCCGCGAGCCCCGTTCCCGACCCGTCCAGGGACGGCTGGGTCGCGGTCTCCGTGCTCGTCGCGGTGCTCGTCCTGCTCATCAGCGTCATCTCCGCGTGGTTCCTGACGCGCTGAGTACCACGCGCGAGCCGCCCCGCTCCGTCAGGATGGGGCCATGGGATTCCATGTCGATTCCGAGACCGGGCGGCTGCGCCGCGTCATCCTGCACCGCCCCGATCTGGAGCTGAAGCGGCTCACTCCGACCAACAAGGACGCCCTCCTCTTCGACGACGTGCTGTGGGTGCGCCGGGCCCGTCAGGAGCACGACGGGTTCGCGGACGTGCTGCGCGACCGCGGTGTCGAGGTGCATCTCTTCGGCGACCTCCTGCGGGAGGCCCTGGAGCTTCCGGCGGCGCGCGCGCTCGTCCTCGACCGGGTCTTCGACGAGAAGGAGTACGGTCCCCTCGCCACCGACCACCTGCGCGCGGCCTTCGACTCGCTCGACGCCGCCGCGTTGGGGGAGGCGCTGGTCGGCGGGATGACGAAGCGGGAGTTCCTGGCCGGTCACCGCGAGCCGACCTCGGTCCGCTTCCACGCCCTGGAGCTGGACGACTTCCTGCTCGGCCCGTTGCCGAACCACATCTTCACCAGGGACACCTCCGCCTGGATCTACGACGGGGTCTCGATCAACGCGATGCGCTGGCCGGCCCGGCAGCGCGAGACCGTCCACTTCGAGGCGATCTACAAGCACCACCCGCTGTTCACCGGCGCGGAGGCGGGCGGCTTCCACCACTGGTCCGAGGGGCAGGCCGACTACCCGTCGACGATCGAGGGCGGCGACGTCCTGGTCATCGGCAACGGCGCGGTCCTGATCGGCATGAGCGAGCGCACCACCCCGCAGGCCGTCGAGATGCTGGCCCGCGGCCTGTTCGCGGCGGGCTCGGCGCGCACGATCATCGCCCTGGACATGCCGAAGCGGCGGGCGTTCATGCACCTGGACACGGTGATGACGATGGTGGACCAGGACACGTTCACCCAGTACGCGGGGCTCGGCAACCTCCGCTCGTACACGATCGAGCCCGGCGACGAGGGCCAGTCCCTGCGGGTGTCCGACCACCCGCCGGAGCAGATGCACAGCGCCATCGCCTCGGCGCTCGGCCTCCAGGACATCCGGGTGCTGACGGCGACCCAGGACGTCCACGCGGCGGAGCGCGAGCAGTGGGACGACGGGTGCAACGTGCTCGCGGTGGAGCCGGGCGTGGTCGTCGCGTACGAGCGGAACGTCACGACCAACACGCATCTGCGCAAGCAGGGCATCGAGGTGATCGAGATCCCGGGCAGCGAGCTGGGGAGGGGGAGGGGCGGCCCGCGCTGTATGAGCTGTCCGGTGGAGCGGGACGCGGTGTGACGGGGGCGGGGGCCAACGGTGGGGGCCACGGCGGGGCCCACGGCGGGGCCCACGGCGGGGGCCATGGCGGGGCCCACGGTGGGGCCCGCGGCAGGGGCTGTATAAGAATTCTGGTTTACGTATAGACTTCCAAAATCCTCGTCCCCGGACGTCCCGATCCGTCCCCACCGTACCCAGGAGCGCCCCATGGCCACCGACCTCACCGGCCGCCACTTCCTCAAGGAGCTGGACTTCTCCGCCGAGGAGTTCCGCGGCCTGCTCGCCCTCGCCGCCGAGCTCAAGGCGGCGAAGAAGGCGGGCGCGGAGGTCCAGCGGCTGCGGGGCAGGAACATCGCCCTGATCTTCGAGAAGACCTCGACCCGCACCCGTTGTGCCTTCGAGGTCGCCGCCGCCGACCAGGGCGCCTTCACCACCTACCTCGACCCGGCCGGCTCCCAGATGGGCCACAAGGAGTCGGTGAAGGACACCGCCCGGGTCCTCGGCCGGATGTTCGACGGGATCGAGTACCGGGGCGACAGCCAGGAGGCCGTCGAGGAGCTGGCCGCCTTCGCCGGCGTGCCCGTCTTCAACGGTCTCACCGACGACTGGCACCCCACCCAGATGCTCGCCGACGTGCTCACCATGACCGAGCACTGCGACAAGCCGCTGACCGACATGGCCTTCGCCTACCTCGGCGACGCCCGCTTCAACATGGGCAACTCCTACCTCGTCACCGGCGCCCTGCTCGGCATGGACGTCCGGATCGTGGCCCCGAAGGCGTACTGGCCGGCCGAGGGCTTCGTCGCCGAGGCGCGGCGGCTCGCCGAGTCGAGCGGGGCCCGGATCACCCTCACCGAGGACGTCGCCGAGGGCGTGCGCGGCGCCGACTTCGTCGCCACCGACGTGTGGGTCTCGATGGGGGAGCCCAAGGAGGTCTGGGACGAGCGGATCGCCGCGCTCTCCCCGTACAGCGTGACCATGGACGTGCTGCGGGCCACCGGCAACGCGGACGTGAAGTTCCTGCACTGCCTGCCCGCCTTCCACGACCTCGGCACCGCCGTCGGCCGGGACATCCACGCGCGGCACGGGCTGACCGAGCTGGAGGTCTCCGACGAGGTCTTCGAGTCGGCGCACTCGGTCGTCTTCGACGAGGCGGAGAACCGGATGCACACCATCAAGGCGGTCATGGTCGCGACCCTGGGCGACCCGGTCGCCTAGGGATACCCGGCGGCGATGGCATAGAAATGCGCCCGATTGGGTGAACATGCGTGATGCGGACTACTATCGCATCCTTCAGGGGGGTTCGGGCATACATGCCCGGACCCCCCTCGCGTCTGCCCGATCAGAGATGAGAACCACCGCATGCCCCCGTCCGCCCGGCGGATCAAGTCCCCGCACCAGCTGATCGCCGAGTCCGGCGCCGACCTCGAAGGCCACGGCCTCAAGCGCACCATGGGCCTCTTCCAGCTCGTGTGCTTCGGCATCGGCGCCATCGTCGGCACCGGCATCTTCGTCGGCCTCTCCGACAGCGTGGCCGAGGCCGGGCCCGCGGTGGTGGTCTCCTTCGCGCTCGCCGCGATCACCTGCGTCTTCACCGCCTTCTCCTTCGCGGAGCTGGGCAGCGCGATCCCGGTCTCGGGCTCCTCGTACTCCTTCGCCTACGCCAGCCTCGGTGAGCGCCTCGCGTTCCTCGTCGGCTGGTGCCTGCTCCTGGAGTACGGCGTGTCCGTCTCGGCGGTCGCGGTCGGCTGGAGCCAGTACCTGAACGAGCTCTTCGACAGCCTCTTCGGCTTCCAGTTGCCCGCCGCGCTCTCCGCCGGGCCCGCCGACGGCGGGGTGGTCAACCTGCCCGCCGTGATCGTCATCCTGCTCGCCGCGACGCTGCTGGTCCGGGGCGTGCGCGAGAGCGCCCGGGCGACCGCCGCCATGGCCGTGCTCAAGATCGGGATCCTGATCCTGTTCTGCGCCGTCGGCTTCAGCGCCTTCCAGGACGGAAACCTCTCCCCGTTCGCCACCCACGGCACCGCCGGGATCACTGCGGGCGCGTCCGTCGCCTTCTTCTCGTACATCGGCTTCGACGCCATCACCACCGCCGGCGAGGAGGTCAAGAACCCGCGCCGCAACATCCCGCTGGCCATCCTCATCTGCATCGGTGTCGTCACCCTGCTCTACTGCGCCGTCGCGCTCTCCGCGATCGGGGCGCTCGGCGCCGACGCCGTCGCCGACAAGCCGGCCGCCCTCTCCCTCGTCGTGAACCAGGTGACCGAGTCGACCGTCGGCGGCGGGATCGTCGCCTTCGGCGCGGTCGTCGCCATCGCCTCCGTGGTCCTCACGGTGATGTACGGACAGACCCGCATCCTGATGTCGATGTCCCGCGACGGCCTGGTGCCCCGGGTCTTCGAGCGGGTCTCGCCCAAGAGCGCGACCCCGGTCGCCAACACCTGGATCGTGGCCTGTGTCTTCGCGGTCCCGGCGGCGTTCGCCTCGCTCGACGTCGTGGTCAACCTGACCACGATCGGCACCCTCTCGATCATGGTCGTGGTGAACATCGCGGTGATCGCGCTGCGCCGCCGCAACCCCGAGCTGCCGCGTTCCTTCCGGGTCCCGCTGTATCCGCTCAGCCCGATCCTGGGCGTTGGATTCTGCTGCTATCTGATCTGGGGCACCGGCTGGGCGACCTGGGCGCAGTTCGCGGGCTTCCTGGTCGTCGGCGCGCTCGTCTACGCGCTGTACGGGCGCCGCAGGTCGCGGCTGGTCACGACCCCGGAGCCGGGCGCCGCTGCGGCGGCACGGCCGGAAGCGTGAACCAGACCGCCTTGCCGTGCGCGGTGGGGCGGTGCCCGCAGTCGCTGCTGAGGGCGCGGATCAGGAGCAGTCCGCGCCCGTGCTCCTGCCAGGGGTCGACCGGCGTGCCGGGCTCCGGGCAGCGCAGCTCCCCGGGGGCCGCGGGCCGCCCGTCGTGGACCTCGATCTGACAGCCGCCGGGGGCCGGGAGCAGCTCGACGACCAGCTCGATGGGGCCGTCGCCCGCGGTGTGCTCGACGGCGTTGGCCACCAGCTCGGCCGTGAGCAGCTCGGCCGTGTCCCGGTCGGCGGTGCCCTCCGCGCCGCCCTCGATGTCGGTGAGGGCGGTCCGGACCAGCGCCCGGGCGATCGGCACGGCGGCCGTCGTGTGCGGCAGCGCGACGCGCCAGGAGGCGGGGCCTGGGACTTCGAACACGGCGGTGCTTCCGTTCGGGCTCGGGGTGGGCGGTGGGGGACGTCCTGCTTTCAACCTTACGGAGTCATAAATCTGGATACAGAGGCGGTCGCCCGGGTCTGCGGGGACCTGTGGCCACGTGGGGGCGGGACCTTTGCGGCGCAAGGCCTCCGCCGGTTCCGCGGGGGTGTCGTGAGGTGCCGTCAGGAGGCGCGGAATCCGTTCGTATCACGTCGTATCGCGTACTCGTGACGACAGTCACAAGTGAGTGATACCCTCGCGAGGTGATGCCGTACCCGTACGTGCACACGACAGGGAGGCCGTCCCGAATGAGCCCCTTCACCGGCTCCGCGAGCCGCACCGAACGCTGGCGGCATCTGCGCCTCACCGTCGACGACGGGGTCGCCACGATCACCCTGGCCCGCCCCGAGAAACTCAACGCCCTCACCTTCGGCGCCTACGCCGACCTGCGCGACCTGCTCGCCGAGCTCTCCCGGGAGCGGGCCGTACGCGCCCTCGTCCTCGGCGGCGAGGGGCGCGGCTTCTGCTCGGGCGGCGACGTCGACGAGATCATCGGCGCCACCCTCTCCATGGACACCGCCCAGCTCCTCGACTTCAACCGGATGACCGGCCAGACCGTCCGCGCGCTGCGCGAATGCCCCTTCCCCGTCATCGCCGCCGTCCACGGCGTCGCCGCGGGCGCCGGGGCCGTCCTCGCGCTCGCCGCCGACTTCCGCGTCGCCGACCCCACCGCCCGCTTCGCCTTCCTCTTCACCCGCGTCGGCCTGTCCGGCGGCGACATGGGCGCCGCCTATCTGCTGCCCCGGGTCGTCGGCCTCGGCCACGCGACCCGCCTCCTCATGCTCGGCGACCCGGTCGGCGCCGCCGAGGCCGAGCGCATCGGGCTGATCAGCGAGCTCACCGAGGAGGGCGCCGCCGACACCCGCGCCGCCGCCCTCGCCCGCCGCCTCGCCGAGGGCCCCGCGCTCGCCCACGCCCAGACCAAGGCGCTGCTCACCGCCGAGCTCGACATGCCGCTGGCCGCCTCCGTCGAGCTGGACGCCGCCACCCAGGCCCTGCTCATGCACGGCGAGGACTACGCCGAGTTCCACGCGGCCTTCACGGAGAAGCGCCCCGCGAAGTGGCGCGGCCGATGACCCCGCCGCCCCGGGACGGCCGTACCGCGCCGGGCGGCACCGACGCGGTACGGCCTGGCGGCGGCGCGGCCCCTCTCCCGTCCGCCCCACGCCCGTCCGCCCCCGCCCCCCTCCGGATCGCCGTCGTCGGCGGCGGTCCCGGTGGGCTGTACGCCGCCGCGCTGCTCAAGCGGGGCGACCCCAGGCGCGAGGTCACCCTCTGGGAGCGCAACGCCCCCGACGACACCTTCGGCTTCGGTGTCGTCCTCTCCGACGAGACCCTCGGCGGACTCGAACACGCCGACGCCGCCGTGTACGCCGAGCTGCGCGCCGCCCTCGTCCGCTGGGACGACATCGACATAGCCCACCGCGGGCACCTCCTCACCTCCACCGGCCACGGCTTCGCCGCCCTCGGCCGCCACCGGCTCCTGGCGATCCTCCAGGGCCGCTGCGCGGAACTCGGCGTGGACCTCCGCTTCCGCACCGAGGCCCCGCCGCCCGCCGAGCTCGCCGCCTCCCACGACCTCGTGATCGGCGCCGACGGCGTGCACAGCCGCACCCGCGAGACGTACGCCGAGGTCTTCCGGCCCGCCTTCACCACCCACCGCTGCCGCTACATATGGCTCGCCGCCGACTTCGCCCTCGACGCCTTCCGCTTCGAGATCGCCGAGACCGAGCACGGCGTGATGCAGCTGCACGCCTACCCCTACGACACCGGCTCCTCCACCGTCATCGTCGAGATGCGCGAGGAGGTCTGGCGGGCCGCCGGCTTCGACGGGCTCGACGAGGCCGAGTCCGCCGCCCGCTGCGCCAAGATCTTCGCCGAGGTCCTGCACGGCCGCGCCCTGCGCGGCAACAACTCCGCCTGGACCGCGTTCCGCACCCTCGTCAACGCCCGCTGGTCCCACGGCACCACCGTCCTGCTCGGCGACGCCGCCCACACCGCGCACTTCTCCATCGGCTCCGGCACCAAACTCGCCGTCGAGGACGCCGTCGCCCTCGCCGCCCGCGTCGACACCCACCCCACCCTCCCCGAGGCGCTCGCCGCCTACGAGGCCGAGCGCCGCCCCCTCGTCGAGTCCACCCAGCGCGCCGCCGCCGCGAGCCTGCGCTGGTTCGAGGAGATCGCGGGCCAACTCGACCGGCCGCCCCGGCAGTTCGCCTTCAACCTGCTCACCCGCAGCCGCCGCGTCACCCACGACAACCTGCGGCTGCGCGACCCCGCCTTCACCACCTCCGTGGAGCGCGAGTTCGGCTGCCCGCCCGGCACCCCGCCCATGTTCACCCCGTTCCGGCTCGGCGGACTGACCCTGCGCAACCGGGTCGTCGTCTCACCCATGGACCTGTACGTCGCCGAGGACGGCGTCCCCGGCGACTTCCACCTCGTCCACCTCGGCGCCCGCGCCCTCGGCGGCGCCGGACTCGTCATGACCGAGATGGTCTGCGTGAGCGAACAGGGCCGGATCACCCCGGGCTGCGCGGGCCTGTGGACCGACGGGCAGGCCGACGCCTGGGCCCGCGTCACCGCCTTCGCGCACGCCGCCGCCCCCGGCACCGCGATCGGCGTCCAGCTCGGCCACGCCGGCCGCAAGGGCTCCACCCGGCTCATGTGGGAGGGCATCGACCAGCCCCTGCCCACCGGCAACTGGCCGCTCGTCGCCGCCTCCCCGCTGCCCTACCGCCCCGGCGTCAACCAGACCCCCCAGGCCCTCGACCGGGCCGGACTCACCGCTGTACGCGAGGAGTTCACCGCCGCCGCCCGCCGGGCCGCCCGGGCCGGCTTCGACCTCCTCGAACTCCACTGCGCCCACGGCTATCTGCTCTCCGGCTTCCTCTCCCCGCTCACCAACCACCGCACCGACGCCTACGGCGGCGATCTCGCCGCCCGGCTGCGCTACCCCCTCGAAGTCTTCGACGCCGTACGGGAGGTGTGGCCGGCCGACCGCCCCATGACCGTCCGCATCTCCGCCACCGACTGGGCCGAGGGCGGCACCACCGCCGAGGACGCCGTCGAGATCGCCCGCGCCTTCGCCGCCCACGGCGCCGCCGCCCTCGACGTCTCCACCGGCCAGGTCGTCCCCGACGAGCGCCCCGAATACGGGCGCTCCTACCAGACCCCGTACGCCGACCGCATCCGCACCGCCCTCGGTATCCCGGTGATCGCCGTCGGCGCGATCTCCTCCTGGGACGACGTCAACTCCCTGCTCCTGGCCGGCCGCACCGACCTCTGCGCCCTGGCCCGCCCCCACCTCTACGACCCCCACTGGACCCTGCACGCCGCCGCCGAGCAGGGGTACGAGGGGGAGGCCGCGCCGTGGCCGAAGCCCTACCGGGCGGGCAGCCGGAGGCCACCCACCGGCCGGAAGGACGGATAAGGACGGATAGGGGCGGATAGGCGTGGAGGGGGCTACGCCCCGCGCGCCACGAACTCCCCGCCCAGCGCGTGCAGCCGCTCGTGCAGCGCCGCGAACACCTCCGCCGAGCGGCTGCCGGGCCAGTTCCCGGGGAGCAGCTCCAGCGGCAGCACCGGGTCCGCGTACGGCAGCCGGCGCCACGAGTCGAGGGCCAGGAGGTAGGCCCGGTAGGCCTCCTCCGGTGTCCCGGGCGTCGTCGACCAGGCGCGCAGCACCGGCTCGTGGGCGTCCAGGAACTCCTCGTGCAGCTTCGCGATGGACGGCAGGTCCCACCAGCGGGCCGCCGCCTCGGCCGTGGGGGCGTAGCCCAGGTGGTCGCCGCGGAAGAGGTCCACGTACCCGGAGAGGTCAAGGCGTTCCAGGGTGTGCCGGGTCTCCTCGTACAGCCGGGCCGGGGCGATCCACACGCCGGGCGCCGCCGCGCCGAAGCCGAGCCGGGCGAGCCGGGAGCGCAGCAGATGCCGCTTGTGGCGTTCGGCCTCCGGGACGGAGAAGACGGCGAGGACCCAGCCGTCCGAAAGCCGGGGCTCGGTCCGCGCGTAGATGCGCCGGTCGCCGTCGTCGAGCAGCATCCGGGCGTCGTCCGACAGGGCGTACCCGGCGGCGCCGTCCGCCGTCCGGCCCGGCAGCAGCAGCCCGCGCCGCTTCAGCCGGGACACCGACGAGCGCACCGACGGCGCGTCCACCCCGAGCACGCCGAGGAGCCGGATCAGCTCCGCCACAGGCATCGGCGCGCCGTCCGGCGACCGGCCGTACGCGCCGTACAGGGAGACGATCAGGGAACGCGGGGTGTGCTGCTCGGCCACGTGATCACTCTAGTCATGAGTCAGGCGCTGTCGTCCCGGAGCCGGTACCGCTGGAGCTTGCCCGTCGGCGTCCGGGGCAGCGCGTCGAGGAAGACGACCTCCCTCGGCGACTTGTACGGCGCGAGCCGGGCCCGTACGAAGGCGCGCAGGGCCGCCGCCGTGCTCGCGTCGCGGGGCACGCCGTCGCGGATCACCGCGTACGCCACCACGATCTGCCCGCGCAGTCCGTCGGGTCGGCCCACCACCGCCGCCTCCAGGACGTCCGGATGGGCGGCCAGGGCCTCCTCCACCTGGGGGCCCGCGATGTTGTACCCGGCCGAGATGATCATGTCGTCGGCGCGGGCCACGTAGCGGAAGTACCCGTCCGGGTCGCGTACGTACGTGTCGCCCGTGATGTTCCAGCCCTCGCGCACGTACTCCGTCTGGCGCGGGTCCGCGAGGTAGCGGCAGCCGACCGGGCCGCGCACCGCGAGCAGGCCCTCCTCGCCGTCCGGCAGCTCCCGGCCGTTGGGGCCCACGATCCGGGCCTGCCAGCCGGGCACCGGGCGCCCGGTCGTGCCGGGGCGTATGTCGCCGTCGGCGGCGGAGATGAAGATGTGCAGCAGCTCCGTCGCGCCGATGCCGTTGATCAGCCGCACCCCGGTCCGCTCGTGCCAGTCCCGCCAGGTCCCGTCCGGCAGGTTCTCGCCCGCGGAGACGCAGCGGCGCAGCGAGCCGAGGTCGTGGTCGCCGATCTCGTCCAGCATCACGCGGTACGCGGTGGGAGCGGTGAAGAGGACGGACACCCGGTGCCGGTCGATCGCCGCGAGCAGTTGCTTGGGCCCCGCCTGTTCGAGCAGGACCGCGCACGCCCCGGCCCTCAGGGGGAAGACGACGAGCCCGCCGAGGCCGAAGGTGAAGCCGAGCGGCGGGGAGCCGGCGAAGACGTCGTCCGGCTCCGGGCGCAGGACGTGCGCGGAGAAGGTGTCGGCGACGGCGAGCACGTCGCGGTGGAAGTGCATGCAGCCCTTGGGGCGGCCGGTGGTGCCCGAGGTGAAGGCGATCAGCGCCACGTCGTCCGCCGCGGTCGGCACGGCCTCGTAGCGGCCCGGCTTGCCGATGGCGAGGGTGAGCAGGTCCTCGGGGCCCTCGCCGCCGTACGGGGTGATCCGCAGCCCCGGCACCTCGGCCTTGACCAGCTCGTCCACGGCGCGCACGTCGCACAGGGCGTGGCCGGCCCGGGCCATCTCGGCCATCACCGTGAGCTCCCTGGCCCGGGCCTGCGCGAGGACGGTGACGGCGACGCCGCCCGCCTTCATCACCGCGAGCCAGCAGGCGGCGAGCCAGGGGGTGGTGGGGCCGCGCAGCAGGACCCGGTTGCCGGGGCGTACGCCGAGGTCGTCGGTGAGGACATGGGCGATCCGGTCGACCCGGTCGCGCAGCTGTCCGTACGTCCAGAGGCCGCCCTCGCCGTCGAGGAAGGCGGGGCGCTCGGTGCCGAATCGTTCCACCGTGCGGTCGAGCAGTTCGGCTCCGCAGTTGAGCCGGTCGGGGTAGGCCAGCTCGGGCAGGTCGAGCAGCAGGCGCGGCCACTGCTCGACGGGTGGCAGATGGTCGCGGGCGAAGGTGTCCTGGTGGGCCGAGGGCGTCAGCTCCATCGTCCGTCCCCCTGTCGGGTGGGATCGTCGTGGCGGGGTCGACCGTCGCCCAACGAGCGTATCGTGATGGTGACGACAGTCAACGGTTCGCGATACGTCGGTCCGGGCGGTGCCCTCCGCGCGGCCGTCCAGGACCCGGCCGCCCGGGTCCCGGAGGCCCCTGCGTACGGGCTCCCGGGCCGCCGTCCCCGGCCGGTCCCGCCGTCGGCGCGCGAGCGCGCCAGAGAGGGCAGCCACATGCCCGCATTCTCGCTCGATCCGGAACAGACCACCTGGTGCGCGCGGCTGCGGACCCTCGCGGCGGAACGGCTCCGGCCGCTCGCCGACCAGGGCGAGCCGGGCCGCGTGAACCGGCCCCTCGTCGCCGCCCTGGGCGAGCTCGGCCTGCTCGCCCGGCTCTTCGACTCCGGCGCCCTCGACCTGTGCCTGATGCGCGAGTCCCTCGCCCAGGTCTGCACGGAGGCCGAGACCGCCCTCGCCCTCCAGGGCCTCGGCGCCCACCCCGTCGCCGCCTTCGGCACCCCCGACCAGCGCCGCCGCTGGCTCCCCGAGGTAACCGCCGGCCGCGCGGTACCCGCCTTCGCCCTCTCCGAACCGGCCGCCGGCTCCGACGCGGCGGCCCTCACGCTGCGCGCCGTGCCGGACCCGGGGACGGGGGGCTGGCGGCTGTACGGGGAGAAGCGCTGGATCTCCAATGCGCCGGAGGCGGACTTCATGACGGTGTTCGCCCGTATGGGGGAGGGCGGGGGTGGGGTGGGGGGTGCGGGTGGTGCGGGAGGTGCTGGCGGCCGTGACGCCGCGCGTATGGGGGAGGGGAGCGGGCTGGGTGGCGCGGGTGGTGTGGGCGGCCGTGACGCCGCGCGGGCGGGCGGTGAGGACCGGGGGGCCCGGGTGGCCCACGGCGACCGCGAGGCCGGTGACCCTGGCGAGGCCCACGGCGCCGGTGAGGCTCACAGTGCCCGCGAGGCCAGCGGTGCCCGTGGGGCCAGCGGTGCCCGCGAGGCCCGTGACCCCGGCGAGGCCCACGCCGCCCACGGCGTGGAGGCCCACGGCGCCCGCGACTCCCGACGCGTCACCGCCTTCCTCGTCCCCGCCGACCGCCCCGGCCTCACCGGGGAGCCCCTGGACATGCTCGCCCCGCACGCCATCGGCGGCCTCGCCTTCGACGGGGTCCCCGTCGGGCCCGAGGACGTGCTCGGGGAGCCGGGGCAGGGCTTCAAGGTCGCCATGAACACCCTCAACCTGTTCCGGCCGAGCGTCGGCGCCTTCGCCGTCGGCATGGCCCAGGCCGCCCTCGACGCGACCCTCGCCCACACAGCCGACCGCCGCGCCTTCGGCGGCGTCCTCGCCGACCTGCAGGCCGTCGCCCACCAGGTCGCGGAGATGGCCACCCGTACCGAGGCGGCCCGGCTGCTCGTCTACGCGGCGGCCGAGGCGTACGACCGGGGCGACCCCGACGTGCCGCGCCGCGCCGCCATGGCCAAGCTGCTCGCGACCGAGACCGCGCAGTACGTGGTCGACGCGGCCGTCCAGCTGCACGGCGCCCGCGCCCTCCAGCGCGGACACCTGCTTGAGCACCTCTACCGGGAGGTGCGGGCGCCCCGCATCTACGAGGGGGCCACCGAGGTACAGCGCACGATCATCGCGAAGGAGCTCTACAGGAGCGGGAAAGCCCGCACGGACAAGTCGTACGCACCGCGATCCGGGGCAGGGGTACCGGCATGAGCAGCCTCCACCGTCACAACCCCGCCGACCTGTCCCCGCCGACCGGCTTCAGCCACGCCGTCACCGCCACCGGCTCCCGGATCGTCTTCCTCGCCGGGCAGACCAGCCTCGACCGCGACGGCAAGGTGACGGGCGGGACGCTGCCCGAGCAGTTCGAGAACGCGCTCGGCAACCTGCTCACCGCCCTCCGCCACGCGGGCGGCTCGCCCGCCGACCTCGCCAGGGTCACGGTGTACGCCACCGACGTCGCCGACTACCGCCGGCACGCGCACGAACTCGGCCGCATCTGGCACCGGTTGGCGGGCCGGGACTACCCGGCGATGGCGGTGATCGGAGCCGTACGCCTGTGGGACGAGCAGGCGCTGGTGGAGCTGGACGGCTTCGCGGTCCTGGACTGACCGGCCCCCCGTACCAGTACCGTTCCGCCGCCGAAGATCAACTGGTCACGTGCGGGGGGTGGGCTTAGGGTCGAAAGGTGGACTGACCGGCCCACGGCTGCCTCAGGTGAGGGCGCGATGCGCCATGAGTACACCCAAGCCGACCACCCCGCAGCAGACCGTCGCCCCGAAGAAGGGCGGCGACGGCAAGGGCATCGCCCTCTTCGTGATCGCCTCCTGCCAGTTGATGGTCGTCCTCGACATCACCATCGTGAACATCGCGCTCCCGCACATCCAGAGCGCGCTGGGCTTCTCCACCACCAGCCTGTCGTGGGTGGTCAACGCCTACACCCTCACCTTCGGCGGTCTGCTGCTGCTCGGCGGCCGGGCCGGTGACATCCTGGGCCGCCGCCGCGTCTTCATCTTCGGCGTCCTGCTCTTCGGACTCGCCTCCCTGCTGGGCGGGTTCGCCCAGGCCGAGTGGCAACTGCTCGCCGCACGCGCCCTCCAGGGCGTCGGCGGAGCCATCGCCTCGCCGACCTCGCTCTCCCTGATCACCACCACCTTCGACGAGGGCCCCGAACGCAACCGCGCCTTCGGCGTGTTCGCGGGCGTCTCGGCGGCGGGCGGCGCGATCGGACTGCTGGCCGGCGGCGTGCTCGTCGAATGGCTCAACTGGCGCTGGGTGTTCTTCGTGAACGTGCCCATCGCCCTGCTCATCGCCTTCCTCACGCCCCGGCACGTCAAGGAGTCCGAACGGCACCCCGGGCACTTCGACATCGCCGGCGCGCTCACCTCGACGCTGGGCATGGTGGCGCTGGTGTACGGGTTCATCCGCGCCGCGCAGCAGGGCTGGCGCGACCCGTACACGCTGGCCTCGTTCGGTACGGCGGTAGTTCTGCTGGTCGCCTTCGTCTTCGTGGAGCGGCGCTCGCGGCAGCCGATCACCCCGCTGCACATGTTCGCCGACCGCAACCGCTCCGGCACCTACGGCATCATGCTCTGCCTGGCCGCGGCGATCTTCGGGATGTTCTTCTTCCTCACCCTCTTCGTACAGAACGTCCTAGGCTTCAGCCCACTCCAAGCCGGCCTGGCCTTCCTGCCGGTGAGCGCCGTGATCGCGGTCCTGGCCGGAATCACCTCCCAACTCCTGCCCCGCTTCGGCCCGAAACCCTTCATGGTCGTCGGCTCACTCTGCCTGGCGGCCGGCCTCTCGTGGCTGACCCGGACGAACGTCGACTCCACGTACGCGGGCAGCATCCTCGGCCCGATGCTGGTGCTCAGCGCGGGCATGGGCATGATGTTCGTCTCGCTGACCCTGATGGCCCTCTCGAACGTCGCCCCGTTCGAGGCGGGCGCGGCCTCCGGCCTCCTCAACGCCACGCAGCAGGTGGGCGGTTCACTGGGCTTGTCCATCCTGGTCACCGTCTTCGGCACGGCCAGCCGCAACGAGGCCGACACCCAGGTCCCCGCCTTCCTCTCCCAGGCGGGCCCCCTGGAGAAGGCCCAGTTCGCCAAGACCGGCCAACTCCCCAAACCCTTCGCCGACCAGGTCCTGACCAGCGGCGTCACAGCAGGCTTCATCGTCGCGGCCGCCTTCGCGGTCCTCTCCTTCCTGATCGCCGTCTTCGCGATCAAGGTCCGCCCCTCGGACATCGAACGCCTCAAGGGCGGCGGAATGATGCCGGGCGGCGGCTGACCAGCACGTACGCCCCGCTCACCGGCACCCCCAGGCGCACCGACCGCGACAGCGGCTACCGCCTCCGCCGCGCGGACGCCAGGGGAGTGTGGACCGCCGTAGACCTGGTCAACGCGAGCACCACGGTCACCGACCGCACCGCCCCCGTCGGCCGCTCCTCCTACTGCCTGGTCGCCGTGGACCACGAGGGCCGCGAGGGCGGGCCCCTGCACCCTGGAGGTCTACGCCCTGGGCCACTACGGCACCGGGAGCAGCCTGACGTCGGCGCGCCAGGACTTCTTCTGGATCCGCTGACCTGCATTCAGGAGGTACGCCCACCGTCCGTGACGCCGACGGTGGGCGTACGCTCGGACCTGGATGGTCCGGGCTTTGTCTAGGATCATGGCAACCGGATTGCGGCCCGACGGGCTTCCTGAACAGGACATGCCCCCACCCGCACGAATCACTCGTGCCCTGGGGGAACCCTCTCGTGTCCATGCTCCTGCTGAAGCTGTCCGCGCAGGATCTGCTCACGCTCGACTCGCGCGACCGGATGGTGCCGCACCTTGCCGCTCGATGGCGGTTCTTCCGGGGCGCGGATGCCTCGGAGTCGGAGCGCGCCGCCTGGGCGGAGAGTCTGGTGAACCTCGCCAACGACCTGGTCGCGGCGGGACGTGGCAACGTCGAGATGATCGTCGAGTGTGCCGCCACGCTGGACGAGGAAATCTGCTCCGGTGAACCCCGCCTCATCGATGTCGTTCTGGTGGGGCGCCATCCCGTGCGGCACGTGCCCTCCGTCCAGTTGGTCGAGTTGAAGCGCTGGTCGACGGTGAGCCGGGTGGAACGGGCGACCGCGGATCTCTTGCACGTACCGTGGATCGAAGAGGGCAAGAAGCACCCGGCCCTGCAATTGGCCGTCTATCACGAGGCGTTCACGAGCGAACGGGGCCCCTTTCAGGGAGCCGACTTCGAATGCGGAGGTTTCGCCTATCTGCACAACGCCACCGACGAATCCGTACGGGATCTGATCGACGTGGACGCGCCGACGGGCTCGTATGCCCGTGTGTACACGAGCGATCGGCGTGAGCAGTTGCTGTCCGACCTCAGGAAGAGTTTCGCCGAGGAAGGCGCGGCCTCCATCGCCGAGATGATGCTGCAGAGCATGGGGCTTCGTAACACCCCGTTGCTCGACGCCATGATCTGGTCGCGCGGGGCCGACACCGTCTTCACCCTGCGCGGGCGGCAGAAGGAGGTGGCCGACCAGGTACTCGAGACGGCTTCGAAGCTCCTGCCGGACCCCCGGCGTCCCGCCCTGGTGCAGGACGAAAGGCGGGTGGTCTTCCTAGTGACGGGTGGCGCGGGAACGGGGAAGAGCGCGATCGGTCTGCAGATCAAGGCGGAACTGGAAGCCCAGGGCCGTACGGTCAACTACGCCAGCGGCAGCCGCGCCTTCAACGGGGCCCTTCAGGAACACGTCGGCTACGGTGACCGCGAGTTCAGGGAGAGCTTCACCTACTTCAAAAACTTCGTCACCCCACCCGACCCGCCCCTGGACGTGCTGATCTGCGACGAGGCGCATCGACTTCGGGACAGGTCGACCAGCCGGTTCTGGAAACCCGAGGACTGGGGGACGGGCCCGCAGGTGGACGAACTCCTCGCGGCGTCCCGGTTGACGGTGTTCTTCCTGGACGAGGGCCAGTCGGTGCGACCGAGCGACGTCGGCACCGTGGGTCTCATCGAGGAAGCGGCCGAACGGCACGCCGCTCAAGTCCTTCGGTACAAGCTGCGGGAGCAGTTCCGATGTGGGGGCAGCGGTTCCTACATCCGTTGGGTACAGGCGTTGCTCGGTGTGACGGACGAGGAGCCGGGCACGTGGCGGCCGGATGGACTGATGCACATCGAAGTGGCGGACAGCCCGGAGGAGCTCGAGCGGATCATCCGTACGGAAGCGCACGCCGGCGCTTCCGCGCGCATGGTGGCCGGCTACTGCTGGCCGTGGACGAAGCCGCAGGGCAAGGAGCGACGGCTGGAAGCCGACGTCCGCATCGGTCAGTGGCACCGGCCGTGGAACGCGGACAGCGTTTCCTTCTGCGAGGGCGGGGCGCCGCCGTCGAAGATCTGGTCCGTGCACGAGAACGGCCTCGACCAGATCGGCTGTGTCTACACCGCGCAGGGCCTCGAATGGGACTGGTGCGGTGTGATCATGGGTGAGGACATGGTGCGCCGCGGCGACCGATGGGAGTTCCGCCGGGGCAAGGAACTCAAGACGGCGGAGCCGGGCATCAAGCGCGTCGCCGAGCCGGGTTCGTTCGACCCGAAGGTGAAGCCAAGGAGTGTCGACGACGAGGAGTTCGCACGCCTCGTCCGGCACGCCTACCACGTGCTCATGACCCGGGCCAGCCGCGCGACGGTGCTCTACTCCACCGACGAGGAGACCCGGGAGTATCTCAAGCAGCTCGTCGGCGAGGTCGAGATCCACGGATTGCGGCCCACCTGGGAGAACCTGCCGGTGGAGGCACTCAGGCCACATCTGCCCAGGCCCGGCCGGAGTCGGGGTAGGGGTAGAGGCGGAAGCAGGGGGAAGCGCCGGAAGGGAGGGGGGCCGCAGGCCACTGAACTGCCGCTGTTCTGACGAGCGCCGTCGCGCGAGTGAGGTGGCGGGCTCACCGGGCCCGCCACTGGTCTGCGCTAGAAGAGCAGACTCGCAACCGCCATCAGGGCCGTCACCAGAAGGTTGGAGACGACCGAGGCAGCGATCTCGATCAGGATCGCGCGGATCCGTTCACGACGCGCAGGCTTGTACTCGGCTGAGGTCATGGCCACTCCAGAGCTGTGGGATCGGAATGGCAGGGGGACGCCCTACCGGGTATCCACGCTCACGTCGAGTGTCGCCACACGACGGGCACAACCATTCGTCATCCACGGCTCATTGGGGCGAGCACAGGAACAGCAACCGCATACCCTCCGGGAAGGTGCGCAGCCCGATGATGCTAGCGCGTGAGTCGGCTCCGGACGATGTGGTGCGCTCGGTGATGCACGCGCGCACCACATCGGTGGGACTTCACGCCGTGGGCGGCTGGAGCGACGGAGGGATCAGCGAGCGGAGCTTCTCGCGGGTCTCCGGGTCCGTCGAGTAGACGATGGTGCCGATCATGCCCCGGGTCAGCAACACCTTGTACGTGTTGCGGACAAGGCGGTCGACGTCCTCGTCCGGGGTGGCTTTGGTGAAGGACGGGTCCTTGGACGCGCTGCGGTCCACGACCCATCGGTCGGTGCGCCACACGAGGTCCGGCCCCATGATCACTCCGGACCAGTCGTACTCGAACCCCTGCGCCGTGTAGACGCAACCGACCTGTCCGAACCCGGCGGGGTCGGTGGCCCAGAGGGGTGCCGGCGGCGCGCCGAGCAGGGCGCGGTCGCCGTACAGGTTCCACGGCCTGGCCCAGTCGCCGATGACCACGTCGGTGGGCAGGGCGTGCATGCCGGAAGTGATCTTCGTCGTCCACTTCCAGCAGTAGCCCGCCGACATGCGCGCGCCGTAACCCTGTGAGCGCCGGTCGGCCAGAAGGTCCTCCAGCTCCTGCGGGCTGTCGGCGGTCAGGAGCTGCACCTTGTCGTCCGGCTCCCACACGGTGGGCGCGTCGCCCTCGAGTCCCAGCAGGTCGACCACCCACCGCAGGTAGGCGTCGCTGCCACCGCACCGGAACTGGCTGTCCAGCCTCACCACCGTGCAGTCCAGATCGAGTTCGGTCGCGGCCGCCTGGATCTGTTCCACGGTTCCCATCTCACCCGGACGTACGACCTGGTGCTGATCGAGCAGGAACACCGGAACCCGGGCGGCGTCCATCAGCTCCGCCACCTGCGGCCTGCCGGTCCGCAGCGCCGCCTTGGTGTAGCGGTTGGCGGAGGTCTTGCGGAGCCGGTGCGCCTCGTCGCACACCAGCACGTCGAGATCGTTGGGCTCCGCCTCCATGAAGCTGTTGAAATAGCGGAAGAGCCGCTGGACCTCGGGCTTGCGGGCACCGGCGACCTTGCGCATCGTCTTCGTGAAGGACTGCGAACCGGTGGCGTGCAGCGTGGGCACCCCGCGTCGGTAGAGCTCACCCAACAGGGAGAGCGCGATCACGCTCTTGCCGGAGCCCGGCCCGCCGGTGACGACCACGACCTGCTTGCGGTTGGACCGACGGGCCTGCCGGACCGCCGACATGACCGTTTCGTAGGCGAGTCGCTGTTCGTCCAGGAGCACGAACTGTTCCCGGGTCCGCACCTCCTCGGCGGCGACGGCCATGAGCTGCCTGGACGGCCGGACCTTTCCTTGCAGCAGCATGTCGGCTGCCTCGGCACCGGGCTTCGGCGCCAGCCTGGAACGCAGGTAGCCGATGAAGGCTCCACGCTGGTCGCCGGTGAACATCCGGCCCCGATCGTCCTCCGGCACGGCCCGGAGCCCCGCGACTCCGAACTCCGTAGCGTTGTGCAGGTAGGCGACCCCCGAGACCGACTCCGGAACGGCTTCCAGAGCTCCGTTGAACGAGACCAGGTAGTCGCAGTAGCCCCGCACCTGCTCGATGGGGTTGAGGACCGGATCCGGGTAGGCGTCGATGCGGCACAGCAGCGGATCACCCTCCTCCGGGTAGGCGTCGCTCCACTGCTTCAGCTCCACGACCACGTACGAGGGCTCGCCGGAGGCCGGATGGACGCCGGCCAGTATCACGTCCGCGCGCTTGCTGGTCAGGGGCAGCCCGTACTCCAGCAGCATCTCGACCTCACCGAGACCGGCCTCGATCAGCGCGTTGGTCAGCGCGGGGATGCTGCGTTCCCAGGAGCGCACCTCCGACGGCTGGGGCCGGTGGCGGTGTTTGTGCAGGAAGTTCTCGGTAAGAAGCTGCGCCAGTCGGCCTTCGACGTGTGTGCGAGTGGCCAACGACGCCGCGGACTCACGGAACAGCACGGGAATGCCCCCAGGCAGCACGAAGTGACTCGTGCGGGTGGGGGCATGTCCTTCAGGTCCACGTGAGTGGAGCGGAAGCCCGTCGGGCCGCTGAGATGGTCGGGTTCATCCTAGAACAGCAGGTGGATCACGCACTCGGAGCTGCGCGGCGGTCACGGCCGCCGGCACCGGTGCCGGCGGCCGTGCCGCTCAGATGTCCCGGAAGATCTCGATCTGTGCCCCCACCGAGTTGAGCCGCTCCGCGAGCTCCTCGTAGCCCCGGTTGATGACGTAGACGTTGCGCAGGACCGACGTGCCCTCGGCGGCCATCATCGCGAGGAGGACCACCACGGCCGGGCGGAGGGCCGGGGGGCACATCATTTCGGCGGCGCGCCAGCGGGTGGGGCCTTCGACCAGGACGCGGTGGGGGTCCAGGAGCTGGAGGCGGCCGCCGAGGCGGTTGAGGTCGGTGAGGTAGATGGCGCGGTTGTCGTAGACCCAGTCGTGGATCAGGGTCTTGCCCTGGGCCGTGGCAGCGATGGCCGCGAAGAAGGGGACGTTGTCGATGTTGAGGCCCGGGAAGGGCATCGGGTGGATCTTGTCGATCGGCGCCTCCAGTTTGGAGGGGCGGACCGTCAGGTCGACCAGGCGGGTGCGGCCGTTGTCCGCCGCGTACTCGGGCGAGCGGTCGTGGTCGAGGCCCATCTCCTCCAGGACCGCCAGCTCGATCTCCATGAACTCGATGGGGACCCGGCGGATGGTCAGCTCGGACTCCGTGACGACCGCCGCGGCGAGCAGGCTCATCGCCTCGACCGGGTCCTCGGAGGGGGAGTAGTCGACGTCGACGTCGATCTGCGGGACGCCGTGCACCGTCAGCGTGGTGGTGCCGATGCCGTCGACCCTGACGCCCAGCGCCTCCAGGAAGAAGCACAGGTCCTGGACCATGTAGTTGGAGGAGGCGTTGCGGATGACGGTCACGCCGTCGTGGCGGGCCGCCGCGAGCAGGGCGTTCTCGGTCACCGTGTCGCCGCGCTCGGTCAGGACGATCGGGCGGTCGGGGGAGACGGAGCGCTCCACCTGGGCGTGGTACAGGTTGTCGGTCGCCGTGATGTCGAGGCCGAAGCGGCGCAGCGCGATCATGTGCGGCTCGATCGTGCGGGTGCCGAGGTCGCAGCCGCCGGCGTACGGCAGCTTGAAGCGGTCCAGACGGTGCAGCAGCGGGCCGAGGAACATGATGATGGAGCGGGTGCGGATCGCCGCCTCCGCGTCGATCGACTCCATGTCCAGCTCGGCCGGCGGCACGATCTCCAGGTCGACGCCCTCGTTGATCCAGCGGGTGCGGACGCCGATGGAGTTGAGGACCTCCAGGAGGCGGAAGACCTCCTCGATGCGGGCGACCCGGCGCAGCACCGTGCGGCCCTTGTTCAGGAGCGAGGCGCAGAGCAGCGCGACGCACGCGTTCTTGCTCGTCTTGACGTCGATGGCGCCGGAGAGGCGGCGGCGGCCGACGACCCGCAGGTGCATCGGACCGGCGTAACCGAGAGAGACGATCTCGCTGTCGAGCGCTTCGCCGATACGGGCGATCATCTCAAGGCTGATGTTCTGGTTGCCGCGCTCGATCCGGTTGACCGCGCTCTGGCTCGTGCCGAGCGCCTCGGCCAGCTGCGTCTGCGTCCAGCCACGGTGCTGGCGGGCGTCACGGATGAGCTTGCCGATGCGTACGAGGTAGTCGTCTGCCATGTCGTCACGTTATCTCAGATATGAGATGGCGCTCGCGGTGGGGTGAGTCATTGGAGTGACAGGGTGTGCGCAGTGGGGTGACGCGGCTCGTACAGCGGCAGTTCGGCCCCGCTCGGCAGCCGCACGGCCGCGAGCAGGCCCCACCCCTGGTCGCTGACGGCGCGTGAGACCTCGGCTCCCCGGTCCGCCAGGCGGGTCAGGGTCGCCGTGATGTCCTCGCACATCAGGTAGAGCTCGTGCCTCGGCTCCCCGTCCGTCGGGTGCACCGCGACCTCGGCGGGCGGCAGCGCGAAGACGAGCCAGCCGCGCCCCGCGTCGACGTGGTCGAAGCCGAGCACGTCCTTGAGGAAGGCACGGTCCGCCTCCGCGTCCCGGGTGTAGAGGATCACATGCGCACCGCTGAACATGGGTCAATCGTCCATGGGTGGGGGATTTGCGGCAATTGTTATGCGGCTATAGGGGGTGTGTAGGGCGTACGGGGTGTCAGTCGGTGTTCCTGAGTCGGATGCGCTCGATCCGGCGGGCCAGTGCCCGGTGTGCCGAAGCCGGACCTGCGTCGGTCGGACCGGTGTCGGCCGTCCCGCCTCGCGCGTCCCGTACGTCGAGGCCCCGGGCGATCCCGTCGTACGCGGCCCGGTACGCGCCCGGCAGTTCCGTCGCGCGCTCCCGCAGGTCGGCCTCGACCAGGCGGCGCAGTGCGTCCACGTTCTGCGGGGTGAAGCGCTTCCGGCCGCGGGTCAGGGCCCGTACGGACCGCGAGCAGTGGGCGGTGTCGTCCAGGGCCTCCGACAACTCCTCGGCGAGGCCCCACAGGCGTCCTTCGAGCCACGGCGTGTCGTCCCGGTCGAGCGAGAGCTCCGCCGCGTCCGTGGCGCGGGGCCTCGACACCTGCTTCGAGACGGCCGGCTGGCTCATCCCGGCCAGCCGCGCCAGCCGGTCCTGTGTCCAGCCCGCCCCGGCCAGCAGCTGGATCGTCTCGGCGCGCAGCCGTCGCATCTCCTCGCCCGCCCGGATGACCTCGTTCATCCCGGCGAACAGGTCCGCGACCTGGCCTTCGGTCAGGTCGGAGGGCGGGGTGGCGGTCGGGGTCGGGGTCGTGCTCGCGCTGTCGTCGGGGGTCACTCTCCAGTTATACCGGGCGGCCCCGGTCTCTCGACAGGTCTCATAACCACGTTATATAACCCGGTTATGAGACCTGTCGAGACGTCACCCGAGCTGTTCCTCACCGCCCCCGACGGCACCCGCCTCGCCCACCGGCGGGTCGGCTCCGGCGCCCCGCTCCTCTGTGTGCCGGGCGGCCCCGCCGACTCCGCCTACCTCGGCGACCTCGGCGGACTGTCCGCCCACCGCACCCTGGTGATCCCGGACCTGCGCGGCACCGGCCGCTCCGCCGTGCCCGCCGACCCCTCCTCGTACCGCTGCGACCGTCTCGTCGACGACATCGAGGCGCTCCGCCGCCACCTCGGCCTCGACCGCGTCGACCTGCTCGGCCACTCCGCCGGCGCCAACCTCGCCGCCCAGTACGCCGCCCGCCACCCCCACCGCGTCGGCCGGCTCGCCCTGGTCGCGCCCGGGACGCGGGCCGTCGGCGTGGACGTCACCGCCGACGCGCGCCGCGAGGTCGCGCTGGAGCGGGCGGGTGAGCCGTGGTTCCCGGCGGCCTTCGCCGCCCTGGAGGCGATCGTCGCGGGGACGGGGAGCGACTGGGAGGCCGTCGCGCCCTTCCTGTACGGCCGCTGGGACGAGGCCGCCCGGCGCCATCACCTCGCGGGCCGCCCCGACAACCCCGAGGCCGTCGCCGGTTTCGGCGCCGACGGGGCCTTCACGCCGGACGCCACCCGCGCCGCGCTCGCCGCGTTCCCCTCCCCGGTCCTGCTGCTCGCCGGGGCGCACGACCTGAACAGCCCGCCGAGCGCGGTGGCGGAGTTCGCCGCCGTCTTCCCGGGCGCCGCCCTCACCGTCCAGCCGGGCGCCGGGCACTACCCCTGGCTCGACGACCCCGGGCGGTTCACGGCGACCCTGGCCGCGTTCCTCGCCTCAACCCTTCAAACCCTTTAAACCCTTTGCCGGACCGGCCGCGGCGCTGTTACGTTTCCGGAGGCCGTGCGAGAGAACGAGGAGGTGGTACCCGTGAACGCAGTTTCGACATGGGTGCTCCCCTCCGGGGTCACGGTCGGGCGATAGAGCAGGTCGTCCGGGAGCGCCGTTTTCCGAGCCCTCCCGAAAGGCACGACCATGCATCTCGACTTCACTTCCGAGCAGCGTCTCGACGGCGACCGTGGCGGCGACGTCATCGAGCGCGAGTTCACCCTCGGCGACATCCCCGGCATCCTCTGGACGCCCGCGCCCGCGCCCGCGCCCGCGCCTGCCTCCCCCTCCACCCCCCTCCCCCTGATCCTCCTCGGCCACCCTCCCCTCGGCCTGCGCCCCATGTACCCCCGCCTGGTGGACCGCGCCCGGCACGCCGTGGCGGAAGGTTTCGCCGCGGCCACCATCGAGCTCCCGGGGATCGGCGACCGGCCCCGCTGGGACGCCCTCGAACAGGCCCGCGCCGACCTGGGCCGGGTGATGCGGGCGGGTGAGCCGGTCGGCGACGAGATCGTCGACGCCCTCGTCCTCCCGCTCGTGGACAGGGCGGTCCCGGAATGGCGGGCCGCCCTGGACGCCCTCCTCGCGCTGCCCGGGATCGGGGGTCCGGTCGGCTACTCGGGGGGAGTGATCTCCATCGGCATCCGCCTCGCGCGGGTCGAGCCGCGCATCGAGGCCGCCGCCCTGTTCGCCGGCAGCTTCGTGCCCCGCACCATGTTCGAGGAGGCCCGCGAGGTCACCATCCCGCTCCACGTCCTGCTCCAGTGGGACGACGAGGGCAACGAGCGCCAGGCCGCCCTGGACCTGTTCGACGCGTTCGGCTCGAAGGAGAAGACCCTGCACGCCAACATGGGCGGCCACTCCGGCGTCCCCCGCTTCGCGGCGGAGGCCGCGGACCGGTTCTTCACCCGGCACCTGAAGTGACGCCGTAACGCCGAGCGCCGGGGGAGCCCCCGGCGCTCGCACTCCGCCGGGACGCCACACGGCGCGTATTCTCGCTGGTCATGGCCACCCCCGACGGATTCCCGATCGACATCGACAAGCTGCCCGCCGATCCCGGGCGGTTGTGTCTGGTCCATCGGAAGGTCCAGCCCGTGCTGGCCAGTGAGGAGTACGACGCGATCGAGGAATGGACGGTCACGATCGTCGCCCCTCAGCTTCCCGGCCGAACCACGGGCGGTGAGATCGGCATGATGACGTTGTACCGGTTGCGCGGGGACAACCCGTCGGACTGTGCGCCGCCTTCCGCGGCGGAAGGCGACGACCACTGGTTGGCCCAGCTCTCCCTGTTCCTGTTCGACTGGGACGGCAGCCTCCGGGCGAGGTTCGCGGACATGGTCTCGTCCGCCGAGGGTGACGTACTGGCCGTGCACAACGTCTGCCTGGCGCCCGAGTGGCAGGGGACCGGAGTCGAGGCCGCCTTGCTGGCGGAGGCGATCTGGGCCCTGGCCGACGGCTGCTGCGCGGTGGTCACGGACGCGTACACCAACGAGTGCCCGGATCACCCGCCGACGGCTGACAGCCGGTGGTCGCCCGTGCCCTCCACGATTCTGGACGGCGTGTGGCGCGGCATCGGCTTCCGCCGGCTTCCCCCGTCGTCCCTGTACCTGCTCGACACCGCCCACGACGAGCCCCGGATCCTGCGCAAGCGGGCCCGCGCCGACCTTGCCGCGCTCAGCCGCGCCTACTCGGCGTGAGCGGCGGCCACGCATCGATCGGTCTTCGTCGCGGCAGCACAGCCATGCCGGGCATGACCGACCGCCGGTGATGTACTAGAGTTATCTCGACATCGAGATATCTGCCGAGGCGCACCGCTGCCGCCACCCCGGTAAGGGTTACCTAACTTAGCCTTACCTTAGCGGATCGACGACGAGTACGTGGCGGCAGGATGTGGTGGAACGCGCACATATATGAAGGAGACTGTCGTGTCGGCGAACAGCTTCGACGCCCGCGCCACGCTGCGCGTGGGTGACGAGTCGTACGAGATCTTCAAGCTGGACAAGGTCGAGGGCTCCGCCCGGCTGCCTTACAGCCTGAAGGTTCTCCTGGAGAACCTGCTCCGCACCGAGGACGGCGCGAACATCACCGCCGACCACATCCGTGCGCTCGGCGACTGGGACTCCCAGGCCCAGCCGAGCCAGGAGATCCAGTTCACGCCGGCGCGCGTGATCATGCAGGACTTCACCGGCGTGCCCTGCGTCGTCGACCTCGCCACCATGCGTGAGGCCGTCGCCGCCCTCGGCGGTGACCCGGCGAAGATCAACCCGCTCTCCCCGGCCGAGATGGTCATCGACCACTCCGTCATCGCCGACAAGTTCGGCACCAACGACGCCTTCGCGCAGAACGTCGAGCTGGAGTACGGCCGCAACAAGGAGCGCTACCAGTTCCTGCGCTGGGGCCAGACCGCCTTCGACGACTTCAAGGTCGTCCCCCCGGGCACCGGCATCGTGCACCAGGTGAACATCGAGCACCTGGCCCGCACCGTCATGGTCCGCAACGGCCAGGCGTACCCCGACACCCTCGTCGGCACCGACTCCCACACCACCATGGTCAACGGCCTCGGTGTGCTCGGCTGGGGCGTCGGCGGCATCGAGGCCGAGGCCGCCATGCTCGGCCAGCCGGTCTCCATGCTGATCCCGCGCGTCGTCGGCTTCAAGCTGACCGGCGAGCTCCCGGCCGGCACCACCGCCACCGACCTCGTGCTGACCATCACCGAGATGCTGCGCAAGCACGGTGTCGTCGGCAAGTTCGTCGAGTTCTACGGTGAGGGCGTCGCCGCCACCTCCCTCGCGAACCGCGCCACCATCGGCAACATGTCGCCCGAGTTCGGCTCCACCGCCGCGGTCTTCCCGATCGACGGCGAGACCCTGAACTACCTCAAGCTCACCGGCCGCTCCGAGCAGCAGGTCGCGCTCGTCGAGGCGTACGCCAAGGAGCAGGGCCTCTGGCTCGACCCGGCCGCCGAGCCCGACTTCTCCGAGAAGCTGGAGCTCGACCTCTCCACGGTCGTCCCGTCGATCGCCGGCCCGAAGCGCCCGCAGGACCGCATCGTCCTCGCGAACGCCGCCGAGCAGTTCAAGAGCGACGTCCGCAACTACGTCACCACCGCCGACGAGGCGGGCGAGGAGTCCTTCCCGGCCTCCGACGCCCCGGCCGTCAGCAACGGTGTCCCGTCGAACCCGGTCGAGGTGACCGCCCCCGACGGCACCACCTACACGATCGACCACGGCGCCGTCACCGTCGCCGCGATCACCTCCTGCACCAACACGTCGAACCCGTACGTGATGGTCGCCGCCGCCCTCGTCGCGAAGAAGGCCGTGGAGAAGGGCCTGACCCGCAAGCCGTGGGTCAAGACCACCCTCGCCCCGGGCTCGAAGGTCGTCACCGACTACTTCGACAAGGCGGGCCTGACCCCGTACCTCGACAAGGTCGGCTTCAACCTCGTCGGCTACGGCTGCACCACCTGCATCGGCAACTCCGGCCCGCTGCCGGAGGAGGTCTCCAAGGCCGTCAACGAGCACGACCTGGCCGTGACCTCGGTGCTCTCGGGCAACCGTAACTTCGAGGGGCGCATCAACCCCGACGTCAAGATGAACTACCTGGCCTCCCCGCCGCTGGTCGTCGCGTACGCCATCGCGGGCTCCATGAAGGTGGACATCACCAAGGACGCCCTCGGCGTGGACCAGGACGGCAAGCCGGTCTACCTCGCGGACATCTGGCCCTCCGAGGCCGAGGTCAACGACGTCGTCGCCAACGCCATCGGCGAGGACATGTTCAACAAGTCCTACCAGGACGTGTTCGCGGGCGACGCCCAGTGGCAGGCGCTCTCGATCCCGACCGGCAACACCTTCGAGTGGGACGCCGAGTCCACCTACGTGCGCAAGCCCCCGTACTTCGAGGGCATGACGATGGAGACCACCCCGGTCACCGACATCGCCGGCGCCCGTGTCCTGGCCAAGCTGGGCGACTCGGTCACCACCGACCACATCTCCCCGGCCGGTGCCATCAAGGCCGACACCCCGGCCGGCAAGTACCTCACCGAGCACGGTGTGGAGCGTCGTGACTTCAACTCCTACGGCTCGCGCCGTGGCAACCACGAGGTCATGATCCGCGGCACCTTCGCCAACATCCGCCTGCGCAACCAGATCGCGCCGGGCACCGAGGGCGGCTTCACCCGCGACTTCACCCAGGCCGACGCGCCGGTGTCGTTCATCTACGACGCCTCGCAGAACTACCAGGCCGCCGGCACCCCGCTGGTCATCCTGGGCGGCAAGGAGTACGGCTCCGGCTCGTCCCGCGACTGGGCGGCCAAGGGCACCGCGCTCCTCGGCGTCAAGGCCGTCATCACCGAGTCGTACGAGCGCATCCACCGCTCGAACCTCATCGGCATGGGCGTCCTCCCGCTCCAGTTCCCGGCCGGCCAGACGGCCGACTCGCTCGGCCTGACCGGCGAGGAGACCTTCTCCATCGCGGGCATCACCGAGCTGAACGAGGGCACGACCCCGAGCACGGTCAAGGTCACCACCGACACCGGTGTCGAGTTCGACGCGGTCGTCCGCATCGACACCCCCGGTGAGGCGGACTACTACCGCAACGGCGGCATCATGCAGTACGTGCTGCGCAACCTGATCCGCGGCTAAGGGTCAGGTAGGTAGCGGTAAGGGCCCGTCCCCCTGGGGACGGGCCCTTACTCATGCGCCGGGACGGTCAGCCGGTCAGCCCAGCAGCTCGATCTCCGAGACTTCCGCCAGTTCACCCGTCGCCACCAGCCGGTACCTCGCGTACGCCCCCGGCGCCGCGACCGTGAACACCCGGGTCTGCCGGTCCCACGCGAAGGTCTCGCCCGCCCGCCGGTCCAGGTCCTTCCAGGTCACGCCGTCCGCCGAGCCCTGGAGCACCCAGCCCGTCGGCGCCTTCGCCCGGTCGGCGGAGGAGGTCAGCGTGTACTGGACCGCCTTCCCAGGCGCCGCCACCGGCAGCTCCAGCGGGCCGGCCAGCGGGCCCGCCGTCGCCGAGGTGTCGTCGAAGAGCGGGCCCGCGCCCTTCACCAGGTCCGCCCGGGGCGTCGGCACCTCGTCGTCCCGCGTGATCGAGGCCGGGGCGGCCGAGCGGCCGGTGCCCCACGCCGAGGGCTCCGGGCCCATGTCGAACTTCAGCGTGCCGCCCTTCGCCAGCAGGTCGTGCGGCAGCGCGGTCGAGTCCCACCGCTTCCCGTTCAGCTTCACGCCCTGGACGTAGATGTTCCGGGCGCTGTTGCGCGGGGCCTCCACGACCAGCGTGCGGCCGTTGTCCATCCGTACCGTCGCCTTCTTGAAGAGCGGCGAGCCGATCGCGTACTCCCCGCTGCCCATCACCAGCGGGTAGAAGCCGAGCGCCGAGAAGAGGAACCAGGCCGACTGCTCGCCGTTGTCCTCGTCGCCGTGGTAGCCCTGGCCGATCTCGCTGCCGGTGTAGAGGCGGGAGAGCACCTCGCGGACCTTCTCCGCGGCCTTCCACGGCTGCCCGGCCGCGTCGTACATGTACGGCACGTGGTGGGCGACCTGGTTGGAGTGCCCGTACATGCCCATCCGCACGTCCCGCGCCTCGGTCATCTCGTGGATCACACTGCCGTACGAGCCGGCGACGTCGGGGCTCGCCGTCTCCGGCGTCGAGAAGTAGGCGTCCAGCTTCTTCGCCAGGCCCGCCCGCCCGCCGTACAGGTTGGCCAGGCCACGGGAGTCCTGCGGGGCGGTGAAGGCGTAGCCCCAGCCGTTGGTCTCCGTGTAGTCGTAGCCCCAGATCCTCGGGTCGTACGTCTCCGAGGGCACCCGCCAGGCGCCCTTGGCGTCCTTGCCCTGGAAGAAGCCGGCCTTCGCGTCGAAGAGCGAGACGTAGTTCCGCGCCCGGTTCAGGAAGTACGCCGACTCCTCGCGGTAGCGCTTCTTGCCGGTCTTCTCGTAGAGCGCCTGGCCCATCCTCGCGATGCCGTAGTCGTTGAGGTAGCCCTCAAGGGACCAGGACAGGCCCTCGTGGGTCTCGGTCGAGGCGTAGCCGGTGAAGGGCGAGGTCTCCATGCCCTTGCGGCCGACGCCCCGGCTGGGCGCGACGACGGTGGCGTTCTTCAGCGCCGCCTCGTACGCCGCCGCCCCGTCGAAGTCCACGCCCTTCACATACGCGTCGGCGAAGGCCACGTCGGAGGAGGTGCCGGTCATCAGGTCCGCGTAGCCGGGGGAGGACCAGCGGGAGATCCAGCCGCCGTCCTTGTACTGCTGCACGAAGCCGTCGACCAGCTCGCCCGCCTTCCCCGGGGTGAGGAAGGAGTACGCGGGCCATGTCGTCCGATAGGTGTCCCAGAAGCCGTTGTTGACGTACGCCTTGCCGTCGACGATCTTCGCGCCGGTACGGGTCGGCGTGTCGGGACCGGCCGGGGCGGAGAAGGGGCTGGCGTACTTGTAGCCCGAACCGACCTTCTCGAAGCCGGAGTTGGGGTACAGGTACAGCCGGTAGAGGCTGGAGTAGAGGGTGACCAGCTGGTCGTGGGTCGCGCCCTCGACGGTGACCCGGCCGAGGATCGCGTCCCAGGCGTCCTGGGCGCGCTCCCGTACGGTGTCGAAGCCGGTGCCCTCGGGGATCTCGTCGGCCAGGTTCGCCTTCGCCTGCTCGATAGAGATCAGCGAGGTCGCGATCCGCAGGCCGACCGTGCGGTCCGCGCCCGCGTCGAAGCGGACGTAGCCCTTCACGCCCGGCTCGGCGGGCTTGCCGGAAGCGGTGACCGGCGCGTCGAAGACGCCGTACACGAACATCCGCCCGGCCCCGGTGGACAGACCGCTCTTCACGTCCGACCAGCCGGTGAAGGAGCTCGTCGCGGGGTCGAGGGTGAGCCCGCCCTGGTCGGTCACGTTGTCGAAGAGCACGCTCGCGTCGTCGCCGGGGTAGCTGAAGCGCATCGCCGCCGCGTGGTCGGTGGGCGCGATCTCCGCCTTCAGACCGTTCTCGAACGTGACGCCGTAGTAGTGCGGCTTCGCCGTCTCGTTCGCGTGCCGGAAGGGCAGCGCCCGCGCCGTCCGGTCCGTCGGCGGGGGTCCCGCCGCGGCCGAGGGCATCAGCTGGAAGGTCTGCCGGTCGCCCATCCACGGGCTCGGCTGATGGCTCGCGGACAGCGCCTGGAGGGTCGGCAGGTTGTCGGCGTTGTTCCCGCGCGCGTACTCGTACAGCCAGCTCTGGGAGGCCGAACTGGTCACCGGCGTCCAGAAGTTGAAGCCGTGCGGCACGGCCGTGGCCGGGAAGGTGTTGCCGCGCGAGAAGGAGCCGGAGGAGTTGGTGCCGCGGGTCGTCGAGGCGTAGTCGGAGAGCCGGTCGAGCGGCTGCCGCGGCGCCTTCGGGGCGAGCGAGACGTCGTCGATCCAGCCCTGGAACTTCGCCGGGCCCTTGGGGGAGTCGTACGCCACGAGGATCCGGTCGACGGTCTTCCCGTTCGCGACCTCGCCGATCCGCGCGGTGACCTGGTTCCACTGGTTGACGTAGAGCCTCTTGGCGGCGCCCTGGCCCTGCGGGGTGAGGGCGCCGCCGTACGTGTCGGTGGCGCCGAGCCCGCTCAGGTAGGTGCCGTCGGTGAAGGCCAGGTCGACGGCGACGTTCGTCGCGGGGTAGTTCAGGTCGGTCTCGTTCATCGCCGGGAAGATCCGGTACGACAGCTCGGTGTTCCGGACGATCCGGGTGTCGACGTCGAAGACCTTGTTGTACGACCAGGCCCGGCCCTCGCCCTTGTGGGTGCCCGCGTAGCGCAGCGCCCGCTTTCCGGTGAAGCCCGCGCCCGCCTTGGCGGTGGGGGAGCCGCTGGGGCCGCGGTCCACCTGGCTGCGCATCTCCTCGGGGACGGGCTGGGAGGTGTCCCCGTTCGAGAACTGAACGTCGGCGAGCTGGGTCAGGCCCGCGCCCGCGTTCTTGGTGATCTCCAGGCGGTAGTGGGCGTACGCCGTGGCGCCGCCGCCCGCGAGGTCGTACGCACGTGTCTCGAAACGCTTGGCGAAGGACTCGCCCGCGCGCGTGTCGAGGACCGTCCACTCCTTGCCGTCCGCCGAACCCTTGAGGGTCCAGTCGCGCGGGTCGCGCTCGGCGGCGTCGTTGGCCGAGGTCAGCGCGTACGTCGCCAGCTTCACCGGCGCGTCGAGGTCGAACTCGATCCACGCGGTGGGCTCGAACACCAGCCACTTGGTGCCCGGTTGGAGATCGACCAGATTCTCCTTGACCTCGCCGGCCGCCGCGTGCTCGCCGCTGGCGCGCAGCGCCGTCACGCGGTCGGTGACGTTTCCGGGGATTCCCGTGACGAATCCGCCGTCGACGCCGCTTGTCCGGCTCTTTCCGTCAGGGCCGACTTCGACGGTGTTCCGCCAGGTCGGCTGGGTTTCGTCCGCTTCGAAGGAGGTGGTGAACTCCCGTACGGAGGAGCCCGATTCGGCTGATTGATCCGTTCGGCCCGGAAACGCCTGAGCCACCGTGGGGGTGAGGCTCAGTACCAATGCCGCCGAGGCCGCCAGGGAGACCGCTCTGAGAGGGGGGCGCATGCCGTGTCGTCGCTCCTGCCACTGGATGTAGACAACGTTGTCATTCTCGCCGAGCAAGTCCCCAGGAAAATGCCGAATAGCAGGTGGTGTCAAGGGTGTTGAAGGCAAAATCGGGGAGGAAAAGGGGCAGAAACGCCTCGGATAGCGCGTAGGTCTCAACTCGGAGACGACTACCGGGGAATGCTCGCTTCGATCTTGCTACGGGAAAGGGAAGTGGACTATACCTGTCGGCGTCCGCCCCGTCCGCTGTACCACTGCGCACGAGGGCCCGACGCCTGCACGACCCAGCTGCAATTGACCGCGGTGGCGGGGCCCTTCGCCTGAGGCGACCTGTACGGGCGACCGGTACACCGCCTGAGTCCTGAATGAAGGCGAGGACTTGAGCATGGGATCCACCTCCGCCCAGAACGGTGAGGGCCTCGGCCGTCGCGATCTGATCAAGCGTTCCGCAGCGCTCGGCCTGATCTCGGTGCCGACCATGAGTTTCCTGTCCGCGTGCGCCTCCGGTGGGGGCGACGACACGGGCAACGACAAGAAGCCCGCCGGCGAGAAGACGAAGGACAACCCGTTCGGCGTCGCCAAGGGCGGCAAGATCGACGTCGTCGTCTTCAAGGGCGGATACGGCGACGACTACGCCAAGGCGTGGGAGGCCAGCTTCAACAAGAAGTGGGACATCACGGCCACCCACACCGGCACCCAGGAGATCACCGGCAAGCTGCAGCCGCGCTTCAACGCGGGCAACCCGCCGGACATCGTCGACGACTCGGGCGCCCAGAAGATCAAGATCGACGTGCTGGCCAAGAACGGGCAGCTGCTCGACCTCGCCGAGATCCTCGACGCGCCGTCCGTCGACGACCCGGCCAAGAAGGTCCGCGACACCCTGATCCCCGGCACCATCGACGCCGGCCTCCAGGAGGGCAAGGTCGTCGCCCTCAACTACATCTACACGGTGTGGGGCCTGTGGTACTCCGGCAAGCTCTTCAAGGAGAAGGGCTGGACCGAGCCCAAGACCTGGGACGAGTTCATGGCCATCTGCAAGCAGGCCACCGCCCAGGGCATCGGCGGACTCGCCCACCAGGGCAAGTTCCCGTACTACATCAACGTCGCCATCATGGACCTGATCGCCAAGAAGGGCGGTCTCGATGCCATGAAGGCGATCGACAACCTCGACCCGAAGGCCTTCGTCGGCTCCGCCGCGGCCAAGGAGGCCGTCGAGGCGGTCTACGAGCTGGTGGAGAAGGGCTACCTGATGGCCGGCACCAACGGCCTGACCCACACCGAGTCGCAGACCCGCTGGAACCAGTACAAGGCCGCCTTCATCACCTGTGGCTCCTGGCTGGAGAACGAGCAGCTCAAGCAGACCCCGGCCGACTTCGACATGAAGTTCATGCCGATGCCGCTGCTGCCCGGCAGCAAGATGCCGTACGAGGCCATCCGCGCCGGTTCCGGTGAGCCCTTCATCATCCCCTCCAAGGCCAAGAACCTGGCCGAGGCGAAGGAGTTCATGCGGATGATGCTCTCGAAGGAGTGGTCGACGCTCTTCGCGAAGGAGGCCAACTCCCTCACCATCCTCGCCGACGGCGTGGACCCGAGCGTCAAGCTGCGCCCCGGCACCCAGTCGACGGTCGTCGCCTCCAAGGCGGCCGGCACCAACACGTTCCGCTACCTGTACACCGAGTGGTACAGCGAGATGGACACCGAGATCCAGAACGCCTCCAACGAGCTGATGGCCAAGCGCATCCAGCCCGCGGAGTGGCTCAAGCGGGCCCAGGCCGCCGTCGACAAGGCCGCCAAGGACCCCGCCGCCAAGAAGAACCACCGCGACTGATCTCGCGTAGCAAACCGCTGGGGACATCAGGGACAGGAACGCCATGCGCAAAGGGCAGTACCAGTTCGTCACGGGATTTCTCTTGGTACCCGTGGCCCTCTATCTGGTCTTCGTCATCTGGCCGTACATCCAGACGATCGGCTACTCGCTGACCGACTGGCAGGGCCAGTCGCAGAATTTCTCCTTCGTCGGATTCGACAACTACGTCGCCCTGTTCAAGGACGACGTCTTCCTGGGAGCGGTCTGGCACAACATCCTGTTCCTGGTGTTCATCCCGGTGATCACCATCCTGCTCGCCCTCTTCCTCGCCTTCATGGTGAACGCGGGCGGGCGCGGCAAGGCCGGCGGCGTCGCGGGCGTCGCCGGGTCGAAGTTCTACAAGGTGGTCTACTTCTTCCCGCAGGTGCTCTCGCTGGCGATCCTCGCGGTGCTCTTCGGCGCCGTGTACCGCAGCGACACCGGCGGCATGCTCAACGGCCTGCTGCTCAAGCTGGGCCTCATCGACGCCGCCGAGCCGATCGAGTGGCTCAACGAGCCCAACTTCGTCCTGTGGGCGCTCATGGCGGTCGTGGTCTGGCACGGCGTCGGCTTCTACCTGGTGCTGTTCTCCGCCGCCATGCAGTCCATCCCCCGGGACATCTACGAGGCCGCGCTGATCGACGGCGCCGGCCGCGCCCAGTCCTTCTTCCGCATCACCCTGCCGCTGCTGTGGGACTCGGTGCAGACCGCCTGGGTCTACCTCGGCATCGTGGCCATGGACATGTTCGTCCTGGTCTCCACGATGACCTCGGGCGACTACGGCGGCGGCCCCGACCACCACAGCGAGACCATGTCGACGGTCATGATGCGCAACTTCCTCTACTTCGGTAAGAGCGGCTACGCCTGCGCCATGGGCGTGGTCATGCTGCTCCTCACCCTGATCGTGTCCGTGGTCACGCTGCGCGCCACCCGCCGCGAGCGCCTCGAGTTCTGAGCGGGAGAACCAGACCATGACTGCACCCATCCAGAAGTCCGACGCGAGCCCGGCCACCGGCACGGGCGGGGGCTCCGTGCCCCGGCAGCGCGCGGCACGCACGGGACACACCCCGGCCCCGGGCCCCGCCCGCGAGGGCGTCGTCCTCAATGTCTTCTCGCACGGCTTCCTCGCCGTGTGGGCCCTGCTGATCGTGCTGCCGCTGCTGTGGCTGGTGCTCAGCTCCTTCAAGACCGACTCCCAGATCGCCGGATCGGCCTTCGGCTGGCCGGCCAACTGGTCGCTCGACGTCTTCGGCCGGGCCTGGAACAAGGGCATCGGCGACTACTTCGTGAACACCGTGATCGTCCTGGTGTTCTCGGTGCCGCTGACCATGCTCTTCGGCTCCATGGCCGCGTACGTCCTGGCCCGCTACCAGTTCTGGGGCAACCGGGTCATCTACTACTTCTTCGTCGCCGGCGCGATGTTCCCGGTCTTCCTGGCCCTGGTCCCGCTCTTCTTCATGGTGAAGATGCTCGGGATGCTCAACACCTACCAGGGCCTGATCCTGGTGTACGTCGCCTACTCGATGCCGTTCACCGTCTTCTTCATGCACTCCTTCTTCAGGACCCTGCCGACGGCGGTCTTCGAGGCGGCGATCCTGGACGGGGCCTCGCACACCCGGGCGTTCTTCCAGGTGATGCTGCCGATGGCCAAGCCGGGCCTGGTCAGCGTGGGCATCTTCAACACGCTGGGGCAGTGGAACCAGTTCGTCCTGCCGACCGTGCTGATGCAGCCGCAGAGCGGTGACGATCCCGAGCGGTACGTGCTCACCCAGGGCCTGATCCAGCTCCAGCAGCAGCAGGGGTACGAGACGGACCTGCCGGTGCTCTTCGCCGGTGTCACCATCGCCATGATCCCGATGCTGGTGGTCTACCTGTCCTTCCAGCGGCAGGTCCAGGCCGGTCTCACTTCGGCCACGCTCAAGTAACGACGGCACCGCCCAGAGGTCCGGTCCCGGGGAGTCCACCCCGGGACCGGACCTTTTGCGTCCGTATTCGGCTACCGTCGAGGACTTGACGGCGACAAGCCCTACGAAGGAGCTTGGAGTTCATAACTTGTACACGTCGTAGGGTGGAGAGAGTCAATGGAGACTCCGGGGTCGCAGTCGTCGCTGCACCGGGCCAATCTGGAGCGGGTCGTCCGGGCGGTGCGGATGGCCGGATCGCTCACCCAGGCGGAGATCGCCCGGGCGACGGGCCTGTCCGCCGCCACGGTCTCCAACATCGTGCGGGAGCTGAAGGAGGGCGGCACCGTCGAGGTCACCCCGACCTCGGCCGGCGGCCGCCGGGCCCGCAGCGTCTCGCTCAGCGGTGACGCGGGGATCGTCATCGGCGTCGACTTCGGCCATACGCACCTGAGGGTCGCGGTCGGCAACCTGGCCCACCAGGTGCTCGCCGAGGAGGCCGAGCCGCTGGACGTGGACGCCTCCGCCGCGGAGGGCTTCGACCGGGCCGAGCGGCTGGTCACCCGGCTGATCGCGGCCACCGGCATCGGCCGGGAGAAGGTGGTCGGCGTCGGCCTCGGCGTGCCGGGCCCCATCGACGTCTCCTCGGGCCTCCTGGGCTCCACCTCGATCCTGCCGGGCTGGAGCGGGATCAACCCCGCCGAGGAGCTCTCCGCCCGCCTGGGCGTCCCCGTGCACGTCGACAACGACGCCAACCTCGGCGCGCTCGGCGAGCTGGTCTGGGGCAGCGGCCGGGGCGTGAAGGACCTCGCGTACATCAAGGTCGCCAGCGGCGTCGGCGCCGGGCTCGTGATCGACGGCCGGGTCTACCGGGGCCCGGGCGGCACGGCCGGCGAGATCGGCCACATCACCCTCGACGAGTCGGGTCCGGTCTGCCGCTGCGGCAACCGCGGCTGTCTGGAGACCTTCACCGCCGCCCGTTACGTACTGCCGCTGCTCCAGTCGAGCCACGGCGCCGACCTGACCATGGAGCGGGTCGTCCAGCTGGCCCGCGAGGGCGACCCGGGCTGCCGGCGGGTGATCGCCGACGTCGGCCGCCACATCGGCAGCGGCATCGCCAACCTCTGCAATCTCCTGAACCCGAGCCGGGTGATCCTCGGCGGCGACCTCGCGGAGGCCGGCGAGCTGGTCCTCGCGCCCATCAGGGACTCCGTCTCGCGGTACGCGATCCCCAGCGCCGCCCGGCAGCTGTCGCTGGCCCAGGGGGCGCTGGGCGGCCGCGCCGAGGTGCTCGGCGCGCTCGCGCTCGTCCTCAGCGAGATGGGTGATTCAACCCTTTTGGAAGGTGCGGCGGGGGGCTCCGGAAGCGCCCTGAACGGATCCCGGCTTGCGTTCACTTAGATAACGGATGGCACCGTTGTCATCTCGTTAAGGATTTACTCCTTGACGTCGACCCTGCGGCCGAGTTGACTTCCAGCCACCTCGGCCGCAACGTCGCGGCCTCGTCAGGGAGGCAACCCCACATGAACGCAATGACGCGTCGCGTCGTCATAGGCACGGCCGCGGTCTCCATGGCCCTCTCCCTCGCCGCCTGTGGCAAGGCGGGCGACAACGGCTCGGGCGATGCGAACGGCGGCGACAGCAAGACCATCGGTCTGCTGCTCCCGGAGAACAAGACCACCCGCTACGAGACCTTCGACCGCCCGATCATGGAAGCGAAGATCAAGGCGCTCTGCTCCGACTGCGAGGTCAAGTACAACAACGCCGCGCAGGACACCGAGACGCAGAAGAAGCAGTTCGACGCGCTCGTCACCCAGGGCGTGAAGGTCATCATCCTGGACTCGGTCGACTACAAGGCCACCAAGTCCTGGATCCAGCAGGCCGAGAAGAAGGGCGTCAAGGTGGTCGCGTACGACCGCCTGGCCGAGGGCCCGATCTCCGCCTACGTCTCGTACGACAACGAGAAGATCGGCCGCCTCCAGGGCGAGGCCCTGGTGAAGGCGCTCGGCGCCAAGGCCAAGGACGCCAACGTTGTCATGATCAACGGCTCACCGACCGACCCCAACGCCCCGCTGTTCAAGAAGGGCGCCCACAGCGTCCTCGACGGCGGCGTGAAGAAGGTCGTCTACGAGCAGGACATCCCGGACTGGTCCCCGGACGAGGCCAACAAGAAGATGGGCGCCGCCATCGACTCCCTGGGCAAGGAGGGCTTCCAGGGCGTCTACTCCGCCAACGACGGCATGGCCGGCGGCATCATCACCGCCCTCGGCAAGCAGGGCGTCAAGGTCCCGGTCGGCGGCCAGGACGCCGAACTCGCCGGTCTGCAGCGGATCCTGAAGGGCGATCAGGCCTTCACCATCTACAAGCAGATCAAGCCCGAGGCCGAGACCACCGCGGAGATCGCGGTCAAGCTCCTCAAGGGCGAGAAGATCGACGACCTCGTCCCGGTGAAGGTCACCAGCCTCACCGGCGAGTTCAAGGACATCCCCGCCAAGCTGTACGACGCGCAGATCGTGACCAAGGAGAACATCGCCTCCACGATCGTCGCCGACAACGTCTACAAGGCGGCCGACATCTGCACCGCCGAGTACAAGGCGGCCTGCGAGGCCGCGGGCATCAAGTAGCCCGCCCCGCCCCCCACGGAAGACCGTCCGGCGCATCCCGCCCCACTCCACGCCCCGCAAGCGGGGGCGGGGCGCCGGACTCCCTCGCGGTCCCCGCGGTGTCCCCACCGCACTTCTCGCACCACATCCCCGCCGGTCAGGCGGCGAAGGAGATGATTCACGTGTCCGCTACGCCCGTGCTGGCGTTGCGCGGGGTCTCCAAGCGGTTCGGCGCCGTCCAGGTGCTCACCGATGTCGATCTGGAGATCCACGCCGGAGAGGTCGTCGCCCTGGTGGGCGACAACGGCGCCGGCAAGTCGACCCTCGTCAAGACGATCTCGGGGGTCCACCCGATCGACGAGGGCACCATCGAGTGGGACGGCCGCCCGGTCCAGATCACCCGGCCCCACGACTCCCAGAACCTCGGGGTCGCCACCGTCTACCAGGACCTGGCGCTCTGCGACAACCTCGACGTCGTCGCCAACCTCTTCCTCGGCAGCGAGCTCAGCTCCGCCAAGGTGCTCGACGAGATCGCCATGGAGAAGCGCGCCCGGGAGCTCCTGGACACCCTGTCCATCCGCATCCCCTCGGTCCGTATCCCCGTCGCCGCCCTCTCCGGCGGCCAGCGGCAGGTCGTGGCCATCGCCCGCGCCCTGATCGGCGACCCGAAGATCGTCATCCTGGACGAGCCCACCGCCGCCCTCGGCGTCGAGCAGACCGCCCAGGTGCTCGACCTGGTGGAGCGGCTGCGCGAGCGCGGCCACGGCGTCATCCTCATCAGCCACAACATGGCCGACGTCCGCGCCGTCGCCGACAAGGTCGCCGTGCTCCGCCTCGGCCGCAACAACGGGGTCTTCGACGTCGAGGACACCACCCACGAGACGATCATCGCCGCCATCACCGGCGCCACGGACAACGCGGTGACCCGCAGGCAGGCCCGTACGGCGGCGGCCGCGAACGACGAGAAGGGGGCCGCCAAGTGAGCGAGCTCGCCAAGACCCCCGAGGCCCCCGCCCCGGCCGGCCCCGCCGTCCCCGCGGTCGACCCCCGTCTCCTCGTGCGCGAGGAGGGCGTCAAGGGCTACTGGACGGAGTTCACCCGCAAGATACGCGGCGGCGAGCTCGGCTCCCTCCCCGTGATCCTGGGCCTGATCGTCATCGCGGTCGTCTTCCAGATCCAGAACCCGAACTTCCTCTCCGCGAGCTCCGTCGCCAACGTCGCGGTGTACGCCTCCGGCCTCGGCATCATGGCCGTCGGCATCGTGTTCGTCCTCGTCCTCGGCGAGATCGACCTCTCGATGGGCTCCGTCGCCGGCGTCGGCGCCGCCGTCTGGGCCGGCCTCCAGGTCAGCAACGGCATGAACCAGTGGCTGTCCATCGTGCTCGCGGTGCTCACCGGCACCGTCATCGGCGCGCTGCACGGCTTCTTCTTCGCCAAGATCGGCGTCCCCGCGTTCGTCGTCACCCTGGCGGGCTTCCTCGGCTGGATGGGCCTCCAGGAGTGGCTCATGGGCGGCGAGGGCTCCATCAACACGCCGTCCGGCAGCGTGGTGGAGAACCTCACCAACTACTTCTTCGCCGACAAGATCGCCGCCTACGGCCTCGCCCTGGCCGCCGTCGCCGTGTACCTGTTCTCGCTGCTTCGCGACAGCCGCCGTCGCAAGGCCGCCCAGCTCCCGGCCCGCCCGATCGCCGAGATCGTGCTGCGCACCGGCGTCGTCGCCGTCCTGGTCCTGGTCGTCGCGTACGTCATGAACGAGCCCGCCGGCGCCCGCGGCCTGCCGCTGGCCCTGGTGCTGTTCCTGGCCGTCCTGGTGATCGCCGACTTCGTCGCCCGCCGCACCCTCTTCGGCCGCAAGGTCTTCGCCGTCGGCGGCAACGCCGAGGCGGCCCGCCGGGCCGGCATCAACGTGGACCGGGTCCGGATCGCCGTCTTCGCGATCTCCGGCACCCTCGCCGCCTTCGGCGGCCTGTTCATCGCGAGCCTCTCCGGCGGCGCGACCAAGAGCCTGGGCGGCGGCAACACGCTGATGCTGGTCATCGCCGCGGCCGTGATCGGCGGCACCAGCCTCTTCGGCGGCCGCGGCAAGGTCTGGTCCGCGCTCCTGGGCATGATCGTGATCCAGTCGATCCAGCAGGGCCTGAACATGATCGGCATGTCCAACGCGATCCAGAACATGATCACCGGCGCGGTGCTCCTCGCCGCCGTCGTGATCGACTCGGTCTCCCGCCGTACGCAGAAGACCGCGGGGCGCGCGTAACGCTCGCCACACTCCGCCCGGCGCCGAGAACCGGCGCCGGGCGCTGCTGCGTCCGGAGCAGTGCACCGGCCGTGCGGATCAGCGGTGTGTCGGCCATGCGGGTGGCGCTCGATCGCCCGGCCCGATGCCCACGATCCAAGACGGAACATTAGACTCGACAAATCGGCAAGCTCGACCAGCTCAAACGCAAGGAGGCACGGGTGGCTCTGCTGACCCGTATCAGGGGACCGCGAGATCTGGACCGGCTCTCCTCGGAACAGCTGGACCAGCTGGCCGGAGAGATCAGGTCGTTCCTCGTGGACGCCGTCTCCAAGACCGGCGGGCACCTCGGCCCCAACCTCGGCGTGGTCGAGCTGACCATCGCCCTGCACCGCGTCTTCGACTCGCCCAAGGACAAGGTGCTCTTCGACACCGGGCACCAGAGCTACGTCCACAAGCTGCTCACGGGCCGCCAGGACTTCTCCAAGCTCAAGATGAAGGGCGGCCTGTCCGGCTACCCCTCGCAGGCGGAGTCCGAGCACGACGTCATCGAGAACTCGCACGCCTCGACCGTCCTCGGCTGGGCCGACGGACTGGCCAAGGCCAACGAGATCCTCCGCAAGGACGACCACGTCGTCGCGGTGATCGGCGACGGCGCGCTCACCGGCGGCATGGCCTGGGAGGCGCTGAACAACATCGCCGCCGCCAAGGACCGTCCGCTCGTCATCGTCGTCAACGACAACGAGCGCTCCTACGCCCCCACCATCGGCGGCCTCGCCAACCACCTGGCGACCCTGCGCACCACCGACGGCTACGAGCGCTTCCTCGCCCGCGGCAAGGACATCCTGGAGCGCACCCCCGTCGTCGGGAAGCCGCTCTACGAGACCCTGCACGGCGCCAAGAAGGGCCTCAAGGACTTCATCGCCCCCCAGGGCATGTTCGAGGACCTCGGCCTGAAGTACGTCGGCCCCATCGACGGCCACGACATCGAGGCCCTGGAGTCGGCGCTGACCCGCGCCAAGCGCTTCGGCGGCCCGGTCATCGTGCACTGCCTCACCGAGAAGGGCCGCGGCTACCAGCCGGCCCTCCAGGACGAGGCGGACCGCTTCCACGCCGTCGGCAAGATCCACCCCGACACCGGTCTGCCGATCGCCTCCTCCGGCGCCGACTGGACCAGCGTCTTCGGCCAGGAGATGGTCGAGCTCGGCAAGGAGCGCGCGGACATCGTCGCGATCACCGCGGCCATGCTCCAGCCCGTCGGCCTCGACAAGTTCGCCAAGGCCTTCCCCGAGCGGGTGTACGACGTCGGCATCGCCGAGCAGCACGCCGCGGTCTCCGCGGCCGGCCTGGCCACCGGCGGCCTCCACCCGGTCTTCGCGGTCTACGCGACCTTCCTCAACCGGGCCTTCGACCAGGTCCTGATGGACGTGGCCCTGCACAAGTGCGGCGTCACCTTCGTCCTCGACCGGGCGGGCGTCACCGGCACCGACGGCGCCTCCCACAACGGCATGTGGGACATGTCGATCCTCCAGGTCGTGCCCGGCCTGCGGCTCGCCGCCCCGCGCGACGCCGACCAGGTACGCGCCCAGCTGCGCGAGGCCGTCGAGGTCACCGACGCGCCCACCGTCGTCCGCTTCTCCAAGGGCGCGGTCGGCCCGGCCGTCCCCGCGCTGCGCCGGGTCGGCGGCATGGACGTGCTCCGTGAGCCGGGCAGCGACAAGCCGGACGTCCTCCTGGTCTCCGTCGGCGCCCTGGCGCCGATGTGCCTGGAGATCGCGGACCTGCTCGACGCGCAGGGCATCTCCACCACCGTGGTCGACCCGCGCTGGGTCAAGCCCGTCGACGAGGCCATGGCCCCGCTCGCCGAGCGCCACCGGGTGGTCGTCACCGTCGAGGACAACAGCCGCGTCGGCGGCGTCGGCTCCGCCGTCGCCCAGGCGCTGCGCGACGCGGGCGTCGACGTGCCGCTGCGCGACTTCGGCATCCCGCCGCGCTTCCTCGACCACGCCTCGCGCGGCGAGGTCATGGCGGAGATCGGGCTCACCGCCCCGGACATCGCCCGTCAGGTCACCGGCCTGGTCTCGCGTCTCGACGGACGCTTCGAGGCCAGCGCGAAGGCGGTGGAGCCCGCCCGGGACTGACCCGGCGGCGGATCGGCGGCGGATCGGCGACGATCTCACCCAGCGTCACCTTTGGGCCGGTCGGCTCACTCTTCGGAGTGGCGACCGGCCCTTTCGCGTGCGTTTCGGCCCGCGAGCGGGCAGCCCCCTGGCAGGAGGTGCGACGGTGAGTACGGACCAACAGCCACGCGCGAGTTCAGGGATGTTCCGGACCAAGTCGGTCGAGCAGTCGATCCGCGACACCGAGGAGCCGGAGCACGCCCTCAAGAAGTCCCTGTCCGCCTGGGACCTGACGGTCTTCGGCGTCGGCGTCATCATCGGCACCGGCATCTTCGTCCTCACCGGCAAGGTCGCCAAGGAGAACGCGGGCCCGGCCACCGCCCTGGCCTTCGTCGCCGCCGGCATCGTCTGCGCCCTCGCCGCCCTGTGCTACGCGGAGTTCGCCTCGACCGTGCCGGTGGCCGGTTCGGCGTACACCTTCGCGTACGCCTCCATCGGCGAGCTGCCGGCCTGGATCATCGGCTGGGACCTCGTCCTGGAGTTCGCGCTCGGCACCGCCGTCGTCGCCGTCGGCTGGTCCGGTTACGTGCGCTCCCTCATGGACAACGTCGGCTGGCATCTGCCCGCCTCGCTCGAAGGCCCCGACGCGCCCGGCGGCACCTTCGACATCCTGGCCTTCGTGCTGGTCCTGGTGCTGACCGCGATCCTCGTCCTCGGCATGAAGCTCTCCGCGCGCATCACCGGCATCGTCGTCGCCATCAAGGTGACGGTCGTGCTGATCGTGATCGTCGCCGGTCTGTTCTTCATCGTCGGCGACAACTACAAGCCCTTCATCCCGCCGGCCGTCACCCCGCCCGGCGGCGGCTCCGACTGGACGGAGCCGCTGGTCCAGCTGATGTTCGGCTACGCGCCGACCAACTTCGGCGTCATGGGCATCTTCACCGCCGCCTCCGTCGTCTTCTTCGCCTTCATCGGCTTCGACGTGGTCGCCACCGCCGCCGAGGAGACCAAGCTGCCGCAGCGCGACATGCCCCGCGGCATCCTCGGCTCGCTCATCATCTGCACCGTGCTGTACGTGGCCGTCGCCCTCGTCGTCACCGGCATGCAGAAGTACACCGAGCTCTCCGTCAGCGCCCCGCTCGCCGACGCCTTCAAGGCCGTGGGCCATCCGTTCTACGCGGGCGTCATCAGCTTCGGCGCCGCCATCGGCCTCACCACGGTCTGTCTGATCCTGCTGCTCGGCCAGACCCGGGTGTTCTTCGCGATGAGCCGCGACGGGCTGCTGCCCCGCTTCTTCTCGGTGACGCACCCGAAGTACAGGACGCCGTACCGGCCCACCATCCTGCTCGGCGGGATCATCGCCGTCGTCGCCGGCTTCACCAGCATCAACGAGCTGGCGACCCTGGTGAACATCGGCACCCTCTTCGCCTTCGTCGTGGTCGCCGTCGGCGTCATGGTGCTCCGCCGCACCCGCCCCGACCTGGAGCGCGCCTTCCGCACCCCGTGGGTCCCGGTGCTCCCGATCATCTCCATCGCCGCCTCGCTCTGGCTGATGCTCAACCTGCCCGCCGAGACCTGGTTCCGCTTCGCCGTCTGGATGCTGCTCGGCTTCGTCGTCTACTTCCTGTACGGCCGCAAGCACAGCCGCCTGGGCAAGATGGGCGCCGACGCGGAGTACTGACGTCCTAGCCGGGGAGGCTCCTGGGCCCGGTGCACCGCCCGCCCGTCTCCTCGACCCTCCGCCGCAGCTCCCGGTCGGCCGTGACCACCAGACACGGCCGGCCGGCCGCGTTCCGGGCCAGCTCCACGATGAGGTCGTCACCGCTGCCGGGCGCCTCCTCGACCCGTACCCCCGGCACCGACGCCACACCCCGGGCGCGCCCCTCGACGACGAGCACGATCTCGTACGGCCCGCCCTCCGCGGGCCCGCCGTGCGCGGCGAGCCGGTCCCGCAGCCGCTCGGCGGCCCCGCGCCGGTCCTTCCACCAGCCATCCGGCCGGGACCCCACCACATTCGCCCCGTCGACGATCAGAAGCTCCATCCGCACAGCATGACGGCCCCGGCACCGCCGAAGCGGTACCGGGGCCGTCATCACCCTTGCGGGACGGTGTTACGCGGGGACGCTCGCCACGCCCTGCGCGAGGAACCGCTTGCCGTTGACGCGCTCGGAGACGCCCTCACGGTCCAGGTACGGCGTGATGCCGCCCAGGTGGAAGGGCCAGCCCGCGCCCGTGATCAGGCAGAGGTCGATGTCCTGCGCCTCGGCGACGACACCCTCCTCCAGCATCAGGCCGATCTCCTGCGCGACGGCGCCCAGGACGCGGTCGCGGACCTGCTCCTCGGTCAGGACGACGTCGCCCTGCTTGAGGAGCGCGGCGACCTCGGGGTCGAGCTCCGGCTTGAAGCCGTTCTCCGGCTTGTAGACGTAGAAGCCGCGCTTGCCGGCCTCGACGACCGCCTTCAGGTTGGGGGAGACGGTGAAGCGCTCCGGGAAGGCGCGGTTCAGGGTCTCGGAGACGTGCAGACCGATCGCCGGGCCGACGAGCTCCAGGAGCACCAGCGGCGACATCGGCAGACCGAGCGGCTCGACGCCCTTCTCGGCGACGGCGACCGGGGTGCCCTCGTCGATGACGTTCTGGATCTCGCCCATGAAGCGGGTCAGGATGCGGTTCACGACGAACGCCGGGGCGTCCTTCGTGAGCACGGCCGTCTTCTTCAGCTTCTTGGCGACGCCGAAGGCGGTGGCCAGGGAGGCGTCGTCGGTCCGCTCGCCGCGGACGATCTCCAGGAGCGGGAGGATCGCGACCGGGTTGAAGAAGTGGAAGCCGACCACGCGCTCGGGGTGCTTCAGCTTCGAGGCCATCTCGGAGACCGACAGCGAGGAGGTGTTGGTGGCGAGGATCGCGTGCGCCGGGGCGACCGCCTCGACCTCCGCGAACACCTTCTGCTTGACGGACATCTCCTCGAACACGGCCTCGATGATGAAGTCCGCGTCGGCGAAGCCCTCGGCCTTGTCGAGCACACCGGAGACCAGGCCCTTGAGGCGGTTGGCCTTGTCCTGGTTGATGCGGCCCTTGCCGAGCAGCTTCTCGATCTCGCCGTGGACGTAGCCCACGCCCTTGTCGACGCGCTCCTGGTCGATGTCGGTCAGGACGACCGGCACCTCCAGGCGGCGCAGGAAGAGCAGGGCGAGCTGGGAGGCCATCAGACCGGCGCCGACGACACCGACCTTGGTGACCGGGCGCGCGAGGGACTTGTCCGGGGCGCCGGCGGGGCGCTTGCCGCGCTTCTGCACCAGGTTGAAGGCGTAGATGCCGGCGCGCAGCTCGCCGCCCATGATCAGGTCCGCGAGGGCCTGGTCTTCGGCGTCGTAGCCCTTCTGGAGGTCGCCGTCCTTGGCGGCCTCGATGATGTCCAGGGCGCGGTAGGCGGCCGGGGCGGCGCCGTGCACCTTGGAGTCGGCGAGGGCGCGGCCCTTGGCGACGGCCTGGTCCCAGCCCTCGCCGCGGTCGATCTCGGGGCGCTCGACGGTCACGGAGCCGTTGAGGACGGACGCCGTCCAGATCAGCGACTGCTCCAGGAAGTCGGCACCCTCGAAGAGGGCGTCGGCGATGCCGAGCTCGAAGACCTGCTTGCCCTTGAGCTGACGGTTCTGGTTGAGGCTGTTCTCGATGATGACCGAGACGGCCTTCTCCGCGCCGATCAGGTTCGGCAGGATCGTGCAGCCGCCCCAGCCGGGCACCAGGCCGAGGAAGACCTCGGGCAGCGAGAAGGCCGGCAGGGCCTTCGAGACGGTGCGGTAGGTGCAGTGCAGACCGACCTCGACGCCGCCGCCCATGGCCGCGCCGTTGTAGTACGCGAAGGTCGGCACGGCCAGGCCCGCGAGACGCTTGAAGACGTCGTGGCCGCCCTTGCCGATGGCGAGCGCGTCCTCGTGCCGCTTGAGCAGCTCGACGCCCTTGAGGTCGGCGCCGACGGCGAAGATGAACGGCTTGCCGGTGATGCCGACGCCGACGATCTCACCGTTCGCGGCCTCGGCCTCGACCTGGTCGATCGCCGTGTTCAGGTTGGCGAGCGACTGCGGGCCGAAGGTGGTCGGCTTGGTGTGGTCGAAGCCGTTGTCCAGCGTGATCAGCGCGAACCGGCCCGCGGCGGCGGGGAGTTCGAAGTGACGTACGTGGGCCGAGGTGACGACCTCGTCCGGGAAGAGCTCGGCGGCGCCCTTCAGAAGCTCTGCGGTGGTGCTCACTTGCTGCCTCCGGCGTCCTTGTGGTTCGGGTTCTCCCAGATGACCGTGGCGCCCATGCCGAAGCCGACGCACATGGTCGTGAGGCCGTAGCGGACCTCCGGCTGCTCCTCGAACTGGCGGGCCAGCTGCGTCATCAGACGGACGCCGGAGGAGGCGAGCGGGTGGCCGTACGCGATGGCGCCGCCGTACTGGTTGACGCGGGTGTCGTCGTCGGCGATGCCGTAGTGCTCCAGGAAGGCGAGGACCTGGACGGCGAAGGCCTCGTTGATCTCGAAGAGGTTGATGTCCTCGATCGACAGACCGGCCTTGGCCAGCGCCTTCTCGGTGGCCGGGATCGGGCCGTAGCCCATGACCTCGGGCTCCACGCCGGCGAAGGCGTAGGAGACGAGGCGCATCTTGACCGGGAGGTTGTTCTCGCGGGCGAAGTCCTCGGAGGCGATGATCGAGGCGGTGGCGCCGTCGTTCAGGCCCGCCGCGTTGCCCGCGGTGACGTTGCCGTGGACGCGGAACGGCGTCTTGAGGCCGGCCAGCGACTCAAGGGTGGTGCCCGGGCGCATCGGCTCGTCGGCGGTGACCAGACCCCAGCCGGTCTCGCCGGCCTCGGGGGAGGTGCGGCGCACCGAGATCGGCACCAGGTCCTGCTGGATCTTGCCGTCGGCGTACGCCTTGGCGGCCTTCTCCTGCGAGCGCACGGCGTACTCGTCGGCGCGCTGCTTGGTGATGCTCGGGTAGCGGTCGTGCAGGTTCTCGGCGGTCATGCCCATGAAGAGGGCGGACTCGTCGACCAGCTTCTCGCTGACGAAGCGCGGGTTCGGGTCCACGCCCTCGCCCATGGGGTGACGGCCCATGTGCTCGACGCCACCGGCGATGACGGCGTCGTAGGCACCGAAGGCGATCGAACCGGCCACCGAGGTGACGGCGGTCAGCGCACCGGCGCACATGCGGTCGATGGAGTAGCCGGGCACGGACTGCGGCAGACCCGCGAGGATGCCCGCGGTGCGGCCGAGGGTCAGGCCCTGGTCGCCGATCTGCGTGGTCGCGGCGATGGCGACCTCGTCGATCTGGGCGGGGTCGAGACCGGGGTTGCGGCGCAGCAGCTCCCGGATGGCCTTGACGACGAGGTCGTCGGCGCGGGTCTCGTGGTAGATGCCCTTCGGGCCCGCCTTGCCGAACGGGGTACGGACGCCGTCGACGAAGACGACGTCCCTGACGGTACGAGGCACGATGGCTCTCCTCCAGGGTGCGGGGTGGCACTGCTGCGGGCGCACTGCCCGGCACGCGCCTAAGCGCGCGCTTGCTCCCCCATGCTACTTGCGGGTAACCACGCTGCCCAGTCCCCCCGCCCCAAGCGGCGAAGGTCACACCCGCGAAGGCGGCCGCGCCGGGCGCGCCGAAGCCCCCGGACCGGGGTCCGGGGGCTTCGGTAGATCCGTACTTCGTCAGGTCCGTACGGGGCGGGCTCAGGCCCGGGTGTTCAGCGCGGTCGCCAGGAGGGGGGTCACCAGGCCCACCTGCCAGGGGCGGGCGCCGTAGCCCCGGAGGGCCTCGGCGACCGTCTCCGGGTCGGGCGCGGCCGGGGGCTCCCAGCAGACGCGGCGGACCGTGTCCGGGGTGATCAGGTTCTCCTGCGGCAGGTGCAGCTCCTCCGCGAGCGCCGAGACCGCGGCGCGGGCGGCGGAGAGGCGGGCCGCGGCGGCCGGGTCCTTGTCGGCCCAGGCGCGCGGCGGCGGCGGCCCCGCGAGCGGCTGGCCCGGCTGCGGCAGCTCCGACTCCGGCAGGGCCTTCGCCCGGTCCACGGCGGCCTGCCACTGCTCCAGCTGGCGCTTGCCCATCCGCTGGCCGAAGCCGGGCAGCGCCGACAGGGCGCCCGCGTTCGGCGGAAGCGCCAGGGCGGCCTCCACGATCGCCGCGTCGCTCAGCACCTTGCCGGGGGAGACGTCACGCCGCTGCGCCACCGCGTCCCGGGCCGTCCACAGCTCCCGGACGACCGCCATCTGACGGCGCCTGCGGACCTTGTGCATGCCGGAGGTGCGGCGCCAGGGGTCCTTGCGCGGCGGGGCCGGCGGGGCCGAGGCGATGGCGTCGAACTCCTCCAGGGCCCAGGCCAGCTTGCCCTGCCGGTCGAGCTCGTCCTCAAGGGCGTCGCGCAGGTCGACGAGCAGCTCCACGTCGAGCGCGGCGTAGCGCAGCCACGGGTCGGGCAGCGGGCGGGTGGACCAGTCGACCGCAGAGTGCCCCTTCTCCAGGGCGTAACCGAGGACCGACTCGACCATCGCGCCGAGGCCCACCCGGGGGAAGCCCGCGAGGCGGCCGGCGAGCTCGGTGTCGAAGAGCCGCGAGGGCACCATGCCTATGTCCCGCAGGCACGGCAGGTCCTGGGTCGCGGCGTGCAGGATCCACTCGGTGCCGGGCAGCGCCGCGCCGAGGGACGACAGGTCGGGGCAGCCGACCGGGTCGATCAGCGCGGTGCCCGCGCCCTCGCGGCGGAGCTGGACGAGATAGGCGCGCTGGCCGTAGCGGTAGCCGGAGGCGCGCTCGGCGTCCACGGCGACGGGGCCGCGGCCGGCGGCGAAGGCGGCGACGACCTCGGCGAGGGCCTCATCGGTCGCCACGACGGGCGGAATGCCCTCGCGGGGTTCGAGCAACGGGATCGGCAGCCCATTCGCAGGGACGTCGTCGTCCGAGGGGGCGCCCCCGGTGGTTCGCAGCGCTGTGTCGCTTGCGGTGTCTTGGGCGTCGGTCACCTGTCAAGGGTATCTGCGAATGGCAAGACCCTGCCGACGGAACGGAACGGTTGGCACGATCGCGGTGGCCGGAAGGCGGTGATCGCGGCGAGGGAACGTTCCGTCGACAGGGGCCGGTCGTATGTCGACCCGCACGGCCCTCACGGGGCCGGCGTGCTCAGTGGATGATTCCGGTGCGCAGGGCCACGGCGACCATGCCGGCCCGGTCGCCGGTGCCCAGCTTGCGGGCGATGCGGGCGAGGTGGCTCTTCACGGTGAGGGCCGACAGGCCCATGGAGACGCCGATCGCCTTGTTGGACTGGCCCTCGGCCACCAGCCGGAGCACCTCGACCTCGCGGCCGGAGAGCTCGCGGTAGCCGCCCGGGTGGCTCGGGGCACCCGGGGGGCGGCGGTGGCCGAGGCGGGCGGCCGCGGAGCCGATCGGGGCGGCACCGGGGCGGGTGGGGTGCCCGATGTTGGTGCGCGTACCGGTGACGACATAGCCCTTGACTCCGCCCGCGAGGGCGTTGCGCACGGCGCCGATGTCGTCGGCGGCGGACAGGGCGAGGCCGTTGGGCCAGCCCGCCGCGCGGGTCTCGGACAGCAGCGTGAGTCCGCTGCCGTCCGGGAGATGGACGTCGGCCACGCAGATGTCGCGCGGGTTGCCGACGCGGGGGCGGGCCTCCGCGATGGACGACGCCTCGATGACGTCGCGCACCCCGAGCGCCCACAGGTGGCGGGTGACGGTGGAGCGGACGCGCGGGTCGGCCACGACGACCATGGCCGTCGGCTTGTTCGGGCGGTAGGCGACCAGGCTTGCGGGCTGCTCGAGGAGAACGGACACCAGGCCTCCTGGGAAGGATGCGGGACGGAGCCGGCTCGGGGAAGAAGCCGGGGGCGAACCCGTGCTGTGAAGGGGTCACTGACTCCTTCGGCAGCTGGGCCGCCCGCCTTTAGGGAAAGATCACGATTTGGTGAGTAATAATTGGGGCAATTCGGACGCGTGATCGATCATCGTACGAGCCGTACGCGCACCGGGGCCGCATCTGTCCGGAAATCGACGTTACGAGCGGGCCCGCACCGCTACCGCTGCTGCGGCCCGCGCCGCTGGGGCAGCGAGACGACCCCCGCGCCCGACGTCGTGCCCGCCCCCGGGTCCGCCGCCGACGGCGGCAGGCCCGCGATCTGGCAGAGCAGATCGCACCAGGCCGCCAGGTGCGCGCCGGTGTCCGGTACCCCGGCCGGGCCCTCCCGGGGCGTCCACGAGGCCCGGATCTCGATCTGGGTCGCCGGACGCCGCTCCGCGAGCCCCCCGAAGTAGTGCGAGCCCGCCATCGTGACGGTCCCGCTCGCCTCCCCGTACGCCAGACCGCGCGCCTCGAAGGCCCCAGTGAGCCAGGACCAGCAGACCTCGGGCAGCAGCGGATCCGCGGCCATCTCCGGCTCCAGCTCGGCCCTGATCAGCGTCACCAGACGGAACTCGCCCTTCCAGGCCTCGTGCCCCGCCGGGTCGTGCAGCAGCACGAGCCGCCCGTCCGCCAGATCCTCCTCGCCGTCCACCACGGCCGCCTCCAGGGCGTACGCGTAGGGGGCGAGCCGCTGCGGCGGCCGGGTCGGATCGACCTCGATCTCCGGCCGCAGCCGGGCCGTGCGCAGCCCCTCGACCGCCCGCCCGAACGCGGGAGGCACCGGGTCCTTCTCCGTGGGGTCCACCCTGTCGCCCGCCGTCTTCTCCGTCCCTCGAATGCCGTCGGAATGATCGGAAAAATGTCCCTGAGCCGCAGCCATGCGGGGAAGAGTAGGCGGAACGGGGCCCGTGCGCAGGGAGGGACACCCGCGCCGGGCGAGCGGCTTCTCGCCACATGCGAAGATTCTGGGCGTGAGCGCCATTGACAGCCCGAAGGGCCAGCAGACGAAGCACCAGCCGCAGACGTACGACTCCGCGTTCCTGAAGGCGTGCCGCCGCGAGGCCGTGCCGCACACGCCGGTCTGGTTCATGCGGCAGGCCGGGCGGTCGCTGCCCGAGTACCTCAAGGTCCGCGAGGGCATCCCCATGCTGGAGTCGTGCATGCGGCCCGAGCTGGTCACCGAGATCACCCTTCAGCCCGTGCGCCGCCACAAGGTCGACGCCGCGATCTACTTCAGCGACATCGTGGTCCCGCTGAAGGCCATCGGCATCGACCTCGACATCAAGCCCGGGGTGGGCCCCGTCGTCGCCGACCCGATCCGCACCCGCGCCGACCTGGCCCGGCTGCGCGACCTGACCCCCGAGGACGTCCACTACGTCACCGAGGCCATCGGGATGCTCACCGCCGAGCTCGGCGCCACGCCCCTCATCGGTTTCGCCGGTGCGCCGTTCACCCTCGCGAGCTACCTCGTGGAGGGCGGTCCGTCCCGCAGCCACGAGCACACCAAGGCGCTCATGTACGGCGACCCGCAGCTCTGGGCCGACCTGCTCGACCGTCTCGCCGAGATCACCTCGGCCTTCCTCAAGGTGCAGATCGAGGCCGGCGCCTCCGCCGTGCAGCTCTTCGACTCCTGGGTGGGCGCGCTGGCCCCCGCCGACTACCGCCGCTCGGTCATGCCGGCCTCGGTGAAGGTGTTCGACGCGGTCGCCTCGTACGGCGTCCCCCGCATCCACTTCGGCGTGGGCACCGGCGAGCTGCTCGGCCTCATGGGCGAGGCCGGCGCGGACGTCGTGGGCGTCGACTGGCGCGTCCCGCTCGACGAGGCCGCCCGCCGGGTCGGCCCCGGCAAGGCGCTCCAGGGCAACCTCGACCCGGCCGTGCTCTTCGCCTCGCGCGAGGTCGTGGAGGCCAAGGCGGACGAGGTCCTCACCGCGGCGAAGGACCTGGAGGGCCATGTCTTCAACCTGGGCCACGGCGTCATGCCCGCGATGGACCCGGACGCCCTGACCCACCTGGTCGACTACGTGCACACCCGCACCGCCGTCTGATCCGCCGGGGGCGGCGGGCTCAGCCCGCCGCCCGCACCGCGGCCACCGCCTTGCGGGCCGCCACCAGGACCGGGTCCCACACCGGTGAGAACGGCGGCGCGTAGCCCAGGTCCAGGGCCGTCATCGCCTCCACCGTCATTCCGGCCGTGAGCGCCACCGCGGCGATGTCCACCCGCTTGCCCGCGCCCTCCCGGCCCACGATCTGCACCCCGAGCAGCCGGCCGGTACGCCGCTCCGCCAGCATCTTCACCGTCATCGGCGCCGCCCCCGGGTAGTAGCCCGCCCGGCTCGTCGACTCGATCGTCACCGTCACGTACTGGAGCCCGACCTCCCGGGCGTCCTTCTCGCGCAGCCCGGTCCTGGCGATCTCCAGGTCGCAGACCTTCGACACCGCCGTGCCGACCACCCCGGGGAAGGTCGCGTAGCCGCCGCCCGCGTTGGAGCCGATGACCTGGCCGTGCTTGTTGGCGTGGGTGCCGAGGGGGACGTGCCGCTCACGGCCCGACACCAGGTCCAGGACCTCCACGCAGTCACCGCCCGCCCAGATGTTCCCGTGCCCGCGCACCCGCATCGCCAGGTCCGTCAGGAGACCGCCGTACGCGCCCAGCGGCAGCCCCGCCGCCCGTGCGAGGGAGGTCTCGGGCACCACGCCCATGCCGAGGACGACCACGTCCGCCGGGTACTCGCCCGCGTCGGTCGCCACCGCGCGCACCCGGCCGTCCTCACCCGTGAGGATCTTCGTCACCGGCGCGGAGCCCACCGTCGTGATGCCGAGCCCGTCCATCGCCGCGTGCACCAGACGCCCCATGTCCGGGTCGAGCGTCGCCATCGGCTGCTCGCCCCGGTTGAGGACCGTCACCTCGAAACCGCGCCCGAGCAGCGCCTCCGCCATCTCCACGCCGATGTACCCGGCGCCCACCACCACCGCCCGGCGGCCCCGGGCGAGGCCCAGCGAGTCGAGCAGCGCCTGCCCGTCGTCCAGGGTCTGCACCCCGTGCACGCCCGGCGCGTCGATGCCCGGCAGCGGTGGGCGCCGCGGCCGGGCGCCGGTCGCGATCACCAGCTTGTCGAAGCCGGTCCACTCCTCCGCGCCCGACTCCAGGTCCCGGCCGAGCACCCGCTGCCGGTCCAGGTCGAGCGCGGTCACCTCGGTGCGCATCCGCAGATCGATGTCCCGGGCCCGGTGCTCCTCGGGGCTCCGGGCGATCAGCTCGTCCCGTTCGGCGACGTCGCCGCCGACCCAGTACGGGATGCCGCAGGCCGAGTAGGAGCTGAAGTGCCCCCGCTCGAAGGCGACGATCTCCAGCTCCCCGGGCCCCTTGAGCCTGCGTGCCTGGGACGCGGCGGACATGCCCGCCGCGTCCCCGCCGATGACCACCAGTCGTTCCGTCATACGAACACGCTACGACGGGAGGGCGGTTACGGGGTGTTCCCCTCCTCGGCGAGCGCCTCGGCGGACTCCTCGGCGGCCTCCTCCACGGCGGCGTCGACCGGCTCCGCCTGACGCTTCGTCCGCCGGGCCAGCCGCGGCCGGACCGCCCAGCGCCACACCGCGTACCCCAGCGCGAGCAGCGCCAGCCACGGCGCGAGCGCCGCGAGGACCACCAGCGTCCAGGCGAGCGCCGCCACCAGCGCGTCCCAGCCGCCGCCGAGCGCGTCCAGGAAACCGGGCCGGTCGTCGTCCCCGGCCGGGGCGCCGGACTCCGGCTCGGTCAGCTGAAGGGTGATCGTGGCCATCGTCGTCGTGTCCTTCAGCGCCGCCTGCTGGGCGAGCAGCGACTCCAGGTCCGCCTGGCGGCGGCTCAGCTCGCCCTCCAGGGTGACCACGTCGCCCAGCCGGGTGGCCTTGTCCATCAGGGCCCGCACCCGCGCCACGCTGGCCCGCTGGGTCGCGATCCGGCTCTCCACGTCCACCACCTGGGCGGTGACGTCCTTGGCGTCCGCCTTGCGCGAAAGGAGCCTGCCCGCGCCCGCCAGTTCGGTGAGGACGGAGTCGTACCGCTCCTGCGGGACCCGCAGCACGACCCGCGAGGTGACATGGGTGTCGTCGACGCGCTCGGTCGTCTCGTTCTCGACGTGGCCGCCGACGCCCGCCGCCACCCGCCGGGCGGTGGCCAGCGCCTTCACGGCGTCCTTCACCTCGACGTACATCTCGGCGGTCCTGACCACGTGCTGCGGGACCCGCACCGGCGCCCTGCTCCCCGCCGTGCCGTCGGGCGCCTTCTCGGCGCCGGAGGCCCCCGCCCCCTCCGGCCCCTCGTAGGCGGGCTTCGCCGCGCCCGAGTCCACCTTGGCGTCGGACGCCATGGTGTCGGCACCGCCCGATCCGGCACAGCCCGTCAGGAACAGGGCGCCGGCCAGCAGCGCCGCCGCGGCTCTTCTTCTCGAACCCCGCACAGGTGACCCCCCAAGGTCGTGGTGTGTGATGCCCGTTGGACGTGCCGTCCCGGCGGCGGGTTTCGGCGCGGCGGTAGCGAAGCGGTCACGGTCCGGCCTCGGAACGGGAGCGCCTGGGCGATTTGAGAGAGTGGTCCCATGAACGCGAACGCGCAGACCACGGGCGGACCGGACGTCGTCGTCGTCGGAGGCGGCATCGCCGGCCTGGCCGCAGCCCACCGCCTCGTCACGTCCGGCGCGCGGGTCACCCTCCTGGAGGCCGGGGACCGGCTCGGCGGCAAGCTGCTCGCCGGGGAGATCGCCGGCGCCCCCGTCGACCTCGGCGCCGAGTCCCTGCTCGCCCGCCGCCCCGAGGCCATCGCGCTCGCGCGCCGGGTCGGCCTCGCCGACCGGCTCCTGGCCCCCGCCACCACCACCGCCTCCGTCTGGTCGCGCGGCGAGCTGACCCCCATGCCCAAGGGGCACGTCATGGGCGTCCCCGCCGACGGCGACGCCGTCGGGGGGCTGCTCTCCCCGGAGGGCGTCCACCGGATCGCCCGCGACGCCGAGCTCCCGCCGACCGAGATCGGCGAGGACATCGCCATCGGCGCGTACGTCGCCGAGCGCATGGGCCACGAGGTCGTCGACCGGCTCGTCGAGCCCCTCCTCGGCGGGGTCTACGCGGGCGACGCCTACCGCATCTCCATGAAGGCCGCCGTCCCCGCCCTCTTCGCCGCCGCCCGCGCCCACGGCACCCTCGCCGAGGCCGTCCGCGCCGTCCAGCGGGCCGGGGCCGCCACCCCGAGCGACGCGGCGGGCGCCGCCACCGGCCTCGGCGGCGCCGCCTTCGCGGGCATCCGCGGCGGCGTCGGCACCCTGCCCGGCGCCGTCGCCGACGCGATCCGCGCCGCGGGCGGCGAGATCCGCACCGGCACCCCGGTCACCGCGCTGCGCCGCACCGGCCCGCGCGGCTGGCAGGTCGTGACCCCCGAGGGGGTCCTCACCCCCGACGCCGTCGTCCTCGCCACCCCCGCCGGGCCCGCCGCAGCCCTCCTCGCCGACACCGCGCCCGCCGCCTCCGCCGAGCTCGCCGCCGTCGAGTACGCCTCCATGGCCCTGGTCACCCTCGCCTTCCGGCGCGCGGACGTGACCGGACTGCCGCAGGGCTCCGGCTTCCTCGTACCGCCCGTCGACGGGCACACCATCAAGGCCTCCACCTTCTCCAGCCAGAAGTGGTCCTGGGTCGCGGACTCCGCCCCCGACCTCTTCGTCCTTCGCACCTCCGTCGGCCGGTACGGCGAGGAGGAGCAGGTGCACCGCGAGGACGCCGACCTGGTCGACGTCTCCCTCAAGGACCTCGCCGCCGCCACCGGCCTCGCCGCCCGCCCGGTCGCCTCCACCGTGACCCGCTGGATCGGCGGCCTGCCGCAGTACCCGGTCGGCCATCTCGCCCGGGTCGCCCGGGTCCGCGCCGCCGTCTCCGGCCTGCCGGGACTGCACCTCGCGGGCGCCGCGTACGAGGGCGTCGGCATCCCCGCGTGCGTCGCCTCGGGCCACCGCGCGGCGGACGAGATCATCGCCACGTCCGAAACCACCGACCCTGGTGCGGGGCACTCATCGTGACGGGCGAGAATAGGCGTATGAGTGCGCCCGAAAAGATCCCGAACGCCGGTAAGAAGGCGAAGGACCTCAACGAGGTCATCCGCTACACCCTGTGGTCCGTCTTCAAGCTGCGCGACACCCTTCCCGAGGACCGCGCCGGCTACGCCGACGAGGTCCAGGAGCTGTTCGACCAGCTCGCCGCGAAGGACATCACGATCCGCGGCACGTACGACCTGTCCGGTCTGCGCGCCGACGCCGACGTGATGATCTGGTGGCACGCCGAGACGAGCGACGAGCTCCAGGAGGCGTACAACCTCTTCCGCCGTACCCGCCTGGGCCGCGCCCTGGAGCCGGTCTGGTCGAACATGGCGCTGCACCGCCCGGCCGAGTTCAACAAGTCGCACATCCCGGCCTTCCTGGCCGACGAGACCCCGCGCGACTACGTCTCGGTCTACCCCTTCGTGCGCTCCTACGACTGGTACCTGCTGCCGGACGAGGACCGCCGCCGGATGCTCGCCGACCACGGCAAGATGGCCCGCGGCTTCCCGGACGTCCGCGCCAACACGGTCGCCTCGTTCTCGCTCGGCGACTACGAGTGGATCCTGGCCTTCGAGGCCGACGAGCTGCACCGGATCGTCGACCTGATGCGCCACCTGCGGGCCTCCGAGGCGCGGATGCACGTCCGCGAGGAGATCCCGTTCTACACCGGCCGCCGCCGCAGCGTGGCGGACCTGGTGGCCGGCCTGGCCTGACGGCCCGGTCCACCGAACCCGGTCACCGCCCCGCTCCCAGCCGGGCGGCGACCCCTCGACCCGGAAGATCAGAGGGCCGGCGGAACTCCGCCTGCCGCTCCAGCGACACCGGGTCCGGCTCCGGGTGCGGCGCGCATGACGCGCGCCGCACCGGCGTCCCTCCCTCCGGCTGCGCCGCCTGGCCGGGCACGGCCCCCGTGAGCAGATAGCGCTCCAGGTAGCCGTTCACACACGCGTTGCTCCCGCCGCCGATGCCGTGGCTGCCCGCGTCCCGCTCGGTGACGAGCGCCGCGCCCCACAGCCTGCGCTCCAGCTCCCGCGCCCCTTCGTACGGGGCCGCCGCGTCCCGCTCGGCCGCCAGGATCAGCACCGGCGGCAGCACCCCGGGACCCGTCCGCACGTCCAGCGGCTTCTGGCGCGGCGCCTTCCAGTACGCGCAGGGCAGGTTGGCCCACACGTTGTCCCAGGTCTCGAACGGGGCCAGGTTCGCCAGCCGGGTGTTGTCCCGGTCCCACAGCGCGAAGTCCTCCGGCCAGGGGGCGTCGTTGCACTCCACCGCCGTGTACACGGCGGCCGCGTTGCCCGGATCACCGGCCTCCGCCTCCCCGCTGCGGGGCGCCTCGGCGGGCCCCGCCTGGGCGATCAGCGGCTTCGCGTCGCCCTTCAGATACGCCCCGAGGGCGCCCGCCCGCGCCGCCCAGAAGCGGTCGTCGTACAGCGCCTGGAGCACCGCCCCGTGCAGCTGCCCGGGACCGACCTTCCCGCCCGCCGGGGCGGCGGCCAGCTCGGCCCGTACCTTCTCGTAGTTCTCGCCCACCTCGGCGGCCGTCGCGCCCAGGCCGTACACGGCGTCGTGCTTCGCCGCCCAGGTGCGGAAGTCCGCCCAGCGCCGCTCGAAGGCGAGCGACTGGTCCAGGTTGTTGACGTACCAGATCTGCCGGGGCGCCGGGTTCACGGGCGCGTCGAAGACCATCCGGCGCACCCGGTGGGGGAAGAGCGTCGCGTACAGGGCGCCGAAGTACGTGCCGTAGGAGGCGCCCATGTACGTGAGCCGGGGCTGGCCGAGCGCGGCCCGCAGGACCTCCAGGTCGCGGGCGTTGTTGAGCGAGTGGTAGTGCCGCAGCGCCGCGCCGGTGCGGCGGGCGCAGCCCTGGGCGTAGGTCGTGGCGCGGGCGACCCGCTCCTTCTTGAAGACCTCCGAGGGCAGCGTCGGCGCGAGCGTCGGGCCCTTCGCCCGGTCGGCCGGGTCCTGGCAGGAGACCGGCGCCGAGCTGCCCACCCCGCGCGGGGCGTAGCCGACCAGGTCGTACGCGGCGGAGATCCGCTGCCACGCGGGGAGCCCGGCGGCCAGCGGGAAGTACAGGGAGGAGGCGCCGGGCCCGCCCGGATTGTAGACCAGCGCGCCCTGGCGTCCTTCGACGGGGCCGGTTGCCCTGGCGCGGCTGACGGTGAGCGGGATGCGGGTGCCGTCCGGGGCCGCGTAGTCGAGCGGCACCCGTACCGTGCCGCACTCGACCGGGGCCGGCAGGTGCTCGGCCGCCGGGCACGCCCCGAAGCGGATGCCCTCGGCGGCGGCGGTCCGCACGGCGGCCCGGACGCCCCGGGTCTCGGCGGGCGGCGCGTCGAGCCCCGGCGCGGCGGCGGCGGGTGCGACGGCGCCCGGCGCGATCAGGGCGGGGGCGACGAGGGCGGACAGCAGGAGCGTGTGCAGCGCGACGGACCTCATCGGCGCTTCCCTTCTACGGGCCTGGCCACGGCAGCGTGACGCCCAAGGGAACCCGGCGCGCGGGCGAAGTAAAGGACCTACGACAGGTGTTGCCTGTCATGTACCCGAAAGGCGGCACGGAGCTCGGGCTCCAGGACCCGGGTGCCCCGCGTCGCGAGCGCGGTGAGCGGGTCGGCGGGGGAGAGCCCCGCGAGCAGCCGCCGGCCGGCCGGTGACGCCCAGCACGCGTAGTCGGGCGTCTCGGCGCGGGCGATCAGCAGACAGAGCCCGGCCGCCACCAGCGGCAGCGAGAACCCGGCGAGCACCGCCCCCCGCTCGCCCGACGGCACGAGCAGCGCGGCGCCCGTCCCGAGCGCCAGGGTCAGCAGGAACGCGGCCCGCACGGCCCGGGCCCCCGACGCCACCGAGGCGCGCGCGTGCTCCGGCAGCGCGAGCCCGCGCGCGACCAGGCCGGCCGCCAGCGCCCGTACGCTCGCGTCGTCGGCGACCAGCGGCCGTACCGCCGGGATCCGCGACTGCCCGTCCGGGCCGATCGCGCCGAGGACCGCCCGCTCCAGCGCGTCCCGGCCGCCGGTGTCGGCCGCGACGGTGGCCCAGCCGCTCCCCGCGAGCAGCAGCAGCCGGGCCCGGTGCATGGAGACCAGGGTGAGATCGGTGACCCGCAGCGGCCCGCCCGCGAGATACGCCGCCTCGCTGACGCTGAGCCCGTCGCCGTCCCCGCCCGCCCGCGCGTCGGTCAGGACGGCGGCCCGGCACACGCGGGCGCAGCTGACACCGGAGACGACGAGGGCGACGAGGAGCAACGGGACCCAGACCATGAACCGGTTGTACGGGAGGACCGCGCACCCCGCCACCGGAACGGGGCGGCGGGGTGCGCGGGATCAGGAACTGCTGCCGCAGGAGCTGCTGCTGGAGGAGGACGAGGAGCAGGAGCTGGAGGAGGACGAGGAGCAGGAGCTGCCCGACGAGGAGGAGCAGGAGCTGCCGCCGCCGGACGAGCACGAACTGCCGCCGCCCGAGCAGGAGTTGCCGCCCGAGCTTCCGGAGCACGAGCTGCCGCTTCCGCAGCCGCCCCCGCCGCCGCTGTCGCCACCGGCCGCCGCCGCGCACCACATGACCGGCAGGAAGGCCGAGTCGGAGTCGGAGTCGGAGTCGGGGGAGTGGTGCGTGGTGCCCCGCCGCCGGCCCCGGGGGAACGGCGGTGCGGCACGGAAGCGGGCCGCCGTCGCCAACTGTTCCCGCAGCATCGGGTCGGGCAGCGCCCGCAGCCCGTGCAGCGCCACGAGCGTGCCCGGGTCGGCCACGTGCCCGTGCTGACGCCGGTACGCGGAGACGGCGGCGTGACCGGCCGCCGAGACCCGGCTCGATGCCGACGAACCGCACACCACGGCCGTGACCGCCACGCCGACGATCGCCGGCAGCACCTTCAGGATGAACGGCACCGGGGTGTCCCCGCCCGCGTACTGCATGACCGTGATGACCAGGGCGACCGGGGCCATGGCCACGGCCGCGAAGCCGAGCCCGAGGCTCCAGCGGACCACCCGGCGCCGCGCCGAGGGCTCGGAGATCAGCCCGCGCGCCGCGAGCGCGTCGCCGGTCTCCTGGACCGCCGGGTGCCGCATGACGGCGAGCCGCAGCGCGGCGAGGGCGCCGTGCGGTGCGGCGGCCAGCTCCTGGAGGACGGCCCGCTCCACGGGGTCGTGGGCGGTGGGCCGCAGGACCTGGACGATGCCGGGGCCGCCGACCGCGATCCGGCCGTCGGCCTGGAGGGAGGCGAGGGCGCTGTCGACGACCCTGGCCGGGCCGCCGTTCAGGAACGCGGCCTCGTAGCGGTCGTGGACGGGGCCGCCGGAGCCGCTCCGGGCCCGGCGCGACAGGACGACGAGCCAGCCGACGGCGGCGACGCCGACGGCGTAGAAGAGGACGACGGGGATGCTCATGGCCGCCTCACCCCTTTCCGAGTGCGGTGCGGACGCGGTGCGCGATGCGGGCGGCGGGGCCCGGCGGACGGATGCCCGCCCGCTCCCGCCACCAGGCGGTGAGGGCGCGGCGGGCCGCCGGGTCCTCCGGGCGGCCCGCGACGAGCAGCCCCTCGACGAAGTCCAGGGCGTCGTGCCGGTAGCCGTCCGTCATGGGCCTGTTCCTGGCGTACGAGAGGAACGCGGTCCGGTACTCCTCGCCCAGGATCTCCGGCAGCTCCGGCGCGACCTTGGCCACGACGTCCGCCCGCTTGGCGGCGAGCGCCCGGCTCTGCACCCCGAGCCGCCGCAGGTCGAACCCTTCGGGGGCGGGCGTTCCGGCGACGAGCGCCGAGAGGAGTGCGGCCTGGGCGAGGCCGACGCGCTGGCGGGCGGGGGCGGTCCTGGTGGCTTCGGCGGCCTCGACGGCCGGGGCGCTCCGGGGCGCGGGCACCGGCGGGGGCGCGGTCACCGGCGTCCGTACCGGCATCGTCCCGCCCGAGACCCGGGCCCCGGCCCCGATGAGCAGCGGGCGCGGGCGGGCGGTCGCCACCGTCGTGCGGATGGCGTCGAGTTCGGCGGCCAGCTCCTCCGGCGCCGGGAAGCGGTCGTCGCGCTCAAGGAGCACGCCCGGCGGGGCGACCCGCGAGGCGAGGTCGGCCAGGATGTCGAGGACGGGCCGGGACACCGGGTGGGCGTGGGTGTCGTGCCAGACCCCGTCGCGCTCCAGGCCGCCGGCCACGTGCACGTACGCGATGGCCTCGACCGGCAGCTCGGAGAGCGCCCGCGCGGGGTCCTCGCCGCGGTTGACGCGGTTGGTGTGCAGGTTGGCGACGTCGATGAGGAGCCGTACCCCCGTACGCTCCACCAGCTCCGCCAGGAACTGCCCCTCCGTCAGCTCCTCGCCCGGCCAGGAGACCAGGGCGGCGATGTTCTCCAGGGCCAGCGGCACCGGCAGGGCGTCCTGCGCGATCCGGACGTTCTCGCACAGCACGTCGAGTGCGTCCCGGGTCCGGGGCACCGGCAGCAGGTGCCCGGCCTCCAGGAACGGCGCCGACGGCTTGAGGGAGGACCGCGGCCCCCAGGCCCGTACGAACGCGATGTGCTCCGTCACCAGCGGCGCGCCCAGCAGCTCCGCCTTCCGGGCGAGCGCGGCCAGCCGCCCCGCGTCCGGGCGTTCGGCGCCGCCGAGTCCCAGCGAGACGCCGTGCGGGACGACGGTCACGCCCCGCGCCCGCAGCCGCTCCAGGGAGCCGGGCAGATGGTCGTCGCACAGGTTCTCCGCGACGACCTCCACCCAGTCGACCCCGTCGAGGCCCTCGACCGCGTCCGCGATCTCGGGCCGCCAGCCGATGCCCGTACCGAGCTCCTTCATGTCCCCCATGTCCCCCTCCTTCGGTCCCTGAGCTGATGGCCCGGAATCAAGCGTTCGAATCCGGAGAGGGGGACGTTCAGAGCTTCATTTGAGGTTTCACCTGCGCGGGCCCTCATCGGCGCTCATCGCGCGGGGGCGAAGGGTCCGTCCAGGGCGGCCCACTGGAGGAGCAGGATGGTCTTGCCGTCGGCGATGCGCCCGTCCCGGACCATGGCGAGGGCCTCGGCGAAGGGCAGTTCGAGGACCTCGATGTCCTCGCCGTCCTCCTCCAGGCCGCCGCCGCTTCCGGTGCGGTGGGCCGGGGTGTAGGGGGCCGCGTAGAAGTGCAGGCGCTCGGTGACGGAGCCGGGACTCATGTACGCGTCGAGGACGTGGGTGAGCGGGCCGAGCTCGACCCCGAGCTCCTCGGCGCTCTCGCGGCGGATCGCGGCGAGCGGCTCGTCGCCGTCGAGCAGCCCGGCGGCCGCCTCGACGAGCATGCCGTCCGGATGGGCGTTGACGTACGCCGGGTAGCGGAACTGGCGGGTGAGCAGGACCAGTCCGCGCGCGGTGTCGTACGGCAGGACGACGGCGCCGTTGCCCCGGTCGTAGGTCTCGCGCTGCTGGGTGACCCAGCGGCCGTCGCGGCGCCGGTGGTCGTAGGTGGTGCGGCGCAGTACGTGCCAGCCCTGGGAGGTGAGCTCCACGTCGCGGATCACGACGTCGGGGTTCCGGCCCAGGTCGCGTCCGGCCTGGTCGAGGCCGGTGCGGCCGCGGTGGTCGGGGATGTCGACGCCGGGGCGGCCGGTCGTGCCGTCGCTCGCGCTGTGTGTCGGCTTGTCGTTCATGGCGCGCTACAGTACACGCAGAAACGTGCAAGAACGGGAGAGAATGCGGATGCTGGCTGCTGAACGGCGTGACCACCTGCTGGGTCTGCTCGCTCGCGAGGGCAAGATCGTCGCCAAGGACGTCGCCGTGGAACTGGGCATCTCGGAGGACAGCGTGCGGCGCGACCTGCGCGATCTCGCCGCCGAGGGGCTCTGCCACCGTGTCTACGGCGGCGCGCTGCCGGTCTCTCCGGCCGTGGCGGACTACACGGCCCGCGCGGCCGTCACCCCCGACGGCAAGCGGAAGGTCGCCGAGGCCGCCGCCGCGCTGGTGCGGCCGGGGAGCGCGCTGATCCTCGACGGCGGCACCACCGCCCTCGCTGTCGCCCGGGCCCTCCCGCCGGAGCTGGCCTGCACCGTGATCACCCACAGCCCGACCATCGCGGCGGCGCTGCTCGACCACCCGCGGGTCGAGATCTTCGTGCTCGGCGGCCGGATCTTCGCCCACTCGGCGGTCGCCTGCGGCGCCGCCGCCGTGGAAGCTGCCCAGAACGTGTCGGCCGACCTCTGCCTGCTCGGCGTCACCGGCGTCCACCCGGACGCGGGACTGACCACGGGCGACGCGGAGGAGGCCGCGATGAAGCGCGCCCTGTCCGCCCGGGCCGCCGAGACCTACGTCCTGGCCTCCTCGGAGAAGATCGGCACGGCCTCCCGCTTCCGTGTCCTGCCCTTCGCGGACGTCACGGGCCTGATCACCGACGCCGACCCCGACCACGCGGTCCTCGGGGAGCTCAGGGGGCGGGGGGTGGAGGTGGTGGCGGCGGGGTGAGGGGGGAGTCCGGGGTGGGTGCGCGCCCGTAACCGGGGTGGTCGGCGGGGCGGCGTCGGGCCTGGGTGCCCGGAGTCCGTGGGTGCGGTGGCCGGTGAGCGGAGAGGCGCCGTGTCGGTGACCGGAGTCGCCGTCAGGGAGCCTCTCCGCTCCCGCGCGTCAGAGGCGCAGGTCGGCGCCGAAGTGGGCGTTGCCCTCGGCCGCGACGGTCAGGCCCGGGGCGATCTCGGTGAAGCCGGCGTCGCGGACCAGGGGCAGGCGGCCCGAGCCGACGATCCGGGCCCAGTGCTCCGGGGAGGCCGTCCGTACGGCCGTCGGGAAGCCCGCCTCGCGCCAGGTCTCGCGGTCCGCGTCCGACAGGGCCCACCACAGGAGCTGCGCCCCGTGGCCGGTCTGGGCCATCGTCTTGCCGGCCGACATGCCGACCCCGGGGTTGAGCCACAGCATGGCCGCGCCCTCCGGCACGGGGCCCGGCTCGGCCGGGTCGTCCAGGTCCGTGCCCGAGACCTGCAACTTGGCCAGCTCCTTGGGCCAGCCGTCCAGCGGGACCGGCGGGAAGACCCGTACCTCCGCGCCGCCCCGGCCCGTCACCGTGATGCCCGGCAGGGCGCCCGCCCGGCGCCACTCGGCACCGCGTGCCCGGCGCACGACCTTGCGGATCCGCGCGTCCTGCCAGTCGGCCATCGCCTGGGCCCACTCGCCGTCGCCCAGCGACCGGTCGTCGGCCAGGATCTCCAGGACCGCGCGCGCGGAGGTCTCCAGGGCGTCGGTACGGGCCGGGGGAGCGTCGCGCTCGATGCGGACGACCAGGGGGAGGACGTACTGCGGCTTCTCGTCGCGGGGGTCGAGGGACGCGTCGGAATCGGTGTCGTTGCTGCTCACCCGGCAAGTCTGCCACCGGCCACCGCACCGGCCCCACGCGTTTCTTGTAGGAATGAGGGCTTCCGGGACAGGATGCCCTCCATGAAGAGTGATCTTTTCGCCAGCGAGCACCTCGCCGAGGCGGCGACGTTCCCGGGGATGACCCTCCAGAACGCCAAGTCGGTCAAGTACACCGTCCAGGGGGAGATGCGGGCCCTCCAGGGCTCGATGATCGCCTTCCGGGGGAACCTGCAGTTCGAGCACAAGAGCCAGGGCCTCGGCGGCCTGCTCAAGCGCGCCCTCACGGGCGAGGGCCTGCCGCTGATGACCGTCCGCGGCCAGGGCGAGGCGTGGTTCGCCCACGAGGCGCAGAACTGTTTCATCGTCGAGGTCGAGCAGGGCGACGCCCTGACCGTCAACGGCCGCAACGTGCTGTGCTTCGACGCGACGCTGGCGTACGAGATCAAGACGGTGAAGGGCGCCGGCATGACCGGCGGCGGCCTCTTCAACAGCGTCTTCACCGGCCACGGCAAGATCGCCCTGATCTGCGAGGGCAACCCGGTCGTCATCCCGGTCACCCCGGACGCCCCGGTCCACGTCGACACCGACGCCGTCGTCGGCTGGAGCGAGCAGCTGCACACCTCGCTGCACCGCTCGCAGTCGCTCGGCTCGATGGTGCGCGGCGGCTCCGGCGAGGCGGTCCAGCTGAAGCTGGAGGGCAACGGCTTCGTCATCGTCCGCCCCAGCGAGCTCACCCCGCAGAAGAAGTCGGCCAACTGACCCCGCCCATGAGGCTGGAGGGCGTCGGCCGCCGCTACGGCCCGCGCGGTCCCTGGGTGCTGCGCGAGGTGGACCTCGACCTGCCCGCGGGCACCCTCGTCCGCGTCACGGGCGGCAACGGCACGGGCAAGTCGACGCTGCTGCGGCTGCTCGCGGGCGTCGACGCGCCCAGCGCGGGCCGCATCAGCGCCCGCCCACCACGCACCGCGTACGTCCCCGAGCGCTTCCCCGCCGCCCTGCCGCTCACCGCGACCGGCTACCTGGTCCACCTCGGCCGCGTCCAGGGCCTCACCGGCCGCGAGGCCCGGGCCCGCGCGGGGGAGTGGCTGACCCGCTTCGACGCGGCGGCCTACGCCGACACCCCACTCGCCGCCCTCTCCAAGGGCACCACCCAGAAGGTGGCCGCAGCCCAGGCCCTCCTCGCCGACCCGGACCTACTCGTCCTGGACGAGGCCTGGACGGGCCTCGACACCGCCGCCCGCACAGAACTCGACCACGCGGTACGCGCCCGCGTGGCGGCCGGCGCCCGCGTCGTCTTCGTCGACCATGACCCGCGCCGGCTGGCGGGGGAGGCGGACACGGAGTACGGGGTGGGGGAGGGCCGGGTGAGCGTTGCGACGGAGGCCCGGGACCGAGCCCGGGAACGCAGCGGGGCGCCCGTCCCCGCGCGGGAGCACACCGAGGCGTCCGCCTCCACCCCGCCGCCCCGGGTCCACATCCGCGCCACCGGCGGAAAGCCGCTCCCACCCGACCTCCCCGGCTCCCCCGCGTACGCCGACAGTAGGGAATCCGCGGACCGTCTCACCGCCACCGTCGACGCCCCCCACTCCGACACCCTCCTCCGGGCGCTCCTCGACGCGGGCTGGCACATCGAAGCCGTCGACGCTCTCGGCACCACCACCCCGCGCACCGAAGGCGTACGCCCATGACCGCGCTGCTCCGTTACCAGGCCGCCCTGCTCCTCCGCTCCCAGCGCTGGCTGGCGCCGTTTCTTCTGTACGCGGTGTTCGTCGGGGTCGGTGTCAACGCGGGTGAGCCGGTGCTCGGGGCCCTTGGGTACACGGTGGCGGCGCTGGTTCCGGTGAGTGCCTGGGCGGTGCGGATCTGCCTCGATCAGGAGGCGCCGGCCGCCCGCGCGGTGACCGCCGCGGCCGCCGGTCGGAGCCGTGCCCATCTGGCGGCGGTCCTGACCGCCACCGCGGCCACCCTGCTCACGGGCGCCGTCGCCGTCCTGGCCGTCGACGTCCTCAGCGAGCACCGCGCGGTCGCCCCGCTCCCGGCCGCCGCGGCGGGACTTCTGGCGGCGACCGTCTGCGTCCTGACCGGTACGGCGGTCGGCGTCCTGACCACCCGCCCCCTGATCCGCGCCCGAGGGTGGTCCCTGACGGCCCTCCTCCTCGGCTCCCTCCTCGCCCTGGTCACCACGGGCTCCCCGGCCAAGGCGGCCATCGCCCCGCTGATCACCGGCACCGTCGGCTACCCCTGGCCGGCCCTCGCGGGCGCCCTGGTCCTGGGCGCGGCGGCCGTGGGGCTTTCGTGCCGGGCGACCGCGTGGTGGGAGTAGCGGACACGGCCCGGGGAGTCAGCGGCTCATCAGCTCCGACACCTTCACGAAGCGGTAGCCCTTCGCGCGGAGTTCCGGGACGATGCGGCGGATCGCCTGTTCGGTGACCGGGGCGGCGCTGCGGGTGCAGTGCATGACGACCAGGGAGCCGGGCTTCACGCCCTCCAGGACCTGGTCCGCGACCGCGTCCGGGTCCTTCGCGAAGGCGTCGCCGCTGACCACGTCCCACTGGACGGCCGTGACGCCTAGGGGGGCGAGGGCGCGCAGGGCCTCGTCGTCGTAGCAGCCGCCGGGGAAGCGGAAGTACGGGACCACGTGGGTCGCACCGGCGTCGCGGAAGGCGTCGAAGGCGCGCTTGACGTCGGCGGCCATGTCGGCGGCGGCCACGGTCGGGAGGCCGTAGCACGGGGTCGCGAAGGCGTAGTGGCTGTAGGAGTGGTTGGCGATCTCGAAGCGCGGGTCGTTGCCGATCGAGCGCGCCTGGTCCGGGTACTGCTCCGCCCAGCGGCCCGTCATGAAGACCGTCGCGTCGACCTTGAGGCGGCGCAGGGTCGCGATGAGCTGCGGGTTGTCGAAGTGCTCGCCCCGCGCCGCGCGCGGGCCCTGGTCGGCCGTCATGTCGGCGTCGAAGGTGAGGGCGACGACCTTCTCGGGGGAGGCGGAAGCGGGCTTGCCCGTGCGGTGCGTGTAGACCCGGGTCAGGCCGTCCGGGCCCGGGGCCAGGGTCGGCGGGGCCTTGGGGGAGGGGGGAGCCTGGTGGCCCGCAGCGGGCGGGGCGGGTGTGGCGGTGCCGGTCGCCCCGGTGCCCGGCTTCGTGCTCGTCGGGGCCGGCGCGGCCGCCGGCGGTGCGGCCGCGCCCCCGCCGCAGCCGACGAGAACGGCGCCCAGAAGGGCAAGCGCCGACAGTCTTCGTACAGGAATGGTCACCCAGGGAAATTAACCGATCATTGGGCGAGCAATCGCCTCCGGCACTCCGCCACGTCGAAGTCACCCCTCGGGTACTGCGGGTCCAGCTCCGCCAGATGCTCCCCGAGCAGTGTGCTGATCGCCCAGTTGCGGTACCACTTGTGGTCCGCCGGGACCAGGTACCAGGGCGCCGCCTCCGTCGCGCAGCGCTCCAGGGCGATCTCGTACGCCTCCTGGTACGCGGGCCACAGCGCGCGCTCCTCGATGTCGCCCGGGTTGAACTTCCAGTGCTTCTCCGGGTTGTCCAGGCGTTCGAGGAGCCGGGCGCGCTGCTCCTCGTACGACAGGTGGAGGAAGACCTTGACGATCGTGACGCCGTCGTCGGTCAGCTGCTTCTCGAAGGTCCCGATCTCGCCGTAACGGTCCTCCAGCTCCGGCGCCGGGACCAGGGAGCGGACCCGGGCGATGAGCACGTCCTCGTAGTGCGAGCGGTCGAAGATGCCGATCTCGCCGGGGCGGGGGAGGGCCTGGGTGACGCGCCAGAGGAAGGGGTGCGCCCGTTCCTCCGCAGTCGGCGCCTTGAAGGCCTGGATGCGGCAGCCCGAGGGGTTGAAGAGGCCGATCACATGCTTGACCGTGCCGCCCTTGCCGCTCGTGTCCATCCCCTGGAGCACCAGGAGGAGCCTTCGGCGGTCGCCCGCCGTGCTCGCCGCGTACAGGCGTTCCTGGAGGTCGGCGAGGCGCGGCCCGAGGGCGGCGGTGGCCGCCAGACCGGCCGCCTTGTCCGCCGGGCCGCCCGGGCTCGCGGCGGCGTCGTACGAGGAGAGGTCGATCCGCTCGCCCACCGGGAGCTTCAGGAGCTCGCGCAGCGGGGCCACCCCGGTTTCCCTTCGCTTAGACATCCCGTGTCCCTTCCCGTACGTCGGTCGGCGCGCCTTCACCGATCCTGCGCGTCCAGCGCCGGGGCCACCACCGCGAACGCCCGGTCGAGCAGCGCCATCGGGTCCTCCGCCGCCTCGCTCTCGCTCCACCGCTGCAAGGCCGTACGGAACGCCACCAGCGCCGTCCCCGCCGCCAGCCTCGGGTAGAGGTCCGTCCCCGCGTCCAGGCCCTCGCGGCGGGCCAGCTCCCCCGCCAGGGCCTCCTGCCAGTCGGACTGCCGCTCCAGGAAGCGGGCCAGCAGGGCGGGCGTGCCGAGGATCAGCTGGACCACGCGCAGCGCCCTGGCCGCGTGGTCCGGGTGCTGGTCGGTGCAGGCCAGCAGGGGGACCGCGACCGCGTGGCGCAGGGAGCGGGAGGGGGGCTCCGTGGCCGGGCGGGCCGCGAGGGCCGCGTGGATGTCGGCGCCCATGCCGGAGAGGAACTGGACGACCACGTCCTCCTTGGACGCGAAGTAGCGGAAGAAGGTCCGCTTCGAGACCCCGGCGGCGGCCGCGATCTCGTCCACGGTGACCGCGTCGAAGCCCTTCAGGGCCAGGAGCTGGAGCGCCGACTCGGTGAGCTCGGTGGCGACGAGCAGGCGCTTGCGTTCGGCCAGGCTGATGTCGGGGGTCATGGGGCGAGCGTAGCCGAGGATGGCACTCGGGGAAGAACTTGACACCGAGTGACACCAAGGGCAGCGTGTGACACATGACAGAGCAGCAGCGCTGGAACGCCGACCTCGTCCCCGACCTGACCGGTCGCGTCTTCGTCGTCACCGGGGCCAACAGCGGCCTCGGCCTCGCGACCACCCGCGAGCTCGCCCGGCACGGCGGCCACGTGGTCCTCGCCGTGCGCGACGAGCGCAAGGGGCGGGCCGCCGCCGACGACATCCTGCGGACGCACCCGGGCGCCCTCCTCGACGTCCGCAGGCTCGACCTCGCCGACCTCGCCTCCGTACGGGACTTCGCGGGGAAGCTGGCCGCCGACCACCCCCGCCTGGACGTCCTCGTCAACAACGCCGGGGCGATGGCCCCGCCCCGCACCCTCAGCGCCCAGGGCCATGAACTCCAGTTCGCCGCCAACCACCTGGGGCACTTCGCCCTCACCGGGCTCCTGCTCGACCGTCTCGCGGCCGGCCGCGACCCCCGCGTCGTCACCGTCAGCTCGCTGGAGCACCGCAGAGGGACGATCGACTTCGACGACATCAGTGGCGAGCGGCGCTACTCGCCCATGGGCGCCTACCGGCAGGCCAAGCTGGCCAACACCGTCTTCGGGCACACGCTCCACCAGCGCCTGACCGCCGCCGGAAGCCCCGTGCGCAGCGTCCTCGCCCACCCCGGCTACACCGCGACCAACCTCCAGAAGGACACCCCGGTCGCCCTCGTGCGGATCGTCTTCGGGCGGATCCTCGGACCGCTGCTCGCCCAGCCCCCGGCGGCCGGAGCGCTCCCGCAGCTCTACGCGGCGACCGCGCCCGACGCCGAGGGCGGCGCGCTCTACGGGCCGGACGGGCCCGGCGAGCTGCGCGGCGCGCCGAAGCGGGTCGCCCTCGCACCGGCGGCGACCGATCCGGAGACCGGCCGCCGCCTGTGGGAGCTGTCCGAGCGGCTCACCGGCGTGACGTACGGGCTCCGCTGATCAGCGCCACGGGCCCGTCACCGCGAACGTCGTGCCCGGGGTGTAGCAGTTGACGAACATCGTGCAGCCGTCCGGCGAGAAGGCCACGCCCGCGAACTCGCCCCACTCCGGGGCCTCCGGGGTGCCGATGTTCTGGGCGCCCCGGGCCACCGCGTACACCTCGCCCTTCCGGCTCACGCCGAAGACGTGCTGGGCGCCGTCGCCGTCCTCGCAGACCATCAGGCCGCCGGACGGCGCCAGACAGATGTTGTCCGGCGACTCGCCCGGCAGCTGGAGGTCCGTGTCCGGGCCGAAGACCACCACCAGGGTGAGGCGGCGGCGGTGCGGCTCGTACTTCCACACCTGGCCGAAGTGGGTGGCCCCGGAGCCGTCCTTGGCGCGGGCGAAGGAGGACACGAAGTACACGGCCCCGGGCCCGCCGGAGCGCCCGGCACCCCAGTAGCAGCCCTCCAGCTTCTGGGCGTGCGTGATGCCCCGGGGCCCGAAGTCCTGGAGCCTGATGGGGGTCTGGGCCGCCAGCGGGTCCGGCACCGGGACCCACTCCACGCCCTCGAAGCGCGCCCCGGTCTCCTGGATCACCGACAGGTCCGGCACCCCCGGCACCCGCATGGCCTCCAGGGCGCCGCCCGCGCGCAGCGAGCCGGTGCCGCCGAGCGGCTTCTCGGGCAGGAAGCGGTAGAAGAGGCCGAAGGGCCGCTGGAAGGCGTCCTCCGTCTCGTACACGATCCCGCTCTTCGGGTCGACGGCGACGGCCTCGTGCTGGAAGCGGCCCATCGCGGTCAGCGGGACCGCCCCGGTGCGGCGCGGGTCGGCGCCGTCGACCTCGAAGACGAAGCCGTGGTCCTTGGTGTACCCGTTGGTCCCGGCCCGGTCCTCGGTCTCCTCGCAGGTCAGCCAGGTGTTCCAAGGGGTGGGCCCGCCCGCGCAGTTGACGGCGGTGCCGGCGATGGCGACCCGTTCGCCGAGGACCCGGTTGCGGCCGTCGAGTTCGAGCGCGGTGCACCCTCCCCTGGCGGCCGGGTCGTAGGTGAGGCCCGGGACGGTGGGCACCGTGGTCTTCGCGGTGGCCCGGTTCTCGTGGTTCCGGACCAGGTGGACGCGGCCGCGGCGGCCCGCGAAGGCGCCCATGCCGTCGTGGTTGCCGGGGACCGCGCCCTCGCCGGAGCGGAGCGGGTCGCCCTGCCGGGAGAGGACGGTGTACGAGAAGCCGGCCGGGAGGTCGAGCAGACCGGCCGGGTCGGGGATCAGCGGGCCGTATCCGGCGTGGCCGCCGAGCGCGGCGGCTGAGGCGCCGCCGGCGAAGAGTTCGGACACCGCGCCGCTGAAGACGATTCCCGCGGCGAGGATCTGACGTCGTGTTGCGGACATGAGGCAACCCACTTCCTGTTGGCGGACAGGGGTGTGACGTGTGACCCGCACGTGTGTACCACGCACTGTGGTGACAGGTGAACCGTGCGGGCCCACATTGCCCTATGTGAAACGTGTGGAACGTGTGGTCAGAGCAGCTCGGCCGTGAGCGTGATCGTCGTGCCCGTCAGCGCCTGGCTCACCGGGCAGTTCTTCTTGGCGTCCTCGGCGAGCGCCTGGAACTGGTCGGCGTCCAGACCGGGCACCTCGCCGCGCACGGTCAGGTGGATGCCGGTGATGCCCTCGCCCGGCTGGAAGGTGACGTCCGCCTTGGTGTCCAGGCGCGTCGGCGCGTTGCCCGCCTTGGCCAGGCCGTTGGAGAAGGCCATGGAGAAGCAGGCGGAGTGCGCCGCCGCGATGAGCTCCTCGGGGCTGGTCTTGCCGTTCGGCTCCTCGGACCGGGCCGGCCAGGAGACCTCGTAGGAGCCGAGACCGGACGAGTCGAGGGTGACGACGCCCTTGCCCTTGAGGAGGTCGCCCTCCCAGACGGTGTGGGCGTGACGCACGGTGGCCATGGTGGATCCCTTTCGGTCGGGTAGGGCCCCAAGCTACTGCGCGACCAGCCCCTTGGCGTCCCGGGCGAGGGCGGTGAGCCGCGAGATCGCCCGGAAGTACTTCTTGCGGTATCCGCCGTTCAGCATCTCGTCGCTGAACAGGCGGTCGAAGGGCAGCCCGGAGGCGAGGACCGGTATCTCGCGGTCGTAGAGCCGGTCGGCGAGGACCACGAGCCGCAGCGCGGTCGACTGGTCGGGGACCGGCTGGACGTCGGTGAGGCAGACGGCCGCGAGGTCGTCGGTCAGCGCGCCGTACCGGCTCGGGTGCACCTTGGCCAGGTGGTCGAGGAGGTGCGGGAAGTCGTCGAGGGAGGCGCCCGGAGTGGCGTACGCGGTCTTCGCGACGACCTCGTCGGCGTACGGCGCGGGCGCCTCGGGCAGTCCGCGGTGGCGGTAGTCCTCGCCGTCGATCCGCAGCGGCTGGAAGTGCGCCGACAGGCCCTGGATCTCGCGCAGGAAGTCGGCGGCGGCGAAGCGGCCCTCGCCCAGCTTGCCGGGCAGGGTGTTCGAGGTGGCGGCGAGCGCCACGCCCGCCTCGACCAGCTTGCGAAGGAGCGAGGAGACGAGGACGGTGTCGCCCGGGTCGTCCAGCTCGAACTCGTCGATGCACAGCAGCCGGTGTCCGCTGAGGGTCTGCACGGTCTGCTGGAAGCCGAGGGCGCCCACCAGGTTGGTCAGCTCCACGAAGGTGCCGAAGGCCTTGAGCGAGGGCTCGGCCGGGGTGGCGTGCCACAGGGAGGCGAGCAGATGGGTCTTGCCGACGCCGTAGCCGCCGTCGAGGTAGACCCCGCGCGGGCCGGCCGGGGCGGCCGGCTTCTTCGCGAACCAGCGGCGCTTGCCGACGCCGGAGGCGTGGGCGCCGCCGAGTCCCTCGGCGAAGGAGGAGAGGACCTTGACCGCGTCGATCTGGCTGGGCTGGTTGGGGTCCGGTATGTAGGTGTCGAAGCGCACCGAGTCGAACCGGGGCGGCGGCACCATCTCCGCGACGAGCCGGTCGGCGGGGACGTGGGGCTCTCGGGAGCAGAGCGAGAGCGGGGCCGCTTCGGTGGAAGCCGCTTCGGTTATGGCACGGGTCGACACAGTTCCCCACTGTAAGCGCCATGTCAGACTGCGAGGATGCGACGCCTGTTCCCTGTGACGGACATGACAGCCACGGCCTCGGACAGGGAGTGGTCCCTCGACGAGCTCGCCGACGCCTACGCGTACCCCGCGGAGGCGGCCTCCGGTCCCTGGCTCCGGGCCAACATGGTCTCCTCGCTCGACGGGGCCGGCCAGCACGACGGACGCTCCCAGCCGCTCTCCTCCGACGCCGACATGCGGATCTTCGGGACCCTGCGGGGCCTGGCCGACGTCATCGTCGTCGGCGCCGAGACCGTACGGCAGGAGGGCTACCGGCCCGCCCGGGCGCGGGAGGCGTTCGCGGCCCGCCGGGCGGCGGCGGGGCAGGGTCCGGCGCCGGTGATCGCGGTCGTGACCGCCTCCCTGGAGCTCGACTTCTCGCTGCCGCTCTTCACCGCCCCGCTGGTGCCGACCCTGGTCCTGACCGGCGCCGAGGCGCCCGCCGACAAGGTGGCCCAGGCCCGCGCGGCCGGGGCGGAGGTGCTGGTCGCGGGCGCGGGGCGCGGGATCGAGCCGGAGCGGGCGGTGGCGCTGCTCGCGGAGCGCGGGCTGCGGCGCCAGCTGACCGAGGGCGGGCCCCGGCTGCTCGGCCAGTTCGTGGCGGCGGGGGTGCTCGACGAGCTGTGCCTGAGCGTCTCGCCGACGATGACGGCGGGGAGCGCGCAGCGGATCGCCGGAGGTCCCTCCGTGGACGTTCCGCGACGCTTCGCCGTGGCGTCGCTGCTGGAGCAGGACGGGTTCCTCTTCACCCGCTACCGTCGGATCTGACAATCGGCGGAATTTGTCGTTCCGCTTAGCGTCGGCTGGGCACACTTACTCACGCAGTCCCCGTGCGGGCACGGGGAAGGATGGTTTCCGCAGAAGGGCTCCTGAGGTGTTCACAAGCGTTCTGATGATCGAGAAGCCCCTGACGGCCGTCGACGTGGACTTCGTCACCACGCTGCACGGCGACGAGGGTGTCTCCTTCGTCGTCCTGATGCAGCCGCGCGGTGACCAGGCCGATGTACTGCTGCGCGCCATCGACGACGTGGCCATGGGCGAGCTGAAGGAGGCGGCCCGGGAGGGCGACGAACCGGAGGGCAAGGAGGCCCGCAAGCCGGCCGAGCAGGCCCTGGAGCACTCCCTCCAGGCGCTGAGAGCGGCCGGCTGCGAAGCGGTCGGACAGGTGGTCGAGGACCACCCCCTGGACTTGATGAAGAGCGTCGTCGACGAGGTCAACGCCGACGAGGTGATCGTGCTCACCGCCCCGCACTACGTGGAGGAGTTCTTCCACCGCGACTGGGCCTCCCGGGCCCGCCACAAGGTCGGCGTGCCCGTCCTGAAGCTCTTCTCGCACAGCGACTAGCCGCGCCTCGGGGCGGGCGTCCCGGGACGCCCGCCCCGACGCACTAGGCTGGAGACTTCCAGACAGACGCACCCCGGGGAGAGATCCGCATGGCACCCGCCATCCCTGCCGCCATGGAACGGCCGCACTTCATCGGCATCGGCGGTGCCGGAATGTCGGGCATCGCGAAGATCCTCGCCCAGCGCGGCGCCAAGGTGGCCGGCAGCGACGCCAAGGAGTCCGCGACCGCCGAGTCCCTGCGTGCCCTGGGCGCCACCGTGCACATCGGCCACGCCGCCGAGCACCTCGCCGACGACGCCTCCGCCGTCGTCGTCTCCAGCGCCATCCGCGCCGACAACCCCGAGCTGGCCCGCGCCGCCGAGCTCGGCATCCCGGTCGTGCACCGCTCCGACGCGCTCGCCTCCCTGATGGACGGCCTGAGCGCCGTGGCCGTCGCCGGTACGCACGGCAAGACGACCACCACCTCCATGCTGGCCGTCGCGCTCACCGAGCTCGGCCTCGACCCCTCGTACGCCATCGGCGGCGACCTCGCGGGCCCCGGCACCAACGCCCTGCACGGCGACGGCGACATCTTCGTGGCGGAGGCGGATGAAAGCGACCGCAGCTTCCAGAAGTACGACCCGCAGGTCGCGATCGTCCTCAACGTCGAGCTCGACCACCACGCGAACTACGCCTCCATGGACGAGATCTACGAGTCCTTCGAGGCCTTCGCCGCCAAGATCCGCCCCGGCGGCACCCTGGTCGTCGGCGAGCACTCCGGCGCCCGCGAGCTGGCCCGCCGGGTCGCCGGGCGCGAGGGGCTGACGGTCGTCACCGTGGGCGAGTCCGAGGACTCCGACGCCCGCATCCTCAAGATCGTCCCCAACGGGATGAAGAGCGAGGTGACCGTCGCCCTCGACGGCGCCGAGCACACCTTCACGGTCTCCGTGCCCGGCCGCCACTACGCCCACAACGCCGCCGCCGCCCTGGTCGCGGGCTCCCGCGTCGGCGTCGACGCGGCGGAGCTGGCCCAGGCCCTCACCGCGTACACCGGCGTCGGCCGCCGCCTCCAGCTGAAGGGCGAGGCCGCCGGCGTCCAGGTCATCGACTCGTACGCGCACCACCCCACCGAGATGACCGCCGACCTGGAGGCCATGCGCGGCGCCGCCGGGGCCTCCCGCCTCCTGGTCGTCTTCCAGCCGCACCTCTTCTCCCGCACCCAGGAGCTGGGCCGGGAGATGGGCGAGGCCCTGGCGCTCGCCGACGGCTCCGTGGTCCTGGACATCTACCCGGCCCGCGAGGACCCGATCCCCGGCATCACCAGCGAGCTGATCATCGACGCGGCCCGCGCCGCCGGAGCCGACGTCACGCCCGTCCACGACAAGGACACCGTGCCGGACGTGGTGGCGGGAATGGCCAAGCCCGGCGACCTGGTTCTCACCATGGGCGCGGGCGACGTGACCGACCTGGGCCCGCGGATCCTGGCCCGCCTGGACGAGTCGGCGAAGTAGCAGAGGGAGCGAGCTCATGGCGTACGAGGTCGAGAAGACGGACGCGGAATGGCAGGCCGAGCTGTCTCCGGCGGAGTACCAGGTGCTCCGGCAGGCCGGCACCGAGCCCGCCTTCCGCGGTGAGTACACGGACACGAAGACCACCGGCGTCTACTCCTGCCGGGCCTGCGGCGCCGAGCTCTTCACGTCCACCGAGAAGTTCGAGTCGCACTGCGGCTGGCCGTCCTTCTACGACCCGAAGGACACCGCCGCGGTCGAGCTGATCGCCGACACCTCCCACGGCATGACCCGCACCGAGGTCCGCTGCGCCCGCTGCGGCTCCCACCTGGGCCACGTCTTCGAGGGCGAGGGCTACCCGACCCCGACCGACCAGCGCTACTGCATCAACTCGATCTCGCTGCGGCTGGAGCCGACGGAGAGCTGAGCGGCACCGGAAGAGGCCCCCTTCGGGGGGCCTTTTTTCATGCCCGGTCGGCCTCCGCGCACTCCGGGCACAGCCCCCGGTACGTCACCTCCACCGCCGTCACCGTGAAGCCGAAGCGCTCGGTGGCCGCCAGGCCCGTCAGGGGGTCGCCCTCCGGGCGGACGTCGCGGACCGTGCCGCAGCCCGAGCAGACCAGGTGCTGGTGGGCCTCGTGGGCGTTCGGGTCGTAGCGCTTGGCGCGGCCGACGCTGGAGACCTCCAGGATCTCGCCGAGGGAGACGAGCTCGCCCAGCGTGTTGTACACCGTCGCGCGTGAGATCTCGGGCAGTCTCGCCGTGGCACGGGCGAGTACCTCGTCCGCGGTCAGGTGGATGTGCTCGCCGTCGAGGACCTCGGCGACCACGCGGCGCTGGGCGGTCATCCGCCAGCCGCGTCGGCGAAGCCGATCCAGCAGATCGCTCATGGTCACCAGCCTTGCCATGTGAGTAATCCGTATGAGTCCGGCTGTCGTATTGACTTGGACTGTGTCCACCATAGGATCGACTCCAGTAGTAGCCAAGAGGGTGTGCGCCGGTCACACCGACGCCTCAGCAGTTCCCGAGCTCCGTGATCCGAATGGTTCGGAAGGAAAGACCGATGTCTGAGCAGAAGCAGGAAGGCACGGGCGGCTGCCCGGTCGCCCACGGCCGTGCCGCGCACCCCACGCAGGGCGGCGGCAACCGCCAGTGGTGGCCGGACCGGCTCAACCTGAAGATCCTTGCGAAGAACCCCGCCGTGGCGAACCCGCTCGGAGGGGACTTCGACTACGCGGAGGCGTTCAACGCGCTCGACCTCCCGGCCGTCAAGCAGGACATCGCCGAGGTGCTCACCACCTCGAAGGACTGGTGGCCCGCCGACTTCGGCAACTACGGCCCGCTGATGATCCGGATGGCCTGGCACAGCGCCGGCACCTACCGTGTCAGCGACGGCCGCGGTGGCGCCGGTGGCGGCCAGCAGCGCTTCGCCCCGCTGAACAGCTGGCCGGACAACGCGAGCCTGGACAAGGCCCGCCGCCTGCTCTGGCCGGTCAAGAAGAAGTACGGCAAGGCCATTTCGTGGGCCGACCTGATGATCCTCACCGGCAACGTCGCCCTGGAGACCATGGGCTTCGAGACCTTCGGCTTCGGCGGCGGCCGGGTCGACGAGTGGGAGCCGGACGAGGACGTCTACTGGGGCCCCGAGACGGAGTGGCTCGGTGACGAGCGCTACTCCGGCGACCGCGAGCTGGAGAATCCGCTCGCCGCCGTCCAGATGGGCCTCATCTACGTCAACCCCGAGGGCCCCAACGGCAACCCGGACCCGATCGCGGCCGCCCGCGACATCCGCGAGACCTTCGCGCGCATGGCGATGAACGACGAGGAGACCGTCGCCCTCATCGCCGGTGGCCACACCTTCGGCAAGACCCACGGCGCCGGCCCCGCCGACCACGTGGGCGCCGACCCGGAGGCCGCGCCGATCGAGCAGCTCGGCCTCGGCTGGAAGAGCTCCTACGGCACCGGCTCCGGCAAGGACGCCATCACGTCCGGCCTGGAGGTCACCTGGACCGAGACGCCCACCCAGTGGGGCAACGGCTTCTTCAAGAACCTCTTCGAGTACGAGTACGAGCTCACCAAGAGCCCGGCCGGCGCGCACCAGTGGGTCGCGAAGAACGCCGAGGCGGTCATCCCCGACGCCTTCGACGCGTCGAAGAAGCACCTGCCGACGATGCTCACCACCGACCTGTCGCTCAAGCTGGACCCGATCTACGAGCCGATCTCGCGCCGCTTCTACGAGAACCCGGCGGAGTTCGCGGACGTCTTCGCCCGCGCCTGGTACAAGCTCACCCACCGCGACATGGGCCCCGTCGCGCGCTACCTCGGCGCGGAGGTCCCGAGCGAGGAGCTGCTCTGGCAGGACCCGCTGCCGGCCCGCCAGGGCGACACGATCGGCGCCGCCGACGCCGCCTCCCTCAAGGAGAAGATCCTCGGCTCCGACCTGACGGTCACCCAGCTGGTCTCCGCCGCCTGGGCCTCCGCCGCCTCCTTCCGGGGCAGCGACAAGCGCGGTGGCGCCAACGGCGGCCGCATCCGTCTGGAGCCGCAGCGCGGCTGGCAGGCCAACAACCCGGACGAGCTGGCCCAGGTGCTGCGCGTCCTGGAGGGCATCCAGTCCTCCTTCAACGCGGCCGGTGGCGCGCAGGTCTCCATCGCCGACCTCCTCGTCCTCGCGGGCGGCGCGGCCGTCGAGAAGGCCGCCAAGGACGCCGGCTTCGACGTCCAGGTCCCGTTCTCCGCGGGTCGCGTCGACGCCGCGCAGGAGCAGACGGACGTCGAGTCCTTCGCCGCCCTGGAGCCCAGCGCGGACGGCTTCCGCAACTACCTCGGCAAGGGCCAGCGCCTGCCCGCCGAGTACCTCCTCGTCGACAAGGCGAACCTGCTCACCCTGTCCGCCCCGGAGATGACGGTCCTCGTCGGCGGCCTGCGCGTCCTGGGTGTCACCCAGCCGCAGTCCTCCCTCGGTGTCCTCACCGAGACCCCGGGCAAGCTGACGAACGACTTCTTCGTCAACCTGCTCGACCTGGACACCGAGTGGCAGTCCACCTCCGACGACCAGACCACGTTCGAGGCCCGTGACGCCTCCGGCGCGGTCAAGTGGACCGGCACCCGTGCCGACCTGGTCTTCGGCGCCAACGCCGAACTGCGCGCCGTCGCCGAGGTGTACGCCTCCGACGACGCCGGGCAGAAGTTCGTGACGGACTTCGTCGCGGCCTGGGCCAAGGTCATGGACCTGGACCGGTTCGACCTGCGCTGATCCCACGGGACACCAACGGCCCTGCCTCCGCCCGAAGGAACCTTCGGGCGGAGGCAGGGCCGTTTCGCTCAGCGCAGCCGGTCCGCCAGTTCCGCCACCCAGGCGCCCGGGCTCAGGGGCTCGGGCGGGTCGACCTCCAGGCCCAGTTCGGTGAGGGCCAGGGCGTAGTCGGACTCGTCCAGGGGAAGGGACAGCAGGTCGCGGAGTTCGCCGACGAGCTGGGCGACCAGGCCCGGGTCCGTGGTCTCGCGGTAGTCGGCGAGGGCCGTGTCGTGGTCGTCGAACTCCTCCGGCATGTCCTGGCCGAACCAGCCGCCCAGGAGCTGGGCCAGCTCCGGGAAGCGGGCGTGCCACTCCCAGTGGGTGCGCGGGGTGGCCGGCGGCGGGGCCTGGCCCGTCTCGACGCTGGCGCGCAGCCGGTCGGCGAGGCCGCGCAGCCAGTCCTGGACCTCGTCGTCGGGCAGGCCCACGTCAGGCACCGGGTAGTACTCGCCGAGCCGCAGCCGCAGCCGCCCCGGCGGATTCTGGGCGTACTCGCGCAGCTGGTGCTCCGCGACACCGATCACCCAGGGGCGGGTGCGCCAGCAGTGCCGCAGGTACGCCTCCAGGGCCTCCGGGTCGTCGGCGCGGCGCCCGAGGTGGGCGCGGACGACCTGGTCCAGCTCGCCGTACTTCCGGTCGTGTTCGAGGGGCTTGAGGGGCATCGGCCGGGCCTCCCTACAGGTCGATCGGGACGGTGGAGTGCACGGTGAAGCCGAGCGGGCTGGTCTCGCTGCGGCGCAGCACCACCCGGGCGGCCCTGACCTCGACGGAGTCCCGCCCGGCGAGCGCCATCGGGTCGGTCAGCACCCGCCCGACCGGCTCGGGGCGCGAGGGCCAGGCGGCCTCGATGGCGAGCCGCCGCCGGGTGGACTGGGCGAGCCAGCGGTGGATCACCTGCTCGTTGCGGGACACCACCTGCTGGGTGGCCCACTGGGCGGTCTCCCGGTCCGGATAGCTCGCGGCGCGGTTTCGGCGCGCGGTCATTCAGTGCTCCCGCAGCATGTGGTCGTCGACGGTGGCCGTGATCGAGAGGAGCGCGTCGCGCGTCGCCCAGGACAGGCGGGGGCGCAGCCCCTCCGCGCCGGGGAACAGGACGCGGGCCTTCTGGGCCTCGCCCGCGTACCCGGCCGCGAGCTCGGTGCAGAACGGGTGCTCGTTGCCGAGGAGCGTCCGCACGGTCTCGCCGACCGGGCCCGGCTCGTCCATCAGGATCGCGTCGAGACCGAAGAGAAGGGGGAAGGTGTGGAGGAATTCCCAGCCTTCGAGCGGGAGATCCTTGAATTCCGGCGCCCCGGCCCGGTCCTGTTCGCGGAGTGATTTCGCGAGGGTACGGAGGAATTCCGCCGGATCGGTGTCACCGGCCGCCCGCGCCGCCTTCTCCCGGAACGCGGCGGGCGCCCCGCCGAGACCGTCGGCCGCCACGTCGAGCGCGCCCGCCGCCGCGTACGCCGAGCAGTTCCACTGGGCGACGGTGTCGCCGCGCACCAGCCGTACATAGCGCCCGAGCTCGGTGTCGAGGGAGAGGCGGCCCGCCGAGTCCCGTACCGACACGGCGAGATCGAGGAGCCGGACCACCGGCCCGTCCGAGAACATGGCACACACCTCTCTCACGGTCCCTTGTGCGGCATGGCGGTGAGCACGATGAACGGCGGATCGAGATCCTGCTTGTAATCGGGTGGCTGTCGTACAGCCCCTCCTGGCTCGCCAGGTCGATCGGGTAGTAGAAGTCGTCCTCGTTCTGCCCGGGCACCATGAACTTGTGCTCGTGCTTGAACTCGTTGAGCGAGCGCGCCCCGAAGGCCTGCGCCCTGGCCTGCTCGGACTGGTAGGTGGGGACGGCCCTGGACGCCTCCTGGAGGGGGTCCACCAGCTTGTCCAGGCGTGCCACCACCGCCCGGCACTCGTTCTCGTACGTCGTCACGGCCCGGCTCATCGCGGCCTGGTCGATCTCCAGCGTGATGCTGATGCCGAGGTCGCGGCCCATGGACAGGATGCTCTTGCCCAGCTTCTTGAGGTCGCCCATGTCGATGCCGTCCTTGATGTTCGGCAGGGCGTCCTTGACGGCCTTCTTCCAGATGCTCCACAGCTCGTGCCGCATCTTGGCCGCGGCCACGGCGAACTCCCGCAGCGCCTGGCTGACCTCCTGGGTGGTGTCCCACAGGACGCTCATCACCGGGTGGCTCGCGCTGGTGGCGATCGAGGTGCCGGCGCCGCCGCTGTCGTGCTTCCACTCGTATCCGACGGTCGACGTGCCCCAGGCCGTGGTGCCCCACAGGGAGCTGGTGAACGTGCGCATGGCGGCCTGCCATTCGCCGTTGTTCGGGTCGGAGATCGAGCCGACGGCCTGGTTCAGCATCCCCTCCACCTGGGTGACGCCGAAACCGGGCTGGAGCCACGCGAGCGCCAGCTTGTCGATCTCCTGGTAGTCGGGCAGCGGCAGGATGTCCGCGGCCTTGCCCCAGCGGAAGACGTGGTGCAGCAGCTTCCGGACGATGTCCATCGCCCAGTCGGGGACGCCTTCGAGCAGCCAGGAGATGAAGTTGCCCGAGTAGTCGTCCATGTCACCCCACTTCAGATCCGTGATCCGGGGGTACTGGGGCGGCGAGTCGATGACCTGGGGGAGCGGGAACTGCTGCGGCTGGGCGGTGCCCGAGGGATGGCTCGCGGCCTCGGCCCGCGCGTAGTTGTTGGCCGTGACGACGAAGCCGGTGGCGACGCCGCCGATGCCCGCGACGGCCTTGGCCCAGGTGTCGAGGAACAGGTTGCCGACCTTCACGTACGAGGCGGAGACGGCCTCCGCCGCCGACCCGTAGCCCCCGCAGTCCATGTACTGGCTGACGGCGTGCAGGAAGTCCTTGGCCGCCTTGTCCAGGCTGCCCTGGTGGAGGGCGACACTGCCCGCCACCCCGCTCAACTGGGCGGGCGTGACGTCGAATCCGGCGCCCGGGGTGGTCGGCGTGGTGGGGGTCGCCATCAGGCCGCCCCCCAGCCGCGCAGCACGGCGCGGTGGGCGGCGCCGTAGTTCGCCTGCCCGTTGGTCACGACCTCGTGCAGCCACTTCTGCGCGGCCTGGAGGTCCTGCATCTGCCGGTCCCACTGGTCGAGTTCGTCCACGAACGCGTCGCGGGCCTCGCCGTCCCAGGCGAGCACGACCTTCTCCGTGCGCTGGTAGAGCGTCTCCAGCTTGCTGTTGAGCTGCTTGAGGATGTCTTCGAGCTCCGTGGCGAGATCGCCCAGCGTGCCGAAGTCGACGCCTATGTGGTCATCGGACAAGAGAACCCCCGTGCTCCGTCATGGTGCGGCCGACGCGGCCGATGCGGCCGTCAGATGTCGAGGATGCCGCTGTGCGGCCCGGCGGGCGCCGGAACGTCGGGCGCCTGGAGCTTCGCCGCCTCCGCCGCCACGTCCACGGAGCTCTCCATCTTCCGCAGGCGCCGCAGATTCTCCATCTCCTGCTCGGTGAAGCCGTCGCGGCTCGACCGCACGGCCTGCTCAAGCACGACCAGGATCTCGCGTATGCGCACGGCGTCCTCGGACGCGGCCTTGTGCAGCGACCGGTACGCCTTCCCGGTCCCGCCCTTCCAGCCCGCCTCGATCCGGTCGACGATGCCGTCCATCCGCCGTACCTGGCCGTCGATATGACGCTGCATCGCGTCGAGATCGTCCGCCAGCTTCGTCAGATCCTCTTCCGAGGTCTTCAGATGCGCGTCGATGGTCATGGCCCCCGCCTTCCGTCGCTGGCGCAACCTTAGCAACGGGCTACGACAGGCGTTCGGGAAAGCGGGGGCCATGGGTGGGACGAGGCGTGCGGTCAGTGGACGGACAGCCCGCCGTCGACGTACACCGCCTGCCCCGTGACGTACGCGGAGGCCCGGCTCGCCAGGAAGACGGCCGCCCCCTCGAAGTCCTCGGCGAGCCCGTTGCGCCCGACCATCGTCCGGGCCGCCAGGTCCGCGACCCTGACCGGGTCGGCCGACAGCCGCTCGTTCAGCGGCGTCATCACGAACCCCGGCACCAGCGTGTTGCACGTGACGCCGTACGGGGACCACGCCTCCGCCTGCGACCGCGCCAGCGACTCCAGGCCGCCCTTCGACACCCCGTACGCCCCCGACTGCACGAACGCGCGGTGCGCCTGCTGGGAGGTCACGTGGATGATCCGCCCGAACCCGCGCTCGGCCATCCCCGGCCCGAAGCGCTGCCCCAGCAGGAACGGCGCCTCCAGGTTCACGGCCATGGTCGAGTCCCAGACCTCCTCCGACAGCTCCGAGAGCGGCGGACGCAGGTTGATCCCGGCCGAGTTCACCAGGATGTCCGGCTCCCCGAACACCCCGGCCGCCTCCTCGGCGGCGGCCTTCACGCCGTCCCGGGTGCTCAGGTCCCCGGTCACCCAGGCGGCCGTGCCGCCCGCCTGCTCCAGCTCCTCGACCGCCGCCTTCAGCTCCGCCTCCCGGCGCGCGACGATCACCACCGACGCGCCCGCCCTCGCGAGGGCCCGCGCTATGGCCTTGCCGATGCCGGAGCTGCCGCCCGTGACGAGGGCGGTGCGGCCGGCGAGGGAGAACAGGTCGTCCAGGTACGCCATCAGATGCGCCCGCAGCCGTCCACGAACTCCCGCCAGGAGGCGGGAGCCAGGGTGAGCTGGGCGTCGTGGGGACGCTTGGAGTCGCGGACGTGGATGGTGGTGGGGCAGGTGGCGACCTCGACGCAGTCTCCGTCGCCGCTGCTGCTGTACGTGGACTTGTGCCAGGAGAGAGCCACTTCGACGCAGTCGCCGCTTCCGCCGCTGCTGTAACTACTCTTGAACCAGGCCAGGTCTGTGGTGCTCATGTAGCTCCTCGCATCTGCCGCAACAGGCTCCGGGAGTCTTCGAGGGTGAGAGCCTGTGACCGCATACTGGCATACCGCATCTTGAGGATGCCGACGACTTTGGCGTCGGAGATCAGTAGCCCGCTCTCCTGGCCTTCGCAGTAGGCGCGCCACTGGTTGTCTGGGGTCTCCAGCAACTGCATCGGCCCATCGAGACCGGCGTGGTGCTCGCGGTCCTGCGGCATGATCTGGATCTCGATGTTCCGCCGCTCCGACATGAGCAGCAGGTGCTCGATCTGCTCCCGGTGCGTCTCCGGCCCGCCGGTCTGCTTCCGCAGTACGTGCTCTTCGATGATGAAACTGTAGGCGGTGTTGACCCGCTGGGTGAGCAGCTTCTGCCGCTTCACACGAGCGACGATGTTCTCCTCGACCTCCGCGTCCCCCATGGGCGGGAGCTGCCCCGCGAACAGCGTCCGCTGATACGCCTCCGTCTGCAACAAGCCCGGCACCAGGCGGTTCTCGTACGTGTACAGGCACAGTGCCGTCTTCTCCAGCTTGGCCCACTGGATGAACCACCTCGCCAGCCCCGGTTCCCGGGTCAGATGTTTCGCCGCTGCCCTGATCACCCCGAACGCGTCCAGGACCACTTCGGCCCGTTCGACGAAGGTCACCGAGGGAAGTCGGCGTCCCTGTTCGATGGACGCGATCGTCTCCACCGAGTACCGCACGCGGGGTGCGAACTGCTCCTGAGTGAGTCCCGCCCTTTTGCGGAACGCCTTGACCACCTCCCCGAAGGCCTTCAGGCTGTCCGAGGTCTCCGGTTCCGCATTGCCGTCCGTCATTGCGCACACCTCCAAGCGGAATGCTCACGGGCGGTGACGAGTACTGTCCACCCTCTGAACCCGTACGCTTACTTAGCGTACGAGTTTCTGACCTGGCAACCCGCCCTTTTCGGCGCCACATTGGCCCCATGACCTCACCGCAGACACGCGAAGAGCCGGTTACCGTACGTGTGTTCACCCAGCGTTTCAGCTCCACTCCGCGCGGCGCCCGGCTGGCCCGGCGGCTTGTTCTCCATCAGCTCGACCGGTGGGGGATCCCGCACGGGAGCGCCGCGTCGGACGCGACCGCGCAGATCGTGGCCGAGCTCGCCGCGAACGCGGTGACCCACGGGCGGGTGCCCGGGCGGGACTTCGAGGTGGTGGTCTCGTACACCTCGGCGACGCCCGACCCGTACCTCCGCATTGATGTCTCGGACACGCGTACGGAACGTCACCCGCGGCTCACGGACGCGGGGCGGGGCCTCCGTATCGTCGACGCGCTCGCCACGCGGTGGGAGATCCTGGCGCGGGTGCCCGTCGGCAAGACGGTGCGGGCGGAGGTGGAGCTGAGCCCCCGGCGCCGCGAGGGCGCCGGGGGCTCAGGGGGTGTTCCTAGTGGGGATCAGCTTTCGGGGATCATCCGAAGGACTTGATGCCCGCCCAGTTCACCGAGAGGACCGTCTTGACGGCCGCTCCGGTGTTGGTGGTGCTGGGGTGGTAGACCTTCATCGTGCCGTCGGCGCCGTAGCGGACCCACAGGTCGGGGATCTTGTCGCCGTTGACGTCGGGGATGCCGATGACCGCGGTGATGTTGGCCGTCGTCCAGTTGGTGCCGTAGGACGTGTCGACACCCTGGCGGGAGGCGGCGGCGGTCTTCAGCGAGTTGATGTCGACGCTGCCCGCGACGGTGCCGGGCTTGCCGTGACGGATGTAGATCGTGCCGGAGTCGAGGCTGCGCCAGAGCAGGTCGGGCGTGTTGTCCAGGTCGATGTCGGCGATGTTGACGATGTCACGGGGGCCCCAGGCGGTGCCCTCCATCAGCGTCGCGGTCTGGAAGGTCGCTCCGGTGTAGCCGGAGAGGATCCAGAACTGCGTGCCCGTGGTGACGGCGACGTCGGTCAGCTTGTCACCCGTGATGTCGCCGATCGCCTTCATCTCCGTCCAGTCCTTCGGCGCCGGGGCGTTCGAGGGGAGACGGATCTTGAGGCGGTCGTCGACGTTGAAGGAGCCGTAGCCGTCGCCCGGGTAGAGGTAGAACGTGCCGTCGGGGTCGACCGCGAACAGGTCGGTCGAGCCGTCGCCGGGGTAGACGTCCTGGTAGTGGCTGATGAGCGCGGGCTTGGTGCCGTTCCACCACGGGGCCTTCGGAGCCAGGACCGGCTTGCCGTCGGTGCCCATGGTGTAGGAGCCGGTCAGGCCCGCGTACAGCTCTCCGTCCGGGGATCCGGGGTAGGAGAAGAGGTTGCCGTTGGCGTCGATGATCATCAGGTCGGCGATGCCGTCGCCGCCCACGTCACCCGGGCCGTCGGCGCTGTCGCGCGGCGGGATGTAGGTGGCGTAGTCCGTGCGGGCACTGACGTTGCCGAACGAGTCGAGCGCGAAGAGGTGGATCCAGTTCGGGCCGGCGTGCGGCGGCTTGAGACCGGTGAAGGTGTACGAGCCGTTGGTCGCCGTGTAGTCCGTGTAGGACATGCCCTCCCAGCCGAAGCGGAACTTGGCCGCGCCGGGGGAGGTGACGGTCAGGTCGCCGGTGCCGCCGAACTTGACGCTCGCCCAGGTCGCGCCGTCGGAGGTGGCGCGCTTGAACGGGGTGGTGTCCTCGTCGACCGTGGGCGGCGGCGGGGCCGAACCGTCCACGGTGAGCGCGCAGTTCTCGGTGGTGTTGGCCGGGAAGTACGAGGAGGCGGCGCCGGCTGCGTCCTCGGCCCGGACGGCCCAGTAGTAGGTCGCCTTGTCCTCAAGGGAGGTGGCGGCGATCGTCGTGGAGGCCCAGCCGCCGGTCGGGGTCACCAGGGTGCCCGCCGGGACGGCGGCTCCGGCCTTCCAGAACTTGAAGCGGAGACCCGTGAGGTTGCCGTCGTTGTCGGAGGAGTAGGCCTTGAGGACGATGTTCGTCTTGCCGACGGTGACTCCGGCGCCGGGGCCGACGACGCAGGCGCCACCGGGGGAGGAGGTGCCGCTGGTCGGCTCCTTCGGCGGGGTGTTGAAGTCCACCTCGAAGGTCGCCGACGTCGCGCGGAACTTGCGCCAGGTCTGCGTGTCGGACTCGCTGGTGGCCCGCATGCCGAAGGTGATGTTCGACCAGCCGCCGGTGGCGGCCTGCTGCGCTGCCGCGACGACGGCGGAGTTGCTGAAGGCCTCGAACTCGTCCGGGCAGGAGGTCGAGGAATAGCCGTGGGCGAAGGACTTCGACTGGAGGTGCGTGGTCCAGGACGGCTGCGCGTTCCACGTGGTGCCCGTGGAGATGCCACCGGTCAGGTAGAACTTGTACTCACGGGCCGTGCAGGACCAGGAGTGGTTGTTCTGGACCTTGAAGGACGCCGAGGTGACGGTGGCGCCCTTCATCTTCGAGTCGAAGTCCATGCGCCAGAACGAACGGCCCAGACCGCCGGTGTCCGACTCGTAGCCCACGCGGGCGTCGGAGGTGCCGGAGGAGAAGTTGGTGCCGTTGTAGAAGCTGGAGTTGGGGTACGGCCGGTAGGCCGTGGTCCAGGACTGCCAGCCGGCGTTCATCGTCGGGTCCACGAAGAGCGGGTACTTGACGCCCTCGCGGGTCAGCAGACCCGAACCGGCGACATCCAGGGCCAGGCGCGCGGTCCCGGTCTTGTCACCCTCCAGCTCGACGGGGAGCTGGGCGGACTTGGCGCCGGGCTCGATGCCGGTGAGGCCGGACAGCTTGAGCACGTTGGACGGGGTGTCCGTGGCGGTGCGGGCGACGGTGCCGTCGGGCAGCTCGGGGTCGCGGCCGGAGGAGTCCCAGGCGAAGGGGGTCGGGATGGAGCCGACCTCCTTGCCCGCCTTGTCGAGGACCAGGACGCGGTTGGCCTTGGTGTCGTGGCGGAAGGTCGCGGTCGCGGAACGCAGCCCGTACGAGACGGACTTGAGGGCCTCCTGGCGGGCGGCCTCGGGCGTCTTGACGATGAGGACCTGGGCGAAGCCGCCCTCCTCACGCGCGACGAGCAGCAGGTCGACGCCGGGCAGGACCTCGGAGTAGAGGGCGCGCGGACCGTCGAGCACCGGCTCGGGCAGGGTGCCGGGCCAGGTGTAGGCGATGGTGTGGCCGCCGAACTCGACCTCGGCCAGAGTCGACTGCCCGGGGGTCTCGGCGCGGACGAAGGAACGGTCCGCCCGGTCGGCCCCGGCGCTGCCGTTGCCGCTGGAGAAGCGGACGGGGTAGACGGCGTTGACCGGCGTGACGCCGAGCCCGCGCGGTGCCTTGGCGGCGCGCGTGAGCTTGTTGTCGACGGGTGCCCACTTCCCGGCGGCGTTCTTCGCGCGCTGCGGAAGGGCGTGCGTCTGCGAACGCATCTGGCCGTTGGGCAGGGCCCAGGTCAGGGAGTTCGCGGTGGTGGCGGTGTCGACGAGGACCTTCTTGCCACTGCGAACGGCCTCGGCCCTCGCGGCGGTCTCGTCCTTGGGGCCGGTGGATACCCGCTTGACGTCGGTGGGCTTGCCACCGGCCGTGACGGGCGCGGAATCGGGCTGCCACCAGGGCAAGAGGGCAGCGGTGAGGGCGGCCAGAACGAGGCCGATGGTCAGAGACAGCCGCGTGCGCGTGCGCACGAAGGGGCTGAGATAGGGCGGCGCGGTCACGGCGGTCTACTCCCGTGTGAACCAGACGAATGGAAGACAGCACAAACAGCCCCAGACGGCAGGCCGCGGGGCAGAAAGCGAACACACGATCACACAGCCGCCACGGAGCGTCCATAGATGAGAATTTTATAAGACCGTTACGCGGAACGGTGGAGTCCTTGACCGTTCGTCACCGAGGTCCGCCTTGGGGGGATTCGTGTGGCACAAGAGCCCTTGATGCACCGAATTGAGTTAATGATCGCAAAGATCGCCACTGGTGATCATCTATGGCGGACTGCCGTGTGGCCTACATCACTTCACGCGTGTGCAACCGAAAAGATGTGATCTTGCTCCGCCCGCCGAACCTGACGGACAGTACGCACGCACGCGCCTGATCGAGGCGTGTGCATTTGTCTGTTTGCCAGGGTGGGAGTCGACGCGCATGCGTGCTTCAGGTCCGCTGTCATGGCTGGGGCGGGGACGCCCAGTCGTG